>QZKE01000104.1 GCA_003598015.1 Actinomycetota bacterium | reverse complement strand
GCTGGTCTATGGTTACCGGCCCCGTCCAGGATCCTCCGGTGAAAGCCCCGGTGGAGGCGGGATGGATGGTGGCGGTGGTATCCGAGAGGCCGGCCGTACGCGCGTAGGAGGGTATGAGGTTGCCCAGGGAATCACGGGCGGTGACGGTGATCTCGAAGGCCTCCCCCGCCCGCCGGGGCGAGGGCACGGCGGAGATGTCGAAGTGGTGGAGGGGCGGGTCGGTCAGGCTGTAGGCGATACCGCCGGAGGTCCCGTTCATGGTGGTCACCGTCACCTCGCCCGCGGAGCACCCTCCCGGCACCCTCACCCGTATGCAGCCGTCCGACCACAGAGTGAAATCGCCGGCCGGGGTCCCCGCGAAATCCACGCGGCTCGAGCCCTTCTCGGCACCGAAGTCCTGGCCCTGAAGCTCCACCTCCTCGCCCCGGTAGACGTCCCCATCCCCGTCTTCCTCCACCATGGCATCCAGGCTCGGCACCGGACCCCCGGGAGTCCAGGACAGCGACCAGGCGTCGAGGCGCGGGGTGACGCTGTCGTTCGCCGTTTCCAGGCGGGCCTGCAGGCGCAGGGAGGTATGGGCGGGGGAGAGCGATGATATGTCCTCCCCGGAGGAGACATCCGGCAGGAGGATATTCCCCTCGCGGTCCAGGACGTCCACCCCCAGGGAGGTGCCCGGCGGCGCAGCGGCATCGAAGGTCGTTTCATCCCAGGTATACCAGAACCCGGGCTCGTACTCGAAGAGGTAGCCATAGTTGCTCGTACCGCCGTAGATGCGCCCGTTGGCGCCGCAGGCCAGCGCGGTTATACCGTCCTCCCACCCGCATACCCAGGGCATGGATGCGTAGGTGCCGTCTTCGTGGCGCACCAGGAGTTCGTGGTCTGAGAGGTTCTTGTCGGCGAACTCGCAACCCACGTACACCTTCCCCTCGCCGCCCCTCGCCATGGACTGTATCCCCCTGTCGCCGTCGTATTCGGGGACCTCAGCGAAGCTGCCGCTTCCCGTGTCGTAGGAGTAGACCATTCCACCGGGATACGTACCGACGTAGATGCACCCATCCGACGCCTGGGCCAGCGCGTAAGCGTAGGTGTTCTGCCCGGGTACCGCGGTATAGCGAGGGTTGCCGCCGGGGTCCCCGGAAGGATTCCAGGGCAGGGAGGGGTCGTAGGCGAAGAAGCCCGCATCCGGACCGCAGGTCCCGTAGAGGAGCCCGTCCTCTCCCCGTATCAGGGAGCCGATATGCTGTTTGCCGGGCATCGCCTCTCCCAGCACCACGCAATCGCCGCTCGCTGCATCGTAGGAGAAGAGATGCGCGCCCGGCTCGACCCCCCCGTACAGCGTCTGGCCGGCAACGGCCAGTCCCTTGACCGCGGTGCCACCCTCCACGGGAATCACCAGGTCCTGGAATACGCCGGTTTCCGGGTCGTATCTCGCCAGGTATGCGTGGGGTTCGGTCCCGAAATAGATGTCTCCGTCCGGCCCTTCCACCGGCGACCACAATCCGTATTCCGTCGCAAGAGCCTGGCCGAGGTCCTCCAGGCTCCCCTCTCCCAGTCCGGCGGCGGGTATATAGCGGAAGAGGTGCCCGCCCAGTTCCTGCGAGTGTTCGGGATGCCCCGTCCAGTAGACGTAGGTACCGCCATAGATCTCGCCGCCTGCGGCCGGCGCCAGGCCAGTGATGCGCTGGCCGGCGTTGCCCGTATTCGGCCGCGGGATAACCTGCCCCAGTACGGCGGCGGAAGGGTATACGCTCACCGATACGGCCTCCCCGCTTGCGTCGTACGCATGCTCCGGGTCGAAGACGGACATGTAGTTGCCGATCCCCGCGCCGTAGATGCGCCCGTCGCTCCCCGTGCACAGCGCATCCACCCAGAACATGGGCGTGACCGGCTCCTCGTATCCCGGCAGCAGCCCCCTGGCCGGCCCCAGGTTCTCGAATTCCACCTCGGGGGGGTCAAGCACCAGGGTATCGGGATCGACGCGCACCAGGCACCCGTTGTTGGGATACTCCGTGCCCATGCGGGCATGGCCGTAGGTCGCCATGTAGATATAGCCGTCGGCTCCATTGGTCAACCCCGGGAGCTCGCGCTGGTTCTCGCATGCGGTCCCCAGATCGACCAGGCCGGCCGCGGGCACGAGAGGGTCGTATACCCCGAGACGGCACGTGGGATAGGTCCCCGCGTAGACGCGGCCGTCATATCCGGTGAGCATCTCGCTCACGTAACCGTAGTCCGCCTGTTCGAGACGGCCCAGCGGCGTGAAATCCGACGTAACGGTGTCCAGTTCGTAGACGTAGGCCCCGTCGCCGGTACCGACGTATATGGTGTCCTGGCCGCCGTCCGGATGGGGCGCCAGGGAGAACACCTCCTCCACCACCCCGGGCTCCACCTGGCCCAGGTCCTCGAAAAAGGGGTTGTCCTCGCCAGCCGTATCCGGGTCGAACCGGAAGACATGCCCCCCCGCGCCGGGTATGGACGCGTAGGTGATGGCGCTGGAGATGGTCCCGCCGTAAATCCAGCCGTCATTTCCCACGCACAGGCCCATGACCCCCGCCTCACCCGCGACCGCCTGGCCGAGGTCGCGCGGGTTGTCGCCCGGGTCCTCGCCGGGAGACCAGGGAAGGGACGGATCGTAGACGAACATGCGCCCGCCGTTCGCGCGGCATTCCGCGTGATAGTCCGGGCTGGAGTGCCAGTAATAGAGGCCGCCGTATACCTTGCCGTCGAGGATGGCCAGGTCCCAGATCCACAGGAACGAGCCGTTGCGCCATGTGTAGGATGCCTTGGGAAATGGCTCTCCGAGGATCTGTGGGTTGCTCCCCCCCTGCCACGCGCTTTCCGGATCGTAGCGGAAGAGCAGGGCCTGGCCCGTCGTGAGGGAAGCCTCGGTGCCGCCGTAGACCATGCCGTCATCCGCGCAGGCGAGGGAGCACGTATACATGCCGGTGCCCGAGGTCGCCTCTCCCAGCAGGTCGACCTGCCCCCTGACCTGCAGGACGCCGGGCGAGATTGCGGAGTTGTCGAAGAGCGCCGTGCCCGCATCATCCTCGAGCCCGTCCATCCATGACGTGGAGTCATGCCGGGGAGTGGCGAGGACTCCCGCATGCACGGTCAGCAGGATGCAACATATAAAGAAGATAGCGATGGAGAGCTTTCCCCCGGCGGTCCGCTTCAGGCCCTCTCCTTCAGCATGGGATACCATCGCCCTTGCCCCGGATTTATGGTAGTGGTGTTATGGGCCGGTTGGGAGGTATGAAGACCTGTGCGGTCCTTATCTGCAGCTCCGCGTCCTGGTTCACCAGGAGTCCCTGGATAAGAAGATTGATGATGGGGTTGGCGGAATGCGCGTAGTAGGTATGTATCCACGTGATCAGGTTCTTCACGGCCCCGTTGGTATCACTCTCGTTGATCAGGGCCGCGACGAAATACGGGTTGAGGTAGGCTATGACGTCCGCGAGGAAGGTGGTCGCCCCGGGGTTGCCGTTTATCGCCGCCGCGACCATGGTTCCGTCCAGTCCGCCCAGAAGGCCGGTGAGGAAGTTCAGCCCGTAAGCATCCAGCGAATCCGCAAGATTGGCTCCGTTCATCTCGGGAGAGCTCAGCAGCCGTTCGATGAGGGAGGAGCCGGGATGCATGGCGTATTCGGCGTTGACGGCGCCCGCGACCACCGCTCCGTCCAGGTTGGAGACCAGGCCGCCCAGGAAGGCGGGGTTGTTGTTCAGGAGGTCGGCCACCACGCCCGCGTCCAGGGCCTTGAGCATCCAGTCGGTCATGTTGGGATTGGCGTTCATGGCCTGGGCCATGGTTATGCCCGTCTGGGCATCCAGCAGATTCACGATGGTGGGGATCATGGCCTGTACCGCGGCGTTGGAGTTCACCGCGCTGGCGGCCACCGGTCCCACCCATGCAGCGTCCAGGTTGGTGACCAGGGCGAGCACCAGCGGGTCCCGGTCGGGATTTGCATCCAGGCCCTGCGCGGAGGCCAAGGCTACCGCCGGGCCCAGGTTGGCCAGGAGGTTGCGCAGGAACTGGTAGTACGCGGCCGGGTGCTCCACCGTGCCCGTCTGGGCTCTCTCGCAGGAGAGGTTGATCCCCTGTGCCGCAGCCAGGCCGGTCTCGTAGTTGATGTTCTTCGCCAGTTCCCTGACCAGGGCGGGATTGCTGTTCAATCCGGCTGCTATGGCCACGCCCGACGGTCCACTGGTGTTGGCCAGGAGGCCGGTGAGCAGGTTGTCCGTCGGATTTACAGCCACGTTCTGGTTGATCCCCTGGGCCAGCGACGCCGCCGCGGAGGTCGAGATGTTGGCGATGAGTACCGAGAGCATGTCCTGCCCCAGGGGGTGGGTGGCTACGTTCTGGTTTATCCCCAGGGCCAGGTAGTAGGCCGTGGTTGAGCTGGCGTTGGTAAGGAAGCCGGTGAGGAAGGGGCCGTTGGCGTTGACCGCCGTCGCCACCACCGCCGGGTTCAGGGCCGAGATGAGGGACGGCAGGAAGTCCCTCCCCGCCAGGTAGTTATCCGTGAGACCCTGGGCGGAAGCGGTTCCCAGGGGACCCCCCAGGTCTGAGAGGAGGGTCTGGAGGAAGGCGGGATTGGCGTTGAGCGCTCCGGCCACCGTCGCTCCGCTCAGGTGGGAGAGGAGGCCGGAGAGGAAATCCGGGTTGCGGTTGGATCCGAGCATCATGGAACGGACAACCGTGGGAGAGATCCCCGAGACCAGGTCGTATACGAGGCCGGTATGGGTGCCCAAGGCCGCGGCCAGCGGCGCCGGGTTCAGGTTGGCCAGCAGCTCCCCGATGAAGGCCGGGTCCTGGTCCCTCAGCCCCGCTCCCGCATAAGAGCCCAGGGAGGCGGGCATCAGCCGCGAGAGCTCCTCCGAGATCTCCGGGTGGGCATTCATGGCGTTGGTCAGGATGGCCGGGTTGAGGGCGTTCAGCGCCTCGATGAGCAGGCCTGGATTGTCGCCCACTCCCGCCCCCAGTCCCGCTCCCACTGCGGGTGAAAGCAGGGGGATGAGCTTGCCGGACATATCCGGGTTGGCGTTGAGCACCTGGGCCAGCACCCAGGGATCCAGCAATCCAAGAATACGCGAGAGCATGGCCTGGTTGGAGATGAGATCGGCTACGAATCCGGGATCGGTATACTCGGCGCTGGCCTTGACCAGGTCGATGGATGAGTTGATGAGGTCCGCCACCACGTCGGGGTTGAGCAGGGATATCAGGTCGTTGATGAAATCGGTGGCGGTCATGAGCGCTCCAGCCACAGGCACCGCCTGCATGTACGGGGTAGCAGCGGAGAGCAGGGTTATATTGTTCAGAATGTCCGCGACGAACGCGGGGGTTATGGAGCCGGCCACGCGCATGGCCGTGGCCACGTTGGCGTTGAGCGCGCCCGCCATCACCGCCGGATTCAGGTAACCCATGATGGAGGCCACGAAGGGGCCGTTGGCGTTTATCACGTAGGCCACGGTGGAGGGATCCAGATAGTCCATGGAGGCGGCCAGCATATCGCCGTTGGAGTTTACCACGTCGGCAATGACTACGGGATCGAGGTAAGAGACGAGGGCCGAGAGGAAGGCGCCGTTCTGGTTGACGATCTCACCCGTCACCGCGGGGTCCATGAATCCCATGAGGGCCGAGAGGAAGGGGCCGTTCTGGTTGAGCACCCCGGCTGCCACCTGAGGATCGACATAGGAGACGACCTCGGCGAGGAACGCTCCGTTGGCGTTGATGCCCGCGTTCAAGGCCTCCGCGTCCAGGTAGCCGATGAGCTCGGCGACGAAGGCGCCGTTCTGGTTCACGGCCGCGGCGATTATCTCGGGGTCCAGCTCCCCTACCAGATCGGTGAGGAACTGCGAGCTCTCGTTGAGTATATAGGCGATGGAGGAGGGGTCCAGGTAAGGCGTAGCGGCGGTCAGCATCTCCGGGTTCTCGTTCAAGGCCTGGGCGATAACCGCCACCGATCCCTCGTCCGTCAAGGCTTTGAGCAGCTCGGAGATGAACTCCGGGTTCTCGTTCAAGGCCTGGGCCACCGCCTTGGGCTCGGTGTTGGCGAGCATATTTGAGAGCAGGTCGACGTCGCTGGCGATGCTGCCCAGCAGGGGGCCCAGGGGGCTGCGGGACGGCAGCACCATCACCGCGCCCACGACCAGGAAGCCCGCTATCAGGACCACGACGGTGATATTGATCACCAGTTGCACCGGTCTGCGCAAGAGAAACATCTCAGTCGACCTCTATCTTCCTACGGTATCTTGCCGGTATCGGCACCTATGATATAAGCCTTCGCGTCGATATCCCCCAGGGAAGTGACCAGCAACGTATACATGCCCAGCCTCCTCAGCAGGGGATTCGCGTAGCTCATGCTGTTGTCTATGGCATCCACCATGACCTGGTCCAATCCCGCGGCATCCACCAGGTCCAGGTTCATCTGGAAACCGTACCAGGGGTAGAGCGGGTCGTTGCGGTCGCTGGTCCTGCCCGACATCGTCTGCGCCGTATCCTTCCCGATGAGGCCCCCCAACAGGTCGTAGAGCAGCGGCTGCGCGCCGCTGTTCAGGGCCTGTGCCACCAGGGATCCGTCCAGGTTGGCCAGCAGCTGGTTGGTCAGGTTCTGGCCCCCCGGGGTGTTCATCATCCGCGCCATCATATCAGCATCGGTATAGGCCAGATTGTTGCGGAGGAAATACGCGGGCGCTGCGTCTATGCCATTGCTGACGGCCGGTCCCAGTATCGCGGGGTCCAGGTTATCCACCAGAGCGTCCAGAAAGGCGTAGTTGGCGTTCAAGGCTCCGGCTAGAGCGTTTACCGTATTCACGCCCGTGGACACCAGACTGGCGTAGAGGGCGGAACTGGCCCCCCCCGCCGCCATGGCGTTGACCCCCTGCGCGATGGCCGCTCCCGTGTCGGCGTTCAGGTTGAGGACGAGATTGTTGATAAAGCTCGGGTTGTTCTGGGCGCTGGCGTTGAGCCCCTCGGCCATGGCGGCGGCGGTCTCCGGCGCCATGTTGGCCATGAGCATCATGGTGAAGTCGGGATTCACGGCGGTAGCGGCGTTCATGGCCTGGGCCATGTTCGTACCGGTCACGTCGTTGAGATTGCCCAGGACTTGCACCAGGAGCGGCCCGTTGCTGCCCAGGGCCGCGGCGAGCTCGTCGGCTATACCCGGGCTCAGGTTCGCCAGGAGTTCCCGCATGAAGCCCCTTCCCTCCGCCGCGTTGAGGTTGGTGCCCTCGGCCATGTACACCCCCACGTCGCTATCCAGCCCCGCCAGGACGCCGGCCATGAAGGACGGGTTGGCGTTGATGCCCTGTGCTACCGCCAATCCCACGTTTCCGTTGAGTCCGCCCACCAGGTCCCTCACCATCTGCGGGTTCTCCTCCATGGCTGCCGCTATGACCGCGGGGTCCAGGTAGGAGATGAGTTGAGTCAGGAAGGTCCCTCCGGCGTTAAGGCCAGCGGCGAGACCCTGGGCGAATACCGGGCCCAGGTACGCGGAGAGCTGCCGGGTGGTTTCGGGATGCAGGGTGAGCAGGGTCGCCAGCCCGTGGGCATCCAGGTTGCCGATGAGGGCGGAGAGGAAGGCCAGGTTGTTGCTGAGGCCTATTCCCATCCCCGCGCCAGCTATGGCCGAGAGGCTGGCCGATAGTTCCTCGGTGAAGCCGGTGGTCTGCTCCATGATATAGAGCGTTACCGCTGGATCGAGGTTGGAGAGGGCCGCGTCTATGAGAGCCGGATTGGCGTTCACGCCAGCGGCGACAGCGCGCGCAACCGCAGGGTCCAGGTTGGCCACCAGGGCGGAGACGAAATCACCCGCGCCCCCCAGCACTCCCGCCAGGAAGGCGGGGTTGGAGGTAGCTATCATACGGTCGATGAGAGCGGGGTTCAGATTCATCCCCTCCGCGGCCGCCCGCCCCAGGGAGGGCGGAAGGTTCTGCACCAGCGAGGTGAGGAAGGCGGAGTTGGCGTTGAGCGCTCCAGCCAGGACCGACTGGTCCATCTTCTTGACCACCTCGTCCAGGAAGGGTACATCGTCGAGGAGGTATTTAATGTAATCGTCCCGCAGCAGGTTTATTATCTTCGCCACCTGGTCACCCGTACCGTTCAGGGAAGCGGCAAGTCCCCGGGGGTCGAGATCTTTCATGAGGTTCTTCACAAATGCAGCGTTGGTGTTTACCGCCCCGGCGATGGGGGCGGCGTTCAGAAGGGCCAGAATACGCGTGAGTATAGCCTGGTCCGAGCCCACCTTTGCCGCCGCCACTGGATCCATACGGTTAGCCACCCCGATGAGCAGGGCCTTGTTGTCGTTGAGCGCGCTCACCAGCGCGTTGGGATCGGTGTAGCGGGTGATGCCGACCATGAAGGCCGGGTTGGCGTTGAGGGCGCGCGCCACGGTGGCCGCATTCAGATCTCCCACCAGGCCGGCCAGGAACCCCGGGTTCGCACTCAAAGCCTGGGCCGTGGGAGCCGGATCGAGCAGGGAGAGGAGGGTGGACAGCCATCCTCCGTTGGCGTTTACCGCACCCGCGATGACTGCCGGGTCCAGGTTCTGCAACAGGCCGATAGTGAATCCCGGGTTGGCATTGGTGGAGGCGGCCACCACCTCCGGATCCAGGAAGGATACCAGTTGGACCAGGAAGGCGCCGTTCTCGTTGACCACGCCCGCTATCACCTGGGGATCGAGCTCAGGCAGAAGGGCGGCAGTGAAATCGCCTGTCTTGTTTATGGAATCGGCCAGGGTCTCCGCATCGAGCAGGGGAAGGAGATCCGCGATGAGATCCCCGTGCTCGTTCACCGCCTGGGCCAGCGGCGCGGGGTCTAGGACGGCCAGTAGTTCCACCAGGAAGCCTGGATTGTCGTTGAGCGCAGCCGCCGTGGCCTCGGCATTGGCCGGATCGGCCAGCTCGGCCATGATCTCGGAGAGGAACTCGGGGTTGTCGTTGATGGCCCGTGCTACCTCCACCGGATCCAGGCCGGAGATTATGCCCGCCAGGGTATAGCGCTGGGAGGACATCTTTCCCAGGATGGAACCAAGGGGTCCCTTCACCGGGAGGAGCATCAGGGCTCCTCCCGCTACCAGGATCAGCAGCAGCCCGATGACCACCAGGTTTACTATGATCTGCATGGGCTTGCGTATCAGCATATCCGCGACTCCTTTATGGGAACGGCGCCGGCTCGAAACCCAGGAAACCTATCCATGCCGTCATGGTTACCCAGCCGGCCAGCCGTGTCTTCGCATCCAGCCACAGGCACTCGAGCAGGTTGTGCCCGCTTATGGGGAGATCTGCATTGTGGTTGCCCAGGGCCGCGTTGAGTGCGTTGGTCATCGTCTGATAATCCAGCGTCCCCAGGAGTTCGGTGAGAAAACCGCCGACGTCCCCGGCGCCGGCGGCGACCATCGCCTGGCCGATGATATCACCCAGGCCGTTGGCGCTCGCCTGTGACATGAATTCGGCGGTGATGTCGGGGTTGGCGTTCATGGCATTGACCAGGATGGTGCCGTTCAGGGTCGAGAGGAGATCGGCGACAAAAGCCTGGCCCCCTGGCGTCCCCAGGGCGGTGTTCAGAGCATCCGCTATGGCCGCCCCATCCAGCGCGGCCATCAGGTTGGTGAGGAAGGCCTCGTTCTGATTCATGGCCCAGGCTGCATGTGCCCCGTCCAGGTTGGCCATTAGGTTGGTAATCAGGTTCGGGTTGCTGTTGAGCCCCTGCGCCACGTCGGCGGCGGTATTCCCGTTCAGCCCGGTGATCAGGCGGTAGATCAGGTTCTGGTTGAGGTCCGCGGTAGGCAGGCTGTTCAGGGCCTGCGAGATGGCCTGGGACATACCGACCGAGGTCGCCCCGAGCATGGCCTCCAGGAACCCGGCTCCACCCGCGGCGTTGGCGTTAAGCCCCGCCGCAATCTCCGTGCCCGCATATTCGTTGAGGTTGCCCAGCATCGAGACCATCAGCTGCGTGAGTTCATCGTTCTGGTTGAGCCCCTGGGCCAGGGCTGCTCCCACCTCTCCAGAGAGGTTCGCCATCATCTGCTGGTTGAAATCGCTGCCGTTCTGGTTGAGCCCCTCGGCAATGGCCTGCCCGACTTGGGGCGAGAGAGCCCCTACCAGCGGCTCCAGGATGGCGGGGTTGGCCGAGAGCCCCTCGGCGATCCTGGCGCCCGTCGCTCCCTCCAGGTAACGGGATACGGTCCTGGTCACCTCGGGGTCGGCCGCGTTCAGCCCCGCGGCTATAGCGGAGGCCGCATTCGCGTTGAGGTTGGCGAGCAGTCCGCTTACAAAACCCGGGTTGCGGTTCATGGCGTCGGAGATCACTACCGGATTCGAGGCGATGATCATGCTCTTGATCATGGAGTCGGCTACCGGCTGGCCGGCGTCAGTATTGATACCCTCGGCTACCGCCTGCGCCACCGGCTCCGAGAGGAGGGGGACCAGGGCCGCGATAAGGCCGTTGGCCGCCCCCGAGTTGAGTATCCCCGCAAGAACCTGTGGGTCGGAGTAGGTCAGAGCGGCGTTGAGCATGGCCGGGTTGGCGTTCAGGGCCAGGGCCGCCGTCTGGCCTACGTTGGCGGGAAGCATGGCCAGAAGGGTGGGCATGAAGGTGCCGGAGAGATCCAGGCCAGAGGCGATGGAAGCCCCCAGTCCGGTGGTGTTGAGCAGGTTGATGAGCATCTGCGGGTTCTGATTGGAGCCCTGCAGCATCGCGGCTACCAGTCCCGGAGAGATCCCGGAGACCATGCCGGTCAAGAAGGAGGGGGCCTGGGCCAGGGCCGCCGCGATCTGAACCCCGTCCAGGTTGCCCAGCAAGGCCGAGACCAGGTCAGGATTCCCCTCCAGGGCCAGGTTGGAATACTCCGCCAGTACCGGGTCCAGAAGGGGGAGGAGTCGCGTTACCAGGTCGGTATGTTCTCCCAGGGCCGCCCCTACGGCGGCGGTATCGATGAGGGGAAGTATCCTGGCCAGCAGGCTCTCGTTGCTGGAAAGAGCTATGACCAGATCCGGGTCTATCTTGCCCAGGACCTTGAAGACCAGGTCGGGATTGCCGTTGGCTATCCCCGCCGCCCAGGCGGGATCTATCGCGTTGATAAGGCTGGCGGAAAAGGAGGAGGAATTGTTCATGATCTGGGCCATCTTGGCGGGATCCAGCTTCCCCAGCAGCGAGCTTATCCAGGCTTCATTGTTGGCGGTTACCGAGAGCACGCCTATGAGCAGTTCGTTGGAGAGATTGTTCAAGAGTTGCGGTGTCATATCCGAGTTGGCGTTGAGCGCATAGGCGATCACTTGAGGGTTCAGGTGAGACATCATCCTGGACAGGAAGGTAGGATGGGAGTTCATCCCCGCCGTGAGCACCTGGGGATCGAGGTATCTCAACAGGCCGGCTACGAACGTACCGTTGTCGTTGATTACTCCCGCTACTACCGCCGTATCCAGATATCCCATGAGATCGCCCATCATGCCTGGATTGGCGTTGAGGGCGGCGGCCAGGACCGCGGGGTCCAGAAATCCTATGAGGGACGTTACGAAGGGGCCGTTGGCGTTCAGCACTCCGGCGATGACGGCGGGGTCCATGGCCGCCGTGGATGCCGTGAGAAACTCGCCGTTGGCGTTGATGGCGGAGGCAAGCACCTCGGCATCGAGAAGCCCCACCAGCTGTGTAAGCATGGGGCCGTTCGCGTTGACCACCGCAGCGATGGCCTCGGGGTCGAGATGCTCGGTGAGGGACGCGGTGAACGCGGCGGAGGCGGGGTCGTTCAGCACCGCCGCCAGCAGGGCCGGGTCCATGTTGCCCACCAGTTCCGCTACGAACTCCGGGTTCTCGTTTACCGCCTCGGCGATCATGCGCGCCCCGTCCTCCCCCAGCTCGGCCAGGAGGTCGGACATCATCTCGGGATTCTCGCGCATGGCCTCGGCCAGGCATTTCGCGTCCAGGCTGCCCATGAGGCCTGAGAGGATTTTTCTGGAACTCAGCAGCTTCCCGATCATGGGCCCCATGGGATTACGGGAGGGTATGAGGGCGACAGCGCCCAGGACCATCGCCCCAATCACCAGGACGATGACCATTATGTTGATAACGGTCTGGACTGAAGTCCTTAGCATCCTCTACCTCGCTGCAACCCTTCAGCCGAACTGAGATTATTATACAATTTGCCCACTCTGTATATATTTAACGGCATATGGAGCCGCGATGTAAAGCCCCCCGTTGACTTCTTTGCATGTTTTTTGCAGCTTGGTAACACGGTTGTAACAAAAGGAACGAGCACTAACATATCCCTTGCGTTGAGGCTCGATTTGAAGGAAACCCTGCTTGCTCCCCCAGCCCAAACCGCCTTTTCCGGTATCAATGCATCAATATAAGATTCCTTACGGTCAGGGAATTTCCCTTCCCGTTGCGGCGGATTGCCGCCACCTCCAAAGGCGCGGCGATATGGCTTCGGCGCCCCTTACTTTCCGATCCGCGAGATCCATGCTTCTACGCCGCGCATGATGCCATCGAAACGCTATCGCAAAGAGATCGCCACGTCGCCTGCGGCTCCTCGCGGCAAGCTTCACACCTCACACTTGCTAGAGTGGTTGCAGGACCCCCAGGGCGTCCGTGCCACCCTCCTTCTCCGACCAGTACATAGCCCTTTCCACCACCACTGGCCTGTCTGAGATGACCTGTATGGAGGCATCACGCTCCGGATCCACGAGATTGGCATGGACCGTGGTGCGTGCCCGCCCCGGGATACTGACTCCGTGGCTGAGCGTGCTGCCATCGGTACGCATGAACACCAGGGTGGCGTGGGCTATATCCTCGCTGGGATTGACCAGCAGCACGTATTCGTCGAAACCCCAGGCGGTTGTGCCCTCCGCCAGGTACCATGTATCCGCTGCGGTGACCGAGCCCGTACTGCAATGCCCTTCCGCGCGCGAGCGCGAACCCCGTGGCCAGTACATGGCCCGCTCGGCGATTACCGGCTGGTCGGCCTGCACGTAGGTCGATACATCGCTTCCGGGTATTATCTCCGCCACGTTCAGGGTGAAGCGGGACAACGGGCCTACGGCGTAAACGGACCGCACCTGGCTCCCCCCGGGCAACAGGAAGGTGAAGGTGACGCTGCTCGTGGTCGTGTTGGGGTTCTGGACCAGCACGTACTCCTCGAAGCCCCAGGCGGTGGAGCCCTCGGCCAGCAACCAGGTCGCACATCCCTCCGTAACACCCAGCGTGGCATGGCCACCATCCCGGTTACCCCAGTACATGGCCCTTTCCGCTACCACAGGCAGGTCGGCGTGGATATGCGTGGAGACGTCGCTCGATGCTACGAGATCGTTCACGGCCAGGGTCAACCGCGAGTTACCGGGCATGGAGAATCCGTACCCGAGGGTGGAGCCCCCCGGCTTCATGAAGGTTACCTGCACGTTTGCGGGAGCGGCGTTGGGGTTCTGGACCAGCACGTACTCCTCGAAGCCCCAGGCGGTGGTGCCCTCCGCCAGGTACCAGTCCTGGTCGGGCGCGTTGGCGCCGACGGCGACATGGCCTCCCGTCCTTCCGCCCCAGTACATGGCCCTTTCCGCCACCACGGGCAGGTCGGCATGCAGATAGGTAGAAACGTCGCTCGTAGCGACCAGCGAGTTTACGAGGATGGTAAGCCTGGAGTTGCCGGTCATGGAGTATGCGTACTGCTGGGTGGAACCCCCCGGCTTCATGAAGGTTACCTGCACGTTTGCGGGAGCGGCGTTGGGGTTCTGGACCAGCACGTACTCCTCGAAGCCCCAGCCGGTGGTGCCCTCCGCCAGGTACCAGTCCTGGGCGGGTCGGGGCTGGCTGAGGTTGCGGTAGACGGTGATGGCATGCTCGCCTTCCCATGCCCCGGAGGCATCGATCGCCCTGACGGTTACGTTGTGCGTGCCCTCCGTGAGCTGGCCCAGGTCCCAGGAGCCGAAGGTATAGTTGACGCTGCCGCCGGGAACCGGGAACTCATGGCTCTCTATCAATCCTTCATCGAGCCAGAGTTCCAGGTACCTGATGGTGGTGTTGACGCTGCTGGCGGATGCGGAGACCTTGCCCGATGCGGGATAGGTGAAGTCCTGGGGGGAGGTCACCGTGACCAGGGGCACCCGCAGGGCTCCGTTTGCATCCAGGAGGCCCCACCCATAGCTCTCGTCGTATCCCGGGCTGCCCAGGTCCCGGGCGCTGTCCTTGAGCCTGCGCCATACCTGCTCGGGCGTGGCGCCGGGATACTCGGCCAGGACCAGCATGGCCGCGGCCGATACGTGCGGCGTGGCCTCGGATGTCCCCGATCCGGCGTCGTATGAGTTGTTCGGTTTGGGCCCGATGATCCTCTGTCCCGGAGCCGCCAGGTCCACGGACGAGTTGTAGTTGGAGAACCAGGAACGGCTGCCGTTTTCATCTATGGACCCGACGCCGATGACGTAGGTGAGTCCGGCGGGATAATCGATGCGCGAATCGCCCTCGTTGCCGGCGGCCGCCACCAGGATGCATCCCATGGCATGGGCGAACTCGACCGCGTCCGCGAGTTCCTGGGAATACGTGGAAGATGTCAGGCTCATATTGATTACCTTGGCGCCGTTGTTGGCGGCATGATAAATGGAGTTGACCACGCTGTCCAGGTAGCCCTCGCCGTTCGCCCCCAGGGCCTTGAGGGGCATCACGCGCGCGTTCCAGTCCAGGCCCGCCAGCCCCGTGCTGTTGTTGGTGTTGGCGCAGGCCATCCCGGCGACCATGGTCCCATGCCCGTTGTCATCCTTGGGGTCGGCGTCGCCATTGTAATAATCCCAACCGCCGTTGCGGCGGCCGAGCAGCTCCGGGTGATTGTAGTCCATGCCGGTGTCGATCACCGCCAGGGTGAGACCGGAGGAACCCCTCTGGACATCCCAGGCCTCGTTCGCCTCTACGCCGTAGGAGCCATGCAGGTTCCACTGCTCGCCGTAAAGGGGGTCATTGGGATTGGTGGCGGCGCAACGGAAGACGATATTCGGCTCCGCGGATCTGACCAGGGGCGACGCCAGGAGCTTGCGCGCGGCCTCCAACTCGTCCAGCCCCGGCTTGAGACGCAGCCGTACGGCCTCCTTCGTCGGGCTCGCGGCGAAAGCCGAGGGGGACCCGCCCGCGCCATCCTCGAGCAGGGCGGTGAATCCACCGGTCAGCTCGGCCAGGCTCTCCGCCGTGGGTTGCTCGAGTACGACCACGACTTCCCCCTCGACATAGCTGCCCGGCGGATATTGCGAGGCATAGAGGCGCTGCATCAGGCGGCTCTCCGCGGCGCCCAAACCGCCCGCCGCCAACGCGCCGCCGCCGGCGCCCAGCACGCCCAGGCACGGGAGCGCCGCCAGGAGCGCTATCGCCAGGATATATAACGCTTTTTTCGTCACGGTATCTGCGCGCAACCCAACCTCCTACGCTCATACCATACACTTAGCATGTGTGTGCCGGTCCCGTCCACGCGGGCAAGGACCGTACGCCGTCCCGGCCCCTCCATGCCTGACACCCGCGGTAATAGCATTAGACGCCGCCCGGGTACGTTCCTTCCCCCTCAACACGTAGCGGCTGCCGCCCCCGCATCCCTTACGGGCGGCCGAGGGATGGTGCGGGCTCATAGGTCATTATCGGCAGGGAGAGACAAGCCTTTGATGCGCCGGCTAGAGGATGGGTTCCTCCTCCACCCCAACCCGGGTTATATCCGCTCCCAGGCTGGAGAGTTTGGCCTCGAGGTTCTCGTATCCCCGGTCCACGTGGTAGACATCCAGCAGGTGTGTCTCGCCCTCCGCGGCCAGACCGGCGAGGACCAGGGCCGCGCCGGCGCGCAGGTCAGGGGCGCATACCTCGGCGCCGCTCAACGCGCCCACCCCGCGTACGATGGCATGATGGCCTTCGATGCTTATATCGCAGCCCATGCGGTTGAGCTCGTCCACGAACATGAAACGGCTCTCGAAGACGTTCTCCGTGATCACACTGGTGCCTCCGGCCAGGCTCAAGAGCACCATTATCTGGGGCTGCAGATCCGTGGGGAAGCCCGGGAAGGGCAGGGTCGCGAGGTCCACAGACCTGTACTCCCCTCCCCCCCGCACCAGTAGGCGTCCTTCTGCCTCCTCGACCTCAACTCCCACTTCACGCAGCTTCTCCAGGGGTAGGCCCAGGTGGCGGGGATCGACTCCAGCTAAGGCCACCTCGCCTCCCGCCACCGCTGCGGCCACGGCCAGGGTGCCGGCCTCGATACGGTCGCCTATGGCGGTATGCTCCGTGCCCTTCAGATCGCAGGGACCGGTTACCGTGATAACCGGCGTGCCCGCTCCTTCGACCTCCGCGCCCATGGACGCCAGAAAAGCCGCCAGGTCCTGGATCTCCGGCTCGCGGGCGGCGTTTTCGATGACCGTGCGCCCCTCGGCCCCCACGGCGGCCATGATCAGGTTCTCCGTAGCCCCCACGCTGGGAAAATCGAGCACGATATGCGTCCCCTTCAGGCGCGCTGCGCGCGCGTGCACGTAGCCGTGCTCGGTGCTGATCTCCGCCCCCAGCTCGGCCAGGCCCTTGAGATGCATGTCGATCTTGCGCGAGCCGATATTGCAGCCGCCGGGAATGGCCACCGAGGCCTCGCCCCAGCGGGCCACCAGGGGTCCGAGTACTATAATAGATGCCCGCATGCGGCGGACAAGCTGGTACGGAGCTTCACGCGACGTGAACTCCCCCGCGCATACCCTGAGGCTGCTTCCCTCCCACGTAACCCCCGCGCCCAGGCGCCGCAGCACCTCCACCATTATCTTGACGTCGGTGATACGGGGAACGTTGTGGATAAGGCACTCCTCCGGGGTGAGCAGGCTGGCCGCCATCAGCTTGAGCACGGAGTTCTTGGCCCCCCCGACCCGGACCTCTCCCCGCAGGGGGTTCCCGCCGACGATAACGAACTTGTTCTCACCCATGATAAGGCGATGATACCACCTGCTCGCCCACATCCGACAGCCTGCATCGCAAGAGCAGCAGCGCGTCTGTGGCGCGGCGGTATCCGGTACCAGTCCCGGTAAAGCCAGGCCAGGCATGGCACGAGTACATCCGACCATCGGTTGGTCCTGACATTGCTCTCACGCCTCTCACGCCGCACAGCCTGCATCGCGTAGGCGAAAGTGACCCTCGGAGAGCGCACGCCAGCACCTGGGCCGTGAAAAGTCTAATCCAAAAGAGCTACACGCTATCGCCAGGGGAACGGCGCAGTATATAATGTCTGCCACAGGCATCGAGAATATGGGGTGTTTTCAGAGGGAGGTTGCTGATGCGAAACCGTCGTACGGCCATGGCCGGTCTCAAGCCCGTCTCCATAATCCTGCTCATATCGTTCCTGGGTATCCCAATGCTGCTGGCACAGGCACCGCTCGGTGACCCTGCCAGCGCTGCCTGGAATGACCACTGGCAGACGCAGAACCATTTCCATGACTTCTTGCGGGACGTCCATGCGGTCGACGCCGCCACCGCCTGGGCGGTCGGGGACGGTGGGACCATCATGCGGACCGACGACGCCGGCGCCAGCTGGACAGACCAGGAATCCGGCACCGGCTACACCCTGTACGCGGTATCGGCCTGCGACGCTTCGGTGGCGTGGGCGATCGGACACGATTACGATACCCATAGCGTCATCCTCCACACGGACGATGGGGGGGAGGTATGGGCAGCCCAGCTCTCGGGGGAGGGATACAAGTTGCAGGATGTCTGTGCCATAGACGCGCTGCACGCCTGGGCGGTCGGGGACAACGGCACCGTCTTGACGACTGGCGATGGCGGAGCGACCTGGATTTCTCGGGATTGCGGCACGACGCGCGCCCTGAATGCGGTCTGCGCGCTGAGCATCGATACCGCCTGGGTCACCGGCGAGGCCGGGGCCATCCTCAAGAGCGACAATGGAGGGCTCACCTGGGAAACGCAAGATGCCGGGACATCCAGCACTTTGTATGGCGTACACGCCTTGAACGAGTCCACGCTCTGGGTGGTTGGTACGGGGGGAACAGTGCTGGAGAGTGGAGACGGTGGCGCCACCTGGAGCGCACGCAGTATGGACAGCAATTACATCCTCCGGGATGTTTTCGCGGTTGACGGCCAGACCATATGGACTGTCGGGGACGACGAAGACATCGGAAGAGGCGCGATCCTCAAGAGCTCGGATGGAGGTGTCTCCTGGGCGCTCCAGAACATCATACATTACAATGCCACCGGAGTATCGGCCCTCGACGCGGACAACGCCTGGGTGGTGGGAGGGGATATCGATATCCTCAGGACCTGGGACGGGGGCGAGACGTGGGTGGATCAGAACCCTGCGACCACGTCCGTGCTCAGTGGGGTCAGCGCGGTAGATGCGAGCACCGCGTGGGTGGCTCGGGCAGCGGGAGACGTCCTCAAGACCGTGGACGGAGGCGCAACCTGGGTCAGCACGGATACGGGGCCGGATGATGAAGCGGGGAGCCTATGTGACGTATCGGCGGTAGACGCAGAACATGCCTGGGCCGTAGGCTATGCAGGGAAGATCCTGCACACTGCGGACGGTGGTAAGACTTGGCTGCTTCAGCAGGCGGGGACCACCGCAACCCTCTATACGGTGACCGCGGTAGACCCTGAAACGGCATGGGCCGCGGGTGCTTCAGGCACCATTCTGCGGACCGGCGATGGGGGGGCGACCTGGGAGCACCAGAGTATCAGCTCCACCGTGGGTATCTCCGACATATCGGCCGTAAGTCACGATATCGCATGGGCGGCCTGCTATGACTATGAGACGGACACTTGTGTGATCCTTAAAACAATCAACGGCGGAGAGAACTGGCAATTGCAGGACACCGGCTATCCTTATTATCTCTGGAGCATATACGCCGTCGACGAGAATGTCGTATGGGCATCTGGGGACAATACTGTCATCAAGAGCCTGGATGGCGGACAAAGCTGGGAAGTCTCAGAAATAATGTCCTTGAATATTACGGATATTTGCGCAATCGACGAGTGCACAGCTTGGGTTATCGGCGAGGTCATGAATCCCTCGGACCATGATTTTATGGTTCTTAGGACAACTGACGGAGGAGCAAATTGGCAAGAGCAGCTTGAATTATGGCCTTCTTCTTCCCGGGAAAAGATAGCTGCCGCGGATTGCTGCAACGCTTGGTTCATTAGTACCTCCGGGCTCATCATGCATACGTCCAACGGAGGCGACGCCAGGCCGGACGTCCTCTCCGTCTCGCCCCCCTCGGGCGGCGCCGGCGCCGAGGTGACCGTCTCGGGCTGCGACTTCGGCGCTACCCGGGGAACGTCCGTAGTCTCCTTCGGTGCGACCCCGGTCCAGGAATACGTCTCCTGGTCCGACAGCCAGGTGGTCGTGAAGGTCCCCCCTCTCGCGTGCGGCGAGGCGAGGGTGACGGTCACCACCCCCTCCGGGACCTCCAACTGGAAGGCTTTCACGGTCCTGCCGCTCAGCGTGCAGTCGATTATCCCGAACCGGGTGGTACAACACACCATCTCCCTGGCCCTGGAGGTAAGCGGAACCGGCTTCCAGCCCGGCGCCACGGTGGCGTTGAAGCGCGGCGCCACGACCCTGAATGCATACAACGTACAGGTCGTCTCCGACACGCGCATCACCTGTACCTGCGGCTTCTTCGGAGCCGAGCCGGGCGCCTACGACGTGGCGGTGGTCAATCCCGGGGGCGAGGAAGCGGTGCTGGAGGGCGGATTCACGGTGACATCGGCATGCGGTGCCGGTTCCGGCACGGCAGTCATGTTGATGGGTCTTTCCCTGGGGCTTCTCTCGGCGACGGCCTCCCTGCGCAGGAAGCGCCGGGGAAAATAACGGTCAGGCCTTGAGGCGCTCGAGTCGGGCGGCCTCCTTGCGCTCCAGGGCCTTCTTGACCTTCTTGAGGCGGAAGATATCCTCTCGCGCGCGCTCCTCCAGGCTCATCTGGATGAACTTTATCTGCTCGTCGTAGTCGGGGATGACCACGTTCTCCAGCGCGTTCACGCGGCGGTTGGTCTTGCGCAGCTCCTCCCCCAGGCGGCGCAGGCGGGTCTCGATGTCCGCGGACTCTATGATCACGTCGATGATCTCCTCGAACTTCTCCGCCGCGGCATCCACCCGGCTCGATACGCCCGTGATGCCGTAACCCCGCTTGAGGACGTTGCGCAGGGTGCTCTGGCCCTTGCGGATCACCGGGATGGGCACCCCCATGACGTGGGTGCCGGTGATGTCTACCAGCACCTCGCCCTGGGCGGCGTAGGAGGCCGAACGCACTTTCGGCCCGCTGTCCTTGGCCTTGGCCATGGCCAGGTCGTACTGGGCGTCGGCGGTCACCCGCTCCAGGCGCAGGGAGAGGCGCATGGTCTCGTCGATGATGGGCATGAACTCTGCGAGCAGGGCGTCCCGCTTGCGCTTGAGCAGGTTCATGCCCTGATCGGCCAGGCTGCGGTTGGCCTTGCGCTTGAGCAGCTCGCTCCTGGTCGGGTGTACCTGCTCCATCTACCTCTCTCCCCGTCCGCGCCGCGGGTCAGCTCTCGGAGACGGCGAACTCCTCCGCCATCTCCGGGTTGTAGTTCTTGTCCACGTATTCCATCTTGATGCGCTTGATAGAGTCCTTGGGCATCATGCTGATGAGCTTCCAGCCCAGCTCCAGCGTCTGTTCCAGCTCGCGGTTCTCGTCCTTCTGATCCAGGTAATTCTGCTCGAAGGCGTCGGAGAACTTCAGCGCCATGCGGTCCATGTCGGTGAGGGCTTCCTCGCCCACGATGGCCACCAGGCGGCGCAGGTCGACCCCCTCGGCGTAGTAGGCGTAGAGCTGGTCGGCGACGCCGCGGTGGTCTCCCCGCGTGCGCCCCTCGCCGATGCCCAGGTTCATGAGGCGCGAGAGGCAGGGCAGCACGTCGATGCAGGGGAAGATGCCCCGGCGGTGCAGGGTACGCGAGAGCACGATCTGGCCCTCGGTGATATACCCGGTGAGGTCCGGGATGGGATGGGTGATGTCGTCGTCGGGCATGGCCAGGATGGGCACCTGGGTGACAGATCCCGGCTTTCCCTTGATGCGCCCGGCGCGCTCGTAGATGGAGGCCAGGTCGGTGTACATATAACCAGGGTAGCCGCGGCGTCCCGGAACCTCCTCGCGGGCGGTGGATATCTCGCGCAGGGCCTCGCAGTAATTGGTCATGTCGGTGAGGATCACCAGCACCTGCATGTCGTGCTCGAAGGCCAGGAACTCCGCCACGGTGAGGGCGCAACGCGGCGTGAGCAGCCTCTCCACCGTGGGGTCGTCGGCCAGGTTGAGGAAGAAGACCACCCTCTCCAGGGCGCCCGAGCGCGCGAAGCTGTCCTGGAAGAAGGAGGCCTCGCGGCGGGTGATGCCCATAGCCGCGAAGATGATGGCGAACTCCTCTCCCCCCAGGATCCTGGCGTTCCTCACGATGGCCGCCGCCAGCTCGTTGCCGGGAAGGCCGGCGCCGGAGAAGATGGGGAGCTTCTGGCCGCGTACCAGGGTGTTCAGGCCGTCTATGGCTGAGATACCGGTCTGGATGAAATCGCGGGGCTCTTCCCTGCTCCAGGGGTTGATGGGAGAACCGGTGATCTCCCTCTCCTCCTCCGGGAACACCTCGGGGCCTCCGTCGATGGGCTGCCCCATGCCGTTGAGAATCCGCCCCAGCAGGTTGGCGGAGCAGGGCATCTTCGCCACCTCTCCCCGGAAACGCACGTTGGTCTTGTCGACGTCCAGGCCCGCCGTGGGACCGAAAACCTGCACCACGGCCAACTCTCCCGCCAGCTCTATGACCTGGCCGTACTTGGTGGTGCCGTCCGCGGAGCGGATCTCCACCATCTCGTTGTAGGCCGCCCCCTTGACCTTGCTCACGAAGAGCAGGGGCCCGGCGACCTCGCCTACCGTACGGTATTCCGTCGTGGCCAGATAAGCACTACCGTTCGACATCTTATCTCTCCCGCTTTCTATTACTTACCATTCGCTGAGCGACCTGAGCTCACGTTGTACTCTGTCCGCCAGCTCCGATATCTTCTCCTCCGCCTCCTCGGACGGGATCTCCTTCATGCGCGCGATCTCGTTCTTGATGGGGTGCTCCGTCGCCTGGCGCAGCGGTACGCCCTGTACCAGTACCTCCTCCAGGCAGTCGTAATACGTGAGGATGACCTTGAGCATGAGATAGGCCTTGCGCAGCGAACAGAACGCGTCGGTGTCGGAAAAGGCGAACTGTTGCAGGTAGTCCTCGCGCAGCATGCGCGTGGTCTCCAGCACCGCCTTGGCGAAATCGGGCAGGGCATCCGGCCCTACCAGCTGCACGATCTCCTGCAGCTCGACCTCCTTCTGCAGCAGGGTCATGGCCTTGTCCCTCAGGGATCTCCAGTCCTCGGATACGTTCTTCAGGTACCATTCCTGGATCTGGTCCAGGTAGAGGGTGTAGCTTTTTATCCAGCTGATGGCCGGGAAGTGGCGCCGGTAAGCCAGGGAGGTGTCCAGCGCCCAGAAGGCACCGGTGATACGCAGCGAATTCTGGGTCATGGGCTCCGAGAAGTCGCCGCCGGGAGGGGATACCGCCCCGATGGCGGTGATGGAACCCATGCGCTCGTCGCCGCCCAGGCAGACGGCACGGCCGCAGCGCTCGTAGAAGTCGGCCAGGCGGGTGGCGAGATACGCCGGGTATCCCTCCTCGCCGGGCATCTCCTCCAGGCGCCCCGAGACCTCGCGCAGGGCCTCTCCCCAGCGCGAGGTGGAGTCGGCCATCAGCGCCACGTTGTAGCCCATGTCGCGATAGTATTCCGCCAGGGTGATACCGGTGTATATGGAGGCCTCGCGGGCGGCCACCGGCATGTTCGAGGTATTGGCCACCAGGATGGTGCGCTGCATGAGGGGCACCCCCGTCTTGGGGTCGATGAGGCTGGGGAACTCCGCCAGCACCTCGGTGATCTCGTTGCCCCTCTCGCCGCACCCGATGTAGATGACGATGTCGGCGTCCGCCCACTTGGCCAGGGTGGTCTCGGTCACCGTCTTGCCCGTCCCGAAACCCCCGGGGATGATGCTGTATCCGCCCTGGGCGATGGGGAAGAAGGTGTCCAGGATGCGCGTGCCGGTGATGAAGGGAACGGTCGGGTTCTCTTTCCTGTTCACCGGGCGTGGCACCCGCGCCGGCCAGGTCTGGTGCAGCTTGATCTCCCCGCCACCCTCCAGGACGACCACGGTGTCGTCTATCCCGAAGTCGCCCTCCTTCACCTGGGCCACCTTGCCGGACATGCCGGGCGGGACCATGATGCGGTGAGCGATGTGGGTCGTCTCCTGGACCTCCCCTACGATGTCCCCCGCCGCGACCTCGTCGCCCTCCTCCACCATGGGCTGGAAGGTCCAGGTGCGGTCGCGGGGAAGGGCTTCGGTGGTCACCCCGCGCACTATGAAGTCGCCGTGAGTGTCCGCGATATCCACGAGCCTTCTCTGGATGCCGTCGTAGATGGAGGACAGCAGGCCCGGTCCCAACTCGATGAGGAGGGGTTCCTCGCTGCACTCCACTTTCTCCCCCACGTGCAGGCCCGAGGTGTCCTCGTAGACCTGTACGATAGCCACGTCTCCGTCCAGGCGTACCACCTCGCCGATGAGCCCCAGGTCGCCCACCTTGGTGATATCGTACATCTTGGCGCCGGACATGCCCTCCGCGTTCACCACGGGCCCGGATACCTTGACAATGGTTCCCTCGATCATACCGACACTCTCCCGTCTCCTAATCCGTACCGCCAGTGTCTATCACCGAGCATCATACCGGCCCGCCTATTCTCCCTCGCGGCCGCGCAGGGTTATGTCGAAACCTATGGCGCGGTGGATGAGGCGCGCGAGGTACGCCCGCCGCTCTCCCGCCATCTCCACCGTCTCCTTGATGGGCAGGGGGATGACGATAGGCCGGTAGATGCTGTCTATCTTCTCCTGGGTCTTCTCGTCTATGTTGTCGTAAAAATGCTCGTTCACGGCCAGGATCCCGGCATTTGGGTCGTCGAGAAGGAGTTTTATCTTCTCCTGTGCCTCGTCGGCATTCTCCGCCTCGACCACGCTGACCCCCGCCAGGCGGAAACCGTCCGCCGTCTCCGGGTCCGTTACCACGATAGCTTTGTACAAGAATACTCACCTCTGATGGCCGCTATTTCTCCCGGGTATCCTCGTCCTTCATGAAGAGCTCCTTGCGGATCTGGGACTCGATGAGTCCGATGCTCTTGCCGCGCAGTATGATGCGCAGGTTGGTTATCTCCAGGTATTTCTTCCACATGTACGTGATGATGATCCCGATGCCCAACGGATCCTTGGACATCTTCAAGCAGGTCCTGATGGTGTGCTTCTCCATCTCGTCCTCGAAGGCGCTCTCCCCGCGCTCGTCGAAGTTCTTCCACGCCTTCTCCAGTGCCTCGCGATAAGGCGTCTTCAGGTACAGGGCCTCGTACACTTTCTCCGGCTGTCCCAGTTCCATGATCCTCGCGAACTCCTTGGCCGTGGCGATGGTCCCGCCCGGTACGAAATAGTCCTCAGCTTTCGCTCCCTCCAGCTCCAGGCCGCAGATGCGCATGAGGGTGACAATGTTGATGGCATCCACCTCCATGGTGACCACCTCGCGCACCAGCGTCGTGTTGGCGTCGGATCTCTTGAGCAGGGCGTCGATCTTTTCGTAGTGGAACTTGTCCAGCGCCAGCTCCAGGACGGCCAGGTCGTGCTCGCGCAGATACTCCGCGAGGTGCGCCGTGATGGCCTGGCCGTAGGGGATCCACCACTGGGGGCTGAACATGACGATGGCATCCAGGGATGCACGCAGGTCCGGCTGTCCCACGATCTCCCCCAGGACCGTCAGGTCCAGGGAACCTATGGGGACCAGGTTGCGCACGATCTCCGTCTTGGGCACCAAGGCTCGCATACCCCGCATAACCGTCTTGAGGTTGTAGGGGTCCCAGCGCGAGAGCAGGGCGTTGACCATCTCCTCCGGCCTGCCCATGAAGAAATCCTTAATCCTGGCGAAGTTGCGGATGAGATTACGGTTGAAGGCGCGGTCGATGATGGTGGGCCTGGCGCCCTCCATCATGAAATGCTCGATATCCTCCCCATACTCCGTCTCCTCCAGTACGGCGAGGGCCCGATTGTAATCCAACGCGTCGAGCAGCTCTCTATAAACGCTCTCGTCGAGCAACCGGGCGCTCATCGCCCTTACCCGAGCGTTGGCGTAGCTGTAATCCTTCAGCGGGACCTGAACCATTTTCTCTCGCCTTCCGGCGCCGACATCGAAAGAGGGGGTTTACCCCCCTCCCACCGCGGCCTCCACCTCCTCACCGAAGAGGATCCCGGATACCTGCATGCGCAATTTCTCGCGCGCACGGTTCAACCGCTCCTCCATGGTGTTGATTATCCTCACCCTTCCACCCGCGTCGGAGACTATAGCGCCTCCCGCGGTCTGGATGTCGGTGCGCAACTCGTAATCCAACCCGAGTCCCTGCATCACCTTGTCGGCCACCGCTGCGTCGGCGGGGTCCACGTGCACCACGATCTTGCCGCTGATGCGCGTCAACCCCTCCTTGATCAGTCCCTCGAGGATGGCCGGATAATCCTGGCGCGACCTCAAGCCCTGCAGGCCCTCCTCGGCTGCCCGCAAGGCCTTTTCAGCGACCTGCTCCTTGGCGGAGATGACCGCGTTCTTGGACTTCAGGCGCGCGGAGTAGAGCATGGAGGTCGTCTCGCTCTGCGCCTCCGCCTTGATCTTGGCCAGGCGGGCCTGGCGGATGGCTTCGGCCTCTCCCTGGGCTTTATCCAGGATCTGCTTCGCCTCCCCTTCCGCCCGGACGAATATATCCTGGCACTCCTGGCGGCACTGGTCGTCCAGCGCCTGCAGGATGTCCTCTATAGACATGCCTTCACTTCCTGTTTATATGGTATATCAGCCGGGTATAGTCCTTTTTCGACTTACTCACCAGGTTTCAAGCCAGTTATCAAGAAGGAGATAACGAATCCCAACACGACCATGGTTTCGGGGATGGCGATCATGATAATGGCATTGCCGGCGAGCTCCGGCTTCTCGGCCAAGGCCCCCGCCATGGCAGCCCCGATCTTAGACTGCGACCACCCGGTCGCCAGAGCGGCCAGGCCGATGGCCAAAGCTGCCCCGATGGCGATGAGTCCAAGTTCCAAACTATTCACCTCCTGATCGTTTGAACGGCTTATAGACCACATCTGCTTCCTTATAAAATTTTGTGAAACTCTCCACCATGTTGAGACGGAGAGATTGGATCGAAGGGCTCAATACCCCTAACGCGATGTTCAGCGTATGTATCAGTGCCGCTACGATGACGCCTACTACGATCATCAATCCGGAACCGAACTCCGCACCCAGCTCGTTGGCCACCTCGGCCAGGATAACCGAGGCCAGGCCGATGCCGTAGAGTCGTGCGTAGGACAGGAGGTTGCCGAAGGTCAGCGCCGCCTCCAAGCCGCCACCAAAACCACCCCCATAACCGGCCAGACCGATGCCTACCACGGATATCACCGCGCCAAGCGGGACCGCCACATCCTTCGCCGACTTGATCCCCCAAAGGCTTCCGAATATGATAACCAGCCCGAGGATAAACATCAGGTAGCCCGCTTTTTCGATCGCATGTTTGCGATCGTGATGGCGTATGCCATCGATGAGACCGATCACCAGGGCTGCACCCATATGCAACACCCCTATACAGACGACCACGATGAGCAGAAGCTTGAACATGCCGGTATTCGCCTGGGCGATACGCTCCAGGGGCCATCCCCAAGGTTCCTCGACCCCATTAACGTTTATATAACCCCAGACCCACTGTACCTGGAGATGTCCCGCCGCGTCCTTCCATCCGAAGAGGCGTATCAGCAAGTCGCCGAAGAACTCGAAGTATAGAATCCCGAATATAAACGTCGAGATCGAACAGATTAGGAGAACGTTCGTGAACAGCTCGAAGAACAGGCTGCGGGATTCGCGCTTCTTTAATATATGCCTCATGAGCATGGCCAGGCCGAAAAGCACAAGGCCATATCCCATGTCACCCAGCATGAAGCCGAAAAGTATGGGGAAGAAGATGGCCACCAGGAAGGTAGGATCCAGGTGCCCGTACTTTGGTGGGTTTATCAGCATATAGATGAATTCAAAGGGTTTCACCGCCGCGGGATTCTTCAGGGCGGTCGGCGCCTCTTCAAGTTCCTCGTGGGTGGGTATCTCCTCGGTGATCTCCACCTTGCCCTCGAACTTTTCCTCCAGCAGCTTGCGCGTTTCCACCACGTTCTCAGCCGGCATCCATCCGGTGATCACGAAGACGTGGCCGCTCTGCCCGAACTTTGGTATGGCATCCAGGGACTCAACGCGGTCGGCGAGGTAGTCCTTGAGGGACACCAGCGTGGCATACCATTTATTGGAAATCTCCTCCAGGTCCTCCTTGACCTTCTTCAGCTTGGGGGGGATCTCTTTATAGCGCGTCTCGATCTCCTTCAAGGCCTCGTCGTAGGGTTTGTCGGCGAGTTCCGTCGGCAGGCGTACCTGGTTCACGTTCTCCGTGGCGAGGAAGTTGTGTACCTGCTCCGAGAAGCGCTTGTGGAAAACGAGTATCGCCGCGTGCGTGTTCTCGTCCACGCGGGCCGAGAACACGTCGCACTGCCCGCCGGTTATCCTCTCCAGCTCCTGCTCTATATAATCAAGGACCTGCTTGTAGCGCTCCTCGATGAGCAGGGCAATGGAGGTATACTGCTCCGTCGTGGTGACCTTGCTGGCCAGGGGGTACACTTTCTTGATGATGGGCTCGTACTTGGAGAGGCGGGACATCTCCACTTCCAACTCGTTCTTGTAGGAGATGAGTTCCCTGGTGGAGCTCTCTTCCTCCTCGACCATGGCCGAGATCTCACCCAGGGTCTTGCCCTGGAAGGAGCGGTATTTCTCCTCGAGGGTCGCGTGACCCACCTTCTCTCTGGGGGGAGCCAACTCGGAAAGGATGGCGTTGTTGCGCATGGCCAGGTTCTGCAGGAGATTGCGCTCCTCCTCGAGGGCCGGGTCCATCTCCATGGGGATCAGATCCGCATAACGCGGGCCCCTCTTCCTGGTGATGTCCTCGAGATGGAGCGTTCCCAGGTCCTGGAGCGTCTCGAGTACCTGGAAGAAGAGGGTTTTCACCCCCACTATCTCCACTTTCGACATCGTAAGTAACATCTCAGTCTCCCCCTATCGGTCTTCTCCCGGGTCGATCATATGCGTTTTTCGTATTTCCCATCTTCTCTCATCCTTCCGCCATACCGCGATCCGGCCTACTCCCAGGATATTCCATTAGGCATTACGGGCCTTCCTGCGGGACAGATACCACTGCTTCGACGATAAAACCCACCGCCTTGTCCAGATTCTTCTCTCCGGACTTCTCGACCTCAGCGGTCTCCTTGGCGGTGGAATTCTCGATCTCGCCTACCTCTTCATGGGCAGCGGCGATTATCTTGGCGTGTGTGTCTTTTCCGATTTCCTCGAGGGTTGCTTTGCGCTTTATAGCGGCGGCTTGTCCCTTGGCGTCTTCAATGAGGCGGTCTGCTTTCGTCCTCTCGGCGCTTGTCTTGGTGCGGATCTCGACCTCTTTGGCGGAGATGCGGCTGAATACTTCGGTCCTGGCTCCTACGAACTTCTCTTCCAGCTGGTCGGATATGTGCCTCTCTTCCTTCTTCCTTTTTTGCTCCTTGACCTTCTTCTCTTTCTTCACCTTTTCCCTTGATCCTGCCATGCTGTTTCGACCTCTTGCTTCGATCTCTGGCCGGTACCCTTATTCAGCTGAGAACGTGGATTTTTCCACGCAGGAACAGGCGTTATGCCAATCCCGTAACATAATATATGCAGGCTTAATACATGTCAATAAACCCCGGGTGTTAATCGCTTTTCTCGCGCTCGTAGATCAGTCGCAGGCCGTGCAGGGTGAGCAAGGGATCGTGGAATTGCACGCTGCGGCATTCATCTACGATCACCTCGGCAAGTCCCCCCGTCGCCACCACGGTGACCTTTTCCCCCAACTCATCCCGCATGAGCTCGACGAGGCGGTCCACCTGGCCCGCGAAACCGAAGATGATCCCGGACTGCAGGCTCCACACGGTGTTCTTGCCGATAACCGAAGGGGGACGATACATGTCGACCCGGGTAAGACGGGCGGCCGCCGTAAACAGGGCTTGCGAGGATATCTCGATCCCCGGGGCTATGACCCCACCCAGGTATTCTCCCGCGGGGGAGATGGCATCGAGGGTCGTAGCCGTACCGAAGTCCACCACGATGTTCGGCCCGCCATACCGCTCGTATGAAGCCACCGCGTTGACGAGGCGGTCCGGGCCGACCTCCCGGGGATTGTCGACGAGTACATCGATCCCCGCATCTATGTTTTTCCCGACGATAAGCGGCTCGAAGTCCCAATATTCATTGGTCATGTGCTTCAGGGACATGGTTGCCGAGGGAACTACGGAAGAGATAATCACGGCATCGAAGCCGGCGAAGGAAAGACCCTTGAGCATGAGGAAGCCCTGGTAGTACAGGGCGAGTTCATCACCGGTCTTGTTGGAGTCGGTGGATATCCTCCAGTGCCCCACCAGTTCCGATCCCCGGTAAGCTCCTATCACCGTCTGCGTGTTGCCGACATCTATGGCCAGTAGCATGATAGACCTCCGCCTGTCCCGGGATCAGGTCTCTAATCCTGCGTTCTCATGATTCGTACTTCTCTCGCCAAAGGCACGGCATAGCTCGATACCTGACCCCATTTTCTCGCTAACCCCATTTTCTCACACTTCCTGCCCGCGCATCGGCTCCAGGTCCAGCGCGATGTCCAGTGCCCTGGCGCTGTGGGTAATGGCCCCCACGGAGATGAGATCGACTCCGGTCGCCGCGTAGGTTGCCACGTTCTCCAGGTCTATGCCCCCCGAGGCCTCCAGATTGACCCTGCCGCGCGCGATCCCCACCGCTTCCGCAACGGAGGCCGCGCTCAGGTTGTCCAGCATGACTACGTCGGCCCCGGCCTGGATGGCCTCCTCCACATCGGCCAGGCGCTGCACTTCCACCTCTATGGTCGCGGATTCCTCAGCCGCCGCGCGCGCCGCTTCCACCGCCCTGCCCACCCCGCCAACGGCCGCTATATGGTTGTCCTTGATCAACACGGCATCGTACAGGCCGAAGCGGTGGTTTTTACCTCCTCCCGCTCGTACGGCATATTTCTCCAGGCTGCGGAGGCCCGGCGTGGTCTTACGCGTATCCAGTATCGTCGTGCCGAATGGCGCGGCCGCCGCTACGAAACGCGCGGTAAGGGTGGCTATCCCCGACAGCCGCTGCAGGAAATTGAGGGCAGTCCTCTCGCCCTCCAGTATGGTTACGGTCAAGCCTTCGACCACGGCGATCTCTCTACCCGCCGGCACGTGATCCCCATCGTTTACCTGTGACTGGAAACTTACTTTCGGGTCGAGCAGCCGGAAGACCATGGAGGCGAGGGGTAGGCCGGCCACGACCCCTCCCTCCCGCGATATGATACGGCCCCTGCCCCTGGCGCCGGCGGGGATGAGCGCGCGGGACGTGATATCCCCCGAGCTCTGCAGGTCCTCGTCGAGAGCCCTCCGCACCGCCTCCATGCAAACGCGCCTGAATTCTTCGTCCACGCTTAGCACTCCTTCGCCTCGACCGGCATCCAATCGTAGCCGGCCCCGATCAATTCCCCCACCGGCCTCAGCTCGTTCCTTACCCCCCTCGCGCCCATGCTGAACACTATATGCCTGCGCCAGTATTCCGCCTGTCCCGGAAAGTCCACCCGGAAATGGCAGCCGCGGCTCTCCTCGCGCAGCACCGCCGCCTTTACCATCAGGGTGGCCAGGGTGATCATGTTCTGGAGCTCGAATCCCTGGGGGCTCACGTATTCCACCTGCAGTACCTCGAGGTTTTTCGTCAGGAACTCCCAGGCTTCGTCGAGCCCATCCCTACTCCTGCGGAAACCTACGCAATCCATCATCATCTGCTGCAGGAACGGGCGCAGCAGGTTTATCTCCACGGGCAGGCGGCTTCGCCTGATCTTGTGTTTGAGCTCACATACCCTCATCAGGCCCCCGGCGCCTTCCTCCACCGCCTGGGGCAGGTTCTGCATGATGCGCCAGCTGAACACCAGGCCTTCCAGGAGGGAGTTCGAGGCCAGCCGGTTCGCTCCGTGCACTCCGGTGCAGGCCACCTCTCCGCAGGCGTAGAGCCCTCTCACCCGCGTCATACCGCGCAGATTGGTCACCACGCCCCCGCTCATGTAATGCGCGGCAGGCGAGACCGGTATGGGTACCTGCGTAATGTCGATCCCGGCCTCCAGGCAATGCCTGTATATGGTGGGAAAGCGTTCCTTGAGCTTAGCGGCGGGTATGTGGGTGGCGTCGAGGAAGAGGTGGTCCCTGTCCAGCTTCTTCATCACCCGCACCATCTCGTTGACCACCGTATCCCGTGGTGCAAGGTCCTTGAGGGGATGGACTCCTTCCATTATTCTCTTCCCGGCATGGTCGACTATCATCGCCCCCTCCCCCCGCAGGGCTTCGCTTATCAACCAGCGCGGCGTCTCGGGCAGGTGGAGCGAGGTGGGGTGAAACTGCATGAACTCCAGGTCGGAGACCTCCGCCCCGGCGCGCAGGGCCATGGAAACCCCGTCCCCGGTACAGATCTCCGGGTTGGTGGTGACCGGGTACAGCTGGCCCATTCCACCCATGGCCAGCACCACGGCGGGAGCGCGGAAGTAATTTATCGTCCCCTCTTCCGCGTCCATCCCCAGAACACCCGCACAGCGGCCGTCCACGGTGAGGATGTCGATGACATAATAGTTTTCGAAGACGTCCAGGCGCTTGTTATACAGGAGCCTGCGCGTCAGGCTGGCCTCTAGCTCGCTCCCGGTGGCATCTCCCTGTGCGTGGGCTACCCTCCGCCTGGAGTGGCCACCCTCGATGGTCAGATCGAGGTGGCCGTCCACGGTATCGAAATGGGCGCCCACCTCCTCTATGAGTTCGGTCACGCGCATGGGACCCTCCCGTACCAGGGTCCATACCGCTTCCTCCTCGCACAATCCCTTCCCCGCCTGGATGGTGTCCTGAAAATGCAGTTCGGGGCTGTCGTCGGCACCCAGGGCGGAGGCGATGCCCCCCTGGGCGATCCTCGTCGCGGTGACGGTGAGAGTGGTCTTGGTGAGCAAGGCGACCCTGAAGCGGCGAGCCGCCCGCAAGGCCGTGGAAAGGCCGGCGACGCCGCTTCCCACCACCACCAGGTCGAAAGCAATCCCTGGAAGGTCCTCGAGGTCGAAATTGACGAGATAGCGCGGTATCACGGCGTACCTTTCAAGGTCACGGATGCTACCCTATCTCCAGCATCCTCTCTACGGCCAGCAGGGCGTTCAGGCGGATATCCTCCGCTACCGTGACCATAGGCGCCAGGTCGCGCAGGGACCTCTCCACCTTCTCGAGCGTGATGAGTTTCATATTCGGACACAGCGGTTCCTCGCGGGGAAAATAGAGTCTCCTGGCGGGGAACCTCTTACCCAGCGGGTAGCCCATACCTGCTTCGGTCAAGACGATTATCTCGTCGGTCACGGCATTCTCGATCACCTTGAACATACCGGAGGTGCTGGCCACCTCGTCGGCCAGTTCCAATACTTCCTCGCGGCACTCGGGGTGGGCGACCACCAATGCCGCGGGATGCAGGCGTTTCAGCTCCATCACCATCGGGGCGGTGATGTCGTCGTGGATGGGGCAGCAGCCCTCCCAGATGATCAACTCCCTGCCGGTGACCCTCTGCACGTACCGGCCCAGGTTCTTGTCCGGAGTAAAGATTATCTCCGGCGCGTCTATCGCTCTCACTACCTCGACGGCATTCCCGGACGTGCAGCAGTAATCACTCTCCGCCTTTACGGCGGCGGTGGAATTGACGTAGGTGACCACCACGGCCCGGGGATGCAGCTTCTTGAGGGTAATCAAGCCCTCCGGCGTAATGGTATCGGCGAGGGGACACCCGGCGGCGGGCTCGGGCAGCAGCGTCATCTTGCCCGGATTGACGATGGCCGAAGTCTCGGCCATGAAATGGACGCCGCAGAACACGATGACCTCGGCGTCTACGCTGGAGGCCTGGCGGGCCAGGCCCAGGGAGTCTCCGACGTAATCGGCGATATCCTGAATCTCCGGTCTCTGGTAGTTGTGGGCGAGGATGACCGCCTTCCGCTCCTCGCGCAAACGCCCTATACTCTCGAGAATCTCTTCATCACTGCCCATAAGTTTTCCCGCACCTCCGGCGCTACCGGCGCCGCCTGTTCCTTGCCGCCAACCCGACGGCCACCGCAGGATATTGCCGTCGCGGCGTCCCTTTCATGCGGTCGATCCAATATCCGTTTATCAATTCGCGTCTTGACTTGACCAATCTCATCATCCTTTACCCGTACTTCTCGCCGAAGAATTCTATAAAAAAACCGGGGTTTCCCCCGTGTTAGCCAGCCGGATCTCTCGTTCAGCAGATATCATCCGCGGTGACGTGATCTTCGATATGGCTGACACGGTTGAGTTCGTCTACGTAGACCACCCGTGGCTTCATGCCGCGAGCTTCCTCCTCCTGCACGATGCTGAAGGAGAAGATGATGATGATATCGCCCTTGTGGATAAGGCGAGCCGCGGCGCCGTTCATGGCGATAGTTCCCGACCCGGGCTTCCCCCCGATGACGTACGTCTCCAGGCGGCTGCCGTTATCTATGTCCACGACCATCACTTTCTCGTAGGGGAGAAGGTCCGCCGCCTCCATGAGCTCCACATCGATGGTTATACTTCCTATGTAATGCAGGTCCGCGTCGGTTACGACCGCCCGGTGGATTTTGCTCTTGAGCATGGTCCGTTGCATGGTCCGTTTCACTTTCCTCTGCTCTAGTCAGCTATCCTGCACGATGTGATGCCAGCTTAATACTCGGCTCCTCCTCATTAAAAATATAGCACAACTGGGCTCCGATCCACAGGCAAGGAACGAGACGGGTGTATCAATGCGCTGCGGTCGTCATTACCGCGCCCGGGCATAGCCTGTATAGAAAACCCAGCCTGGGATCCGGGGGTTGGTCCGATAAGAAGCAGCGAAAGGAAGAAAAGGACCGGGTGTAGCAAGCCGCAGCGGATACGAGCATAGCGCCCGGGCATTGCCT
>QZKE01000008.1 GCA_003598015.1 Actinomycetota bacterium | reverse complement strand
TTCCGCCAAAAAACGCAGGTTCACATATAACGACCCGGGATCGCGAACTCGCCCGACTGGGGAATCAAGGTAGGGTGACGAAAGTTGCCTCGAGGGTTCTTCGGTGTTTTAGGTGGGATCACTCAAGCGGGGTATCCCGCTGCCTTTCAAGCGCAGAAAACTTTCAGCAATTCAACGTTCTCGATCTCTCCATCGTAGTCAGGGTCCAGGTTCCCGGAGTTCCAGTAGAAATAGCCCGCTAAGGGTAGCGAGTCGACGATTGCAAGCTGCCTGCGCATGAAATCCACGTTATCGGAGAGCCCCGCCTGGGCGACCACTAGCGGTTTGCCCTGAGCGGCTGCGTAACGTATCTGCCGTTTCAGCATGTGCGCATATCCAAGGTTCGAATCTATGGTCTGATATTCGCCGTCGCTGCGGGGAATCAGGCTCATGAAGGCGTTGTACATACTGAACCAGCAAGAGATCAGCTTGCGCACAAGCGGTCTGAAGCTGCCTTGCACCATCCACCAGGAAGAGAGGATGAACTCGCTCATGCTGAGCAGTTGCAGGGGGGTGAAGTCGAAGAATCCGATCGCGTCCGTACAGTCCACGGTCTCAACGCCCAGGAGACGGAACCTCGAACCGGGCGCGTTATTGAAGGGCATGTTCCCATAAGTCTTGGGTACATCGCTGAGCGACCCTACTAGTGCCGATACCTTATCAATCAGATCGAACGGCACACGGAAGCGGTAGTCGAAGACCTCCGCCCCTACCACCCACATCAGCAGCGCATCCAGATCACGGTACCTCTTTACCGCCTCCTCGATAACGTCCAGTCCTGGAAACAACAACCAGTGGAAAGGAAGACTGATGGCGAGCTTGAAACCGCGCGGCTCCAGCTCGGGAACACATTCCTCCGGAAACGGGAGCCGATATCCCTCATCGGTGAGCCTTAAATAGACATGAATAGTGTTGAACCTGGTACCCTCGAGTCCGTCAAGGAGCCGGGTGAAAGAGGGACCTTCCACGAACCCGCACCTGTAGGGATTAAGCAGATCGGGCAGCGGTATCCCATACTGCTCGTGCAGGTGCAGCTTGCGTGTAACCTTGTGGATGGTTAAGCCAAACGCTTTGAACGGGGTGCCGTTCACCAGCAACTGCCCCCCTGCGATCTTTACATCCGTCATCGTCCTAACCTTTCCCCGTTACCCGCAATATATAGAGCAGATGCTCTGTATAAGCGATAGAATCACCCCGTCAAGAGCCCGTGCAGGAATAGCTTGGACGCCTGCTTGATTAGCTGGTTATTTGTATTGTCGTCGGTGAAGTAGACACCGAGTATCTCCTGCTGCATGAATATCCCCATAAATGAAGATATAATAATGCGCATCGCCATTCCCGGTTCCAACCCTTCGCTAACGCTTAGCAGGCCTTTGTTGGCAAAAGCGGCCTTAATAGCTATGTCCATGGCGGGCCAGGCGGCTTGGATAACCTGTCTCGCGTATTTCCCGTCAAATTCAAGAGCATCGACATACCAGAGTTTAACCCTGTCCTTCTGGTCCGCGATGGTATGGGCGATTTCGAACGCGATATCCTGCAGGTTCTCGGGAAATCCCGGAGCGAAGAGCAGGAAGGCAACCTTCTCCAACCCCGGCAGGATTTCCAGCCTCATAATCAGGGTGGCAAATATTTCTTCCTTTCCCGAGAAGTGATGGTATATACAACCCATCGACCTGCCGGATTCCCTGGATATATCCCTGATCGTGGTCCCCTTGAAACCTTTGCGCGCGAAGAGGCGCATGGCGGCAGAGCTTATCTCGTCCCTGGCTGCGATGCTTTTCTCGGCCTGGTTCATCAGCCTTCCTCTTCTTATAACAGAGCAAACGCTCTATTATATACTAACGAATCCGCGCCTTGCCGTCAACCGGGGAAACGGCTGATCTGATTCCAAATCCTGCGCTTCACGCCTTGGAACCTGATAGAATAATCCTTGCATGCGCCCGTAGCTCAACTGGATAGAGCGACAGACTACGGATCTGTAGGTTGGGGGTTCGACTCCCTCCGGGCGTGCCACATAAAGACAGGCCGGAGCAATAGCTCTCCGGCCTCTTGCTATAGTGGCTGCGTTCTCCGCTGGACGGTGCAGGATAGTTCAGAATCCGATTGGAGTCTCTGCTTGCTTGATCAGCGCTATGAACTCGCTTACCGTTGTGTGTTCGGGGTCGACATCGCATTGGCTTAGGCAATTTGTGATGAGGTAGAGCAGGAAATCAAGTGTAGGCTTTTCCATGGAAAATCACCTTCCCTATGTAGAGAACCCTATAAATATAGCATATGCTCAATACTATTCATCAGTCATGATATATATCATAAGGTGACTTTCAAATCATGAAGTGCGATGCGGTCGACTAGCGACGGTTATACTTGTGGCATCCTCCATCATCCGAGCAGGGAGGTTTGGCGCAGCGCTCCTCCCTGCCGCAGCAGGTACTTCCGGTGTGGTCGGAGCCCCTGCTCAGCGTGTGAAAAGCGGAGAAGAGCTTATGCATATCGGAGCTGCCGCAGTCGGGGCAACGCGCCTTGCTGGAGTCGCCGTCTCTCACAAAGAGCTCGGACACCGCCCCGCAGCTTCCACACTTGTAGTCATAAATAGGCATCCAGATCTCCTGGTTCTTCTCATGAGCTCGCGCTTTTTTACGGAGCCTTCATTATTGGCATATATATAATAACTAAAAAACTGCTACGATGGAAACATGCTGACGTTCAGAACGACCAACAAGGTAGGAGAGATGGGTAGGGATAGAGGAATATATGTCTACGGACCGGTGGCTTCCCGGAGGCTGGGCAGCTCACTGGGGGTCGACCTCGTGCCCCGCAAGATCTGTGATTACGACTGCGTCTACTGCCAGATCGGCAGGACTACCGTGAAGACGACCTGCAGGGAGCCATATGTGCCCGCACACGAAGTCCTGGCCCAATTGGAGCGCAGGCTTGAGGATGAACCGGCGGTTGATTACATCACCCTGGCCGGATCCGGCGAACCAACTCTACACTCGGAGCTTGATAGGATACTCACCGGTATCAGACGCTTGAGCACGCTGCCCATCGCAATTATCACCAACGGCTCGCTGCTGGGAGACGACGACGTGGCTGCAGCTTGTGCCGGAGCCGACCTTATCATCCCATCCCTGGACGCCGCGGATGAGGAGATATTCCAGGCCGTCAACCGACCCTGCAGGGAGCTGAACCTGCAGGATGTGGTCGAGGGCATGGCCTCTTTCCGGGATGCCTTTCAGGGGAACATCTGGCTCGAGATCATGCTCGTAAAGGGCTTGAACTCCGGGGAGGAGCAATTGAAAAAGCTGGGCGCGCTGATAGGGAGGATATCGCCGGACAAGGTACAGCTGAACACCGTGGTCAGGCCTCCGGTGGAAGCGACCGCTTGTCCTGTGGATGAGGATGAGCTCGCCAGGCTGGCCGCTCTGCTCGGAGCGGGAGCGGATACGGTTCCCCCTCTTTCCCGCGGCATCACCGTGTCCTCGCTTGGCGCGAGACCGCAGAAAGTGCTGCAAGTGGTCAGAAGGCGCCCCTGCACCGTGGACGATGTGGCCAGAGCCCTCGGCGTGAATTATACGGAAGCCATGAAACTGCTGGTGCGTATGGAGAAGGAAGGCATGCTGAACTCCAGGACCGTGAACGAGAAGACATTCTACGTCGCGCCCTAGTTGGAGGTGCGCTTTTCAGCGCATACGTTCGTATACCTTCTGCATGGGGATGCCCAGTATCACGCGGTAGAGGTCGGGGGACAGCCTCTTTATAAGATACATGAGGTGGGCTGACGGGGTTAGGATGATCATCGCCCGGTCGCGCTTTATCCCCTTGAGGATTATGGACGCCGCCCTGGCGGCGGCCATGCGCGGTATCACCCCGTACGACATCCTGGTGAGCTTCTCGCAGTCGTAACCCCTCACCTTGATATGGTCGATGATGGGGGTGCGGATGTTTCCTGGGCAGACCAGGGTCACGGCGATGCCATGCGGCCTGAGCTCGTGCTGCAGCGTCTCGCTCAGGCCTACCAGGCCGAACTTGGTGGTGGAGTACGCGCCTACCGCGGGCATGGTCACCAGGCCGCCAAGCGAGGCGATATTGACGATATGGCCGCATCCCCTCTCGATCATCCCGGGGAGAAAGGCGTTGATGGTGAGGATAGGCCCCCACAGGTTCACTCCCATCATCCACTCCCAGTCCTCCAGGGTGGTGTCGACGATATCGGTCCACGCGAATACACCGGCGTTGTTCACGAGCACGTCCAGACCGCCGAACTCCTCCCTCACTGTCGCGGCCGTGTCGCCGACTTGGCTGCGATCGGATACGTCGACGATATAAGATCTGCTTTCCGCGCCCTCGCGGTCGAGCATTCCCGAGGTCTCCATGAGTCCCGCCTCGTCGATGTCCACGAGCAGGACTACCGCTTTTTCGTGCGCGAGAGCGATGGCCAGTTCGCGCCCCAATCCGCTGGCTGCACCGGTAACCAGTACCACCTTACCCTGCATATCACGCATGGGCCTGCCTCCCTTTCGCCGTTTACGCTCGGGGTCGATAGCGCGACCGCCCGAATCGCCACCATGCTCTCCACGTATTCACGGTGTACCTGTAGGTAAGAACATGTCCCGCCCATAGTTATCGTCCTGCGCGCGGAAAGCATTTATCGTATCTGTCGACCCGTCAGGCCTCGGGGTCAGGCCCGGCTTGAGGCCTGGCTTGACGAGTCCAATTATCGATCCACCCACACTTCTCGCCGAAGAACCTGAAGGGATATTCCCGCGCCGACTAGAAACAAGATAGCGAAGACGGTCGAGCATCTGAGACGGGTCGGATTATGCCCGCAAGGCGTGGGCGATGACGGGGGTGAAGGAGAGAGATGAAGGGTCTGTCCAGGTTGCGCGGCAGGATACGTATAGCCTACCTTCTGCTGGCCATTTTCGCCCTCGCCATCGCGTTGTCCTTCATCTGGGAGGGCCCGAGGACGGTCTACGCCAACGCCATCATCATCTGCCTCGACTGTATAGGATTGATCTAGGCAATGTTTGCCAGGAGGGTGACCCAGGTTGTCAGCGCCCTGGCCATAAACCCTTATTTCGTCTATTTCTCCTCGCGGGTAACCTACCAGGGCGGAGTGAAAGGGGTATGTGTACCCGGACTGAACTGCTACGCATGCCCCCTCACCATATTCGCCTGCCCCATCGGCAGCCTGCAACACTCCTTCGTGCTCATGTCGCCCAAGGTGAAGGGGTCCCTCTCCCAGGCATTCGCTTCCCTTATCTACGTGCTCGCCTCCATCGGGCTGGTGGGCGCCGTGGTGGGGAGGATGCCGTGCGGCTGGGTGTGCCCCTTCGGGTTTCTGCAGGAGCTGCTGCATGCGATCCCCACCCCTAAGCTGCGCCTGCCGGGCTGGATACGCTGGGGGAGGTACGGATTCCTCGTCGTGGTGGCCATCGCCATCCCATTTATCACCGCCGTGAGCTGGTTCTCCCGTCTATGCCCCGCGGGGGCATTGGAGGGGGGGATCTTTCTCAAGGCGGTGCCTCCGGAGGCGCCGCTTCCGCCATCGGGCTGGTTCTTCTGGTTCAAGATAGCCATTCTGGCCGCTTTCCTGCTCTGGTTCGTCTTCTCCAAGCGCCCCTTCTGCCGCTCCGTCTGCCCGCTGGGCGCCATGTTCGGCCTGTGCAACCGCTTCAGCCTCTACCGCATGGCCGTGGACGATTCCAAGTGCACCGTCTGCGGCAAATGCCGCGAGGTCTGCCCCGTCGACATCAATATCCATGACGATCCCAACTCGCCCGACTGCATCCGCTGCCTGCAATGCAAGAAAGCATGCACCTACGGTGCCATAACATCCGGCTTTGCTGTTGCGAAGGAAGGGCTCAGGTTGGGCAAAAAAGCGGTAAGTGCGGAGGGCGATTAAGCCGTCAAACTTCTGCTTCCGGCATCACCGCGCTGTGATGCCAGGATTAGTCATCGCCGGTACGGGTTGAATGGTTCCGGGCTAGACCCTTTTCTTCTCAGCGGGCGACGGCCTCGTCCATGGCCGCCTGCAACTCCTTTTCGCCGGGCGTTCCCACGAAAGTATCGACGATCTTTCCACCAGAGTCGAGGACGACGATGGTGGGCACAGCCTGTACCTGGTATTGACGGGCTTTGGCGGTGTCCTTGCTCGCATCTATCTCAACGTAGGCGATAGCGCCCCCCATCTCCTCCACCAGGCTCTGCACGAGGGCCTTGGCCGCCGGGCACGCGCCTCAAGTAGGGGTGGTGAAGACCAGTGCCTGCGCCACGCCCGCCGTTCCACCGCCTCCGGTCCCATCCGTTACGGCGGAGCTGTCGTTGTTGCAGCTGCATCCCGGCACGAGCCCGGCCAGAACCAGAACGACCAGCAGGCTCAAGGCGAGCAATGTTTTCCTCATCAGCGGACCCCTTTCCCTGGGGTCAGGCCACGCTCGAGGCCTGAATCGATATTCGCATCCTAAATTATTATCGTCCAGCCAGCCGGGATCTTTCAGCACCATTCGAAGTGCAAATCCGCAAACCTGGCATCACCCGATTTCAGACTCGTTGTTTATGACGGATTATAGCATCGCACATGCTTCAACCCATGATCCGTGTCATCCACCATGCAAGGTGCAGAGGAAATATCCCGCCAGGCAGTCGTCGAGGAGGCGGGACAGCTGCTCGGTGTCCACGCCCGATACGATGACGGTGATAGTCAAGGCGAGGTCACTCCCCTGCCCCAAGGGGCCGCCCTTGAGCTGCGGCTCTCCACTGAGGGAGGTGGCGCTGAAGAAGAGGGGCGGAGATTCCCCGTCCTCGACGATCCCCTTGATGTGACCGATTATACTGCAGCCGGAAGTGCCCAGAGCTTTCACGTAATCGGTGAGGAACGACAGCAGGAGATCCCGGGGAGAACCCGCGGTGAGGGGCGCCAGCTTCCTGCGCGCCGAAAAGGTCACGAAGTCGTGCGCATCCATGTACCCAACCTCTCGGCCACCAGGTCCAGGTTGCTGCCCTCGAGGGCGGAGACCCCGATCACCTCGGCATCGGGATTCAGTTCCGCGAGCTTTGCGGCCATGGTTGCGGTCAGCTCGCCGTCTCCGCTGTCGGTCTTGTTCAACACCACCAGGTCGGCATACCTGATCTGGTTGATGACGAAGGGCATGGGTTCCTCCTGGTACAGCTCGAACCTCTCCAGGTCGGCCAGGGAGATCACCATGGTCCCCTCCAGCTCTCCGTAGTATCTGTCCAGGGTATCCAGTATGCTCTCCACCTTCGCCAACCCCGATGCCTCGAGGATAACGCCGTCCGGGTCCAGGACATCCTTGATCTCCCGCAGGGTGACCACGAGGTCTCCGGCCAGCTGGCAACAGACGCACCCGGAGTAGAGCTCCTTCACCTGCAGGCCCTGTTTTTCCAGGAAGACGCCGTCAATGCCTATCTCTCCCACCTCGTTCTCCAGGATGACGAAGTCGCAGCCGTTGCCGGACGTAAGCCTGCGCACCAGGCCCAGCAGGAGGGTGGTCTTGCCGGACCCGAGAAACCCGGATATGATGATCAGCTTCATGCTTGTCCTCCTTCGTAGCGCTTGAGCCAAGTATAGACCACGGGCCGGCGCCCGGCATCGCTATCCTCGCGCAGAACCGCCGTAGATATCCGGCGCGGGGCCAGCCATATACGGTATTGACCGCCTGCCCCTCGCAGTATATCATACTTGTATTCTTGTATATACAAGTATGATGGCAAACCAGACAACGCAGGAGGATACTTGGCGAAGCAGATCGAGATAGACGCGGACTCGTTTGTCCCCGCTTATTTCCAGCTGGCGCAGATCCTGCACCGGGAGATAATGAACGGCGGCATGCGCCCCGGCGACCGCGTACCCAGCGAGAACGAATTGAGCGATGAGTACGGGCTCAGCCGCATGACCGCGCGCAAGGCCATAAGCCTGCTGGCCGAAAAGGGCGTGGTGCGCAGGGAGAAGGGGAAGGGGACCTTCGTCAGCAAACCCCGCGTCGAGGGAGGCCTCTTTCTCATCCCCGACCTTCACGACGAGATGAGGATGCAGGGTCTTTCCGCCGACGTCAAGCTCCTGGGGGTGAAAGTGGTCCCGGCGGGGAAGGTCCCGTCGTCCAAGCTGGAGATGAAGAAGGGTGAGAAGGTCATCTACCTGGAGCGGGTCCTGGAGGGTGGCGGCGAACCCCTGGTACTCGACCGTAAGTACGTGATGCTCGACCGCTCGCAGCCGCTGCTGGAATCCGAGCTGGGTCACGGCTCGACGCAAGACCTTTTCGCGGGCAACCCGGAGTTGATGCCGGTCCGGGCCGATCTCAAGCTGTCCGTCACCGCTCTCTCCTCGCGCGAAGCGAAGCTCCTGGAGGGTGTGAAGGGCGATCCCGCTTTCTGCATGGAGCAGCTCATCTTCGCGGCCAACGACCGCAGGGTTATCTGGGGATGGTTGATATACAGGGGGGACAGGTTCAGCTTCGAGTCATCGAGCCGGCTGCTATGAGGTGATGCAAGGTGGATATGGACGAAAAACTCGTGCGGGCCATGGGAGACCTCGACGAGGAGGGCGTGCTCTCCAGCGTGGAGGCCATGCTCTCCGCGGGGACCGAGCCGCTGCATATTGTCGAGCTGTGCCGTGAGGGCTTCGAGATCGTCGGCAAGCGCTACGAGACGCGGGAATACTTCCTTTCCGGCCTCATCATCTCCGACGATATCTTCGAGAACGTCCTCGGCCTCCTGGACCGCTCGGGATGTTTCCAGGCGGTGGAGGAGGAGAAACTGGGCAAAGTGATACTCGGCGCGCCCCTGGGCGACGTGCACGATATCGGCAAGGGGCTGGTGAGCCAGCTCCTGCGCTACTCCGGTTACGAGGTCATCGACTTGGGAGTAAACGTCAGGCCGGCGGGCTTCGTGGAAGCAGCCGCGGAAAGCGGCGCGACAGTTGTAGGTATAAGCACCTTGATAACCGTGGCCTACGAATCCCTGCGCGAGACCGTGCTTGGCTTCCAGCACGAAGGCCTGCGCGAAAGCGTGAAGATCATGTTGGGTGGAGGCGCAGTCTCGCAAAGGGTATGTGAATACGCGGGGGCGGACGCCTGGAGCCGGGACGCCGCGGATGCAGTCAAGTTCACCAAGGCTTTCATCGGGAAGGAGTGATCGGGATGAGTGAGAAGATCGCAGCTTTGATCGCGGCGGTAGAGGAGGACATGACCCTGGAGGAAGTGCGCAAGGCGCTCGGCGATGGCGCCGATCCCCTCTCCCTGGTCGAAGCCCTGCGCGAGGGGATGGCGGTGGTGGGGGACAAATACGAGGCGAGGGAGTATTTCCTGCCCGACCTCATCCTCTCGGCGGAGATATTCAAGGAATCCATCGCCCTCATCGAGCCCCACCTCCAGAGCGGGAACACCACGACCAAGGGGGCGGTGGTCATCGGCACCGTGCACGGCGATATCCACGATATCGGCAAGAACATCGTGGCCACCATGCTCAAGTGCAACGGCTACGACGTGCACGACCTGGGAGTGGACGTGCCTCCCCAGGTGTTCGTGGAGAAGGCATCGAGCACCCAGGCCGGACTGGTGGCCATGTCCGGCCTGCTCACCCTGGCCTTCGACGCCATGAAGGACACGGTTGACGCCCTGGCCGAGGCGGGCCTGCGCGACAAGGCCAAGGTCATCATCGGGGGAGGCCCGGTCAACGAGAAGGTGCTCGAGTACTGCGGCGCGGACGCCTTCGGCAAGGACCCCGCGGAAGCGGTGAGGTTGGCCAACAGGTATCTGGCATAGAAGAAGCGTACAGGACGATTCCGATCGCCTGAGGAGGGGCTCGATAATGAGAATCACCAAGCTGCTTCATCCCAAGGACACCATGACCTCGGAGGAGAGAATGCAGGCGGCCATCAACCTCCAGGTGCCGGACCGCGTCCCGGTGTCTCCGTTGATCTATTATTTCGCCGCCTATTACGCGGGGATGGTCAACGCGGACCTGCGCGATCCCGCGAACTATAGCCGGGCCATAGATAAATGCTTCAACGAATTGGGCCCCTGGGACGCTCTGTATCCCTTGAACTTCTACCACGCGGAGATCGGGACGTTTATCTTTCCCATGAAAATGCTGGAGCCCGGCCTCGGGCTTCCGCCCGATGCCATCCGCCAGTTCCTGGAAGAGGAGATCATGGTGCCCGAGGACTACGAGTGGATCACGCGGGCCTGCGAGCGGACACCAAGCGTGTCCTACATACGCCTGTTCTTGAGATGGATCCCGAGGATATGGAGCCATATCGGGGAGGGCTGGAGGAGCTACGTTTACATGCTGCCCCGCATCGCGGACAATCTCTGGCGATGGAGGAGCGAATACCATGATTGGCACGATAGGGGCGTTACGCAACTGTACGGCTTTGGCCTGGAGGCGGCTTTCGACAGCTTCTCCATGGCCCGGGGCATCTTGAACTTCTCGCGGGACTTGAGGAAGTATCCCGAGACCATCGCCCGGGCCGCGGAGGAGATGACGGACAGCTACGCGTTTATACTCAAGAACCTGGATCGGTTCTTTGGCGTAGGGCGCGTAGTGATCGCCTTGCATCGTACCTCCAACGATTTCATATCTCCCGACACGTTCGAAAAGGTCGCCCTGCCCTCCCTCAAGTCGCTGGTGGAAAGGCTCAAGGCGGAGGGGGTAAACAGCGTCCTGCACTGCGACGGCAACTGGGATCTGAATCTCGCAGCGCTGCGGGAGCTGCCGGCGGGATGTTGCGTGGCGCAGTTCGACGGGGCCAGCGACATCTTCAAGGCCAAGGAGATCATCGGAGACCGTATGTGCATCTACGGGGACGTCCCCGCCGACCTGCTCGCCCTGGGTTCTCCCTCCGAGGTGGACGAGTACTGCCACCGCCTTATCGAGGAGATGGGCAAGGGCGGCGGCTTCATTCTCGGCTCCGGCTGCGAGCTGGCCCCCAACGCCAGGCCGGAGAACGTAAAAACGATGATGGAGTCGGTCGTGAAATACGGCTACTATTCGTAGGGTGTAGGGTCGGGCGCTTTGCCGCATCACATCCAACCGCGTGGGATTTCTGGGGATCGCAAGCCTGGTGAATTCCTGTAAAGGAGAGGTAACGATGAAGAAGAGGATTATGCTCTATCCCGGGGACACCATGACCGCCGAGGAGCGGATGAAGGCGGTCATCCGCCTGCAGGTCCCCGACCGCGTGCCGGCGGTTCCCTGCGTATATTACTATTTCGCGACCTATTCCGGACTCACTTTCGCCGACCTCTTCGACCCCAAGCTCTACCGGCGGGCGACCATGAAGCTCTTCGACGAGCTTGGCCCCTGGGATGCCTACAACTTCTTCCATACCTACTACCGGGAGCTGGCCTCCTTCTTCATACCCATGGTAACCATGGAGCCAGGCTTCGAGCTTCCCGCAAGCAGCATCCGGCAGTTCAAAGAAGAAGAGATCATGCGGCCGGAGGACTATGCCTGCATCGTGGAGATCGGCGAGCGGACGCCCCGGCTCTCCTTCTACCGCATCATGATGGGGTTCATGCCCAGGATCTACGATTATATCCAGGAGGGCTGGCGGTCCTACGCCTTCGTACTGCCTCGCTTCGCGGCGCAACTGGCTTACTACCGCTACGAGTTCCGGGACTGGATAGACCGGGGGGCCACCCTCTTCTATTCCATCGGACCCGTGGAGGTGCCCTTCGACACCTTCTCACTCGCGCGCGGGCTGATCCCCTTCGTCAAAGACCTTTCCAAGTATCCCGATGATATCAGGAGGGCGGCGGACGCGCTGGTGCCCGGTTACCTCTTCCTCATCAAGGCGACCGTCAACCTCTTCGGGATCAAGCGCGCGATGATCGACCTCCACCGCTCCTCCAACGACTTTCTCTCCCCCGGCCAGTTCAGGGAATACGCCCTGCCCTCCCTCAAACTGCTGGTCGCAGGGCTCAAGGACGAGGGCATCGACGTGATCATGCACTGCGACGGCGACTGGGGCCTCAACCTGGAGGCCTTGCGGGAGCTGCCAGCCGGCCAGTGCGTCATCCAACTCGACGGGGCCACGGATATCTTCAAGGCCAAGGAGGTCATCGGCGACCGCATGTGCATCTACGGGGACGTCCCGGCGAGCATGCTGGCCCTGGGGTCCGCGGCGGAGGTGGACGAGTACTGCCACCGCCTCATCGAGGAGGTGGGCAGGGGCGGGGGCTTCATACTCGGCACGGGATGCGAGCTCGCGCCCAACGCCAGGCCGGAGAACGTCAAGGCCATGCTGGACTCGGTGGTGAAATACGGATACTACGACAAGTGACAGGCGGGCCACTTCCGCCTGGCGTCCTCCGGTACATCCCGGAGGAGTAGTCTCTACGGACCTGGATACGGAGAAGCCGTTGATGGAAAGGGGTGTATGTGAAGAAGAGGATAATGCTCCATCCCGGGGACACCATGACCTCGGAGGAGAGGCTGCAGGCGGTGATCAACCTGCAGGTTCCCGACCGCGTGCCGTCATGCCCGTTCATCTATTACTTCTCCGCGTTCTACGCGGGGATAAGCGTCCACGAGCTGTGGTCTCAGCCCGGGAAGTACCGCTTGGCCATGGACAGATGCTATCGGGACCTGGGCCCGTGGGACGTCTATTACCCCGTCAATCCCCTGCGGCCTGAGCTGTATACCTTCATCATGCCCATGAAGGCGAAATGGCCGGGCATCGACCTCCCGCCGGACAGCATCTGCCAGCTGCTGGAGGAGGAGATCATGAAGGCTGAGGACTACCGGTGGATAAGCGAGCTGGCGCAGAGAATACCCAAGCTTACCTACATCCCCTTCTTCATGAGAATGATCTCCCGGGCATGGGATGATATAGGCGAAGATCCCAGGGGGTATGCGTTCATACTCTCCCGCCTGGTAGCGCATCTGGCCAACTGGCGCTACGAGTTCGAGTTGATGAAGAAGCGGGGCGTGACCACGTTGTACGGATTCCTGCCCGAAGCGGCCTTCGACACCTTCTCCCTGGCCCGCGGGTTCCTCGAGTTCGCCCGCGACCTGAAGAAGCGGCCGGAGGAGATCGCCGCGGCCGCGGACGACCTCACCGAAGGGTACCTCTTCATATGCAGGCTTGTCTGCTTTCTCATGGGCATAAAACGAATCGAGATTTTCGTGCACCGCTCCTCCACCGATTTCATCTCGCCCGAGACCTTCCGCAAGCTCTCTCTCCCCTCTCTGAAAGCACTGGTGGAGAAGCTGGTGGCGGCGGGGATCGCGCCCATCCTGCACTGCGACGGCAACTGGGACATGAACCTCGAGGCCCTGCGGGAGCTCCCGGCCGGCCATTGTGTCATCCAGTTCGACGGCCCCACCGACATCTTCCTGGCCAAGCAAGTCATCGGGGACCGCGTCTGCATCATGGGGGACGTCCCCTCGGATATTCTCGCCCTGGGTTCTCCCATGGAGGTTGACGAGTACTGCCACCGCCTCATCGAGGAGGTGGGCAGGGGCGGCGGTTACATCATGGGGGCCGGCTGCGAGATACCGCCAAACGCCAGGGCGGAGAACGTCAAAGCCATGCTGGACTCGGTGACGAAATATGGTTATTACGACAGAGAGGGGTAGTGCAAGACTGTTGCATACAAAGCAACCGGCGGCACAGGGCCGCCGGTTGCGTATCGGAACGATCGGATTACACTTTTATCGCCCGTATCTTTTCCGCCAGCGAGCTTCCCACGTCTTTGCCGGAGAAGAATGAGACCGATTTGTCTATCTTGTCGGCGAGCTCCGGGAGTTTATCCGCGGTCAGCGTGTCGGGTGTAGTCCCTATGAGTTCACAGTTCTTTTTGACGGTTGCCCTGGCAATGAAATCGCCTACCGCGTCGGAGAGGATCTTTTCTATCTCCTGCGCAAGTCTATTCGCCAAGGTATCTCCTCCTGTCCTCTCAACTCCGTCTTCGGCGGCAGCGAATTTGCCCCCCGTTTACCAGCAGAAATCTCTAATCCGGGAATCGGCGATTCCCTATGATATATCGTTTCAAGTCTGGATAAACTTTATCCCCTTGCCCAGAATAATATTCTGGTATTATTTTTGTATTTCCTCGTCCATATGGCGCAGCACTTTCTGGCCGCTGCGCAGCAAGCCCTGCAGGGCGGCATACGCGCTGTCCTTGTTGACCTCCACTTCTCCGGTGAAGGTGCCGTCCGCTATCTCCTCCGCCGTGCGGTTGAGCTCCTCGATGGGATTCACCACGTACTTGCGGGTAAAGTAACGCAGTCCGAGGGTGGTGAGCAGCAGGGTGAGGATGACGGCTATGGCAGCCGCGATGGACAGCCTGAGGATGAGGTCGTTCCTCTGTTGCGTGAAGTAGACGCTGACCTCCTTGTACTCCGCCGTGCGGTCCATGATCATGTTGACGTAGACGATCTCGTCGACGCCCAAGATGGACAGGTCAATGGGGAAGAAGGCGGAGACGAAGAAACCCTCCTTGTCCCCCAGGGAGTCCAGGGTCTCGTAGGCGCTCTCGTAGGGCTCGACCGGCAACTCCGAGGGATCGACGTCCAGGCTCGCTTTCTCGTCGTGGAAGACCAGCTCACCGCCTTGTATTATGCCGATGTAGTCGATGGGATAGAAGCCCAGGGCGATCCTGGCTGCCAGTTCGTTGAAGAGGTCATAATCCCTATTCTGCAAGAAGGCATTGACGTAATCCTGGTTGAAGATGCCTATTATTTCGGGACTCGAGAGCATGGATTCGATGTTCTCGGAAATCTCGGTCAGGCTCTTGGCGGTCTGCTCGACCACCAGTTGTTTATTCTTCTCGATGTTGTTGCCAGTGGTGACGATGACATCCACCATGAAATAGGTGATGATTGCGAGTACCAACAACAAAGTGGTGGCTGAAACGGCCACCATCAATCCACGCATCTCCTTGCCGGTCTTTTTCACTGTTATCCTCCTCGGTTATGGAGCGTCGGATTATCGCTCTCCAGCACAGAAGCGAACATACGTGATATCGGATGTATTTTCCGCGACCTTTATGCGGATCGATCTCGAGGTTCCTGTATGGTCTGGCGCTGAAAGTATCGCCAAGGAAGACCGGGAGACGGGTCAGGTGCGAAGGACGCGGGCCTCGCCGTTGTGGTGGCTGTTTTCTCCCGCAGCCTCTCCATCTGGTGAGGTGAAACCTCACGCGTGATCCAGCCTATGCTTTGAGGTTCCGGATCCTGTCCGCCAGCTCCTTTCCCTTACCCTCTCCGGAGAAAAAGGTGACGGACTTGCTGATCGACTCCGCCAGCTCGGGCAGTTGTGCCGTGGTAAGGGCCTCCGGTGCGCATCCGATGAGTTCGCAGTTCTTCTTCACCGTGGCCCTGGCGATGAATTCCCCTAACTCGTCGGAAAGTATCTTCTCTATCTCCTGTGCCAGGCTGTTTGCCACTTACATCAATCCCTTGCTCCCGTTAAGCGGATTCCGCTGGATCATCAAGGCTGGTACGATTCACTCGAGCTCCTCATCCATCTTTTTCAGCACTTTCTGGCCGCTGCGCAACAGACCCTGCAGGGCGGCATACGCGCTGTCCTTGTTGACCTCCACTTCTCCGGTGAAGGTGCCGTCCGCAATCTCCTCCGCCGTGCGGTTCAGCTCCTCGATGGGATTCACCACGTACTTGCGGGTAAAGTGACGCAGGCCGACCGTGGTCATGAGCAGGGACAGGATAACAGCGATGACCGCCGCGATGGAGAGCCTTACGATCAAATCGTTCCTCTGATTGCGGAAATATTCGTCTATCTCGTTCAATTCCTCCGTGCGGTCTACAACGAGGTTGAAGCCGAGGTCTCCCAGGCCCAGTATCCCCATGGGTATACTGTAGAAGGTGGAGATGTAGAAACCGCTTTCTCCACCGAATTCGTCCAGCGTCTGGTAGCTTTCCGGATAGGGTTCGAGGGGCATTTCGTCCGGGTCTATGTCGAGGCCCGGTTTGCTCCCGTAGTTCACCAACTCGCCGTTGTCGACCAGCCCCACGTATTCGACGGGATAGAAGACGAAGGCCAGATCGATGATGAGGTCGTACATCACCGCGTGATCGCCGCCTATAATGCGCTGCGCCAGGGCCGGATCTATTATCTGGGCGAAGAGGGGATTGCTGCTCATGCTGGTTATGTTGTCGGCCATCTCCGTCAGTGAGACCACCGATTCATCGATGACCAGCTGGCGGTTGTGTTCGCTGTTCCTGTTGGTGGTGACGATGATATCCACCATGAAATAAGCGATGATGGCGAGGACCAGCAGGAGTACTGACAGGGAGACCGCCAGCATCAGGTTTTTCATTTCTTTCCCGGTTTGGCCCCTCATTGACATCCTCCTTGTCAGGTCGACCCAGCACTTATCGTCCCCCCGTGGGCTTTTTATCGTTCCGTAGCGGCTGTTTCTTGACGATTCTTCTTTGAAAGGTCGTATTTTGTGGGATTTGGGGCGCTGACACGGGGTTTTCGGGTGAACAATACACGTAAGCGATATATGGATTCTTCCGCGTGGGATGTGCGCTATGCGTTGGCACCGGGCACCGTAAATGCGCATGATTCGTCCGCGAGATAGAATATAGGATAAGTGGACAGGAAGTCCTTCAACCATCCAGGAGAGGGAATCCAATGAGATTCATGGGTGACAGATGCACCGGATGCCGTACCTGCCAGCTGATATGCTCGCTTTCCCATGATGGTGAGAGCAATCCATCCCTTGCCCGCGTGGTAATGCATGCAGAAGGGTTGCGGCTGCGGGCCGAGTTCACCCCCGAGTGTGACGAATGCGCCAGGTGCGCGAAGTTCTGTCCCTATGGGGCCATGCTGAAAGGAAAGTGATATGGAGGGAGGATATACCGGGCGGATGATGACGGTGGACCTTACCCGCGGGGTGGCTTCAGTTGACGCATACCCGATGGATTTCGCCCTGGATTTCCTGGGGGGCTTCGGAGCCTGCAATCGGCTCTTTCTCGCCTGCTCCCAACCCGGGACCGACCCACTGTCACCGCAGAATCCGGTGGTATTCGGTGCCGGGCCGCTGGTGGGAACGATGGTGCCGGGCTCCTCCCGGGTCATGGCCAGCGCGCGCGTGCCCCTCACCGGCGCCGTGGCCTCGGCGAGCGGGAGCATGGGCATGGGGGCCAACATGAAATGGTCCGGCCTCGATCATCTTATGCTTACGGGCAAGGCGGCGGAGCCGGTGCTTATATATATAGAGAACGAAAGGGTGGAGTTCCTGCCCGCCGTTTCCCTGTGGGGCAAGGGAATCCTGGAGACCACCCGCTCCCTGTGGGCTGCGTATCCCGGCTCTTCCGTGCTGGCCATCGGTCCCGCGGGGGAGAGCGGGGCCCATCTCTCCCTGGCCATGATCGACGGCTGCGCTACCCTGGGACGGGGCGGCCTGGCGGCGGTGCTGGGAGCCAAGAACCTCAAGGCCGTGGTGGTGAAGGGCGGGGGCGGGGTGAAGGTGGCGGACCCGGCGCGCCTGCAGGAACTGGTCAAGGGCCTGTACGAGCGCCTGGAGAACTTCGACATGCGTGAGGCGGCCGCGGCACTGGGTATGATCGGGGCCTGGCCCATGTACGCGAGCCAGCTCCTGCCCTACGGGTCCAGCGATGACGACCTGCGGGAGCTGACGGAGAGGTTCGGGCCGCAGGCCTACATGAAGTTGAAGAGGTGCAGGGTCTCCTGCCCCTCCTGTTTTCTGGCGGACAAGGACGAGCTCTACCTCCCCTCCACCGGAGAGAGCGTGTTCTCGACCTCCTTCCTCAACGCGGCCATCATCGGCTGCGCGCTGATGATGCGCGACGCGGAGGAGGCGGCCTCTACCCTGGCGCTCCTGGACGACCTGGGCCTGGACTTCATGACCCTGAGCTGGCAGGCGGCCTTCCTCCTGGAGCTGCACGAGCATGGGATCATCGGGGAAGAGGACGCGGAAGGGATCCCGCTGGCCAGGGGAGCGGAGATACTGCGCGAGCTGGCCGCGCGCGTGACCGAGCGCAGGGGTGAGATCGGCGAGGCCTTCGCCCGGGGTTGGCAGGGGGCTTTCGACCTCTTCGGAGAGGATACGCGCCGCTATACCATGCTGGTCAGGGACCAGGATTGCCTCTACGACCCCCGTGTGAGCGGCCTGGGCACCATGGAGTTCGAGCAGATAGTATCCCCGCGCGGGCCCACCTCGGCCAGCGCCGGCTCTGCCACCTACGTGCCGGGACTGCCCGAGGAGAGGTTGCGCCGTCTCACCGCGCGCATGGGAGTGGGTGATGAGGCTCTCGGGCGCATCTTCTCGCCTCCCTGGGGCATGAACGTGGGCCGGCTCACCCGCTACTCGGAGGACTGGTTCAGCCTCTTCAGCTCCCTCGGCCTTTGCAACCGCTATCAGATAAACCGCTTCTACCACGCGGAGCTCATCCGCGACCTCTACGCGGCCGTGACCGGCGTGGAGTTGGAGGTGGGAGAGATGATGGAAAAGGCCGCCGCGGGCTGGGAGCTCTACCGCGAGCTCAACTCCCGCGAAGGGCTGGGTGAGGATGAGGACCGGCCCCCACAGGCCTGGTTCGACGAGCAGCCGCTGTGGGGGAGGGGCGGCCGCCTCAGGGACTATTTCGGGAACGAACTAATGCGCGAGGATATTCTAACGCTTCTCGGAGATTATTACGATGAGAGAGGTAGGAAGCACGCTTAGAGAGATGCCGGGGAGGCCGCACAAGGTTTGAAGGACAAGGACTATATGCAGGTAGCGCTGGAGGAGGCGCGCGCCGCGGCCGGCGAGGGAGAAGTACCCGTCGGCGCCGTCCTGGTGAAGGATGGAAGGATACTCGCCTGCACCCATAACCGCAGGGAGGCCACGGGCAACCCCATGGACCACGCGGAGATACTGGCACTGCAGGAGGGTTCATCCCACCAGGGCAACTGGAGGCTGGAGGGGTCCACCATGTACGTGACCCTGGAGCCCTGCCCCATGTGCGCCGGGGCCCTGGTACAGGCGCGGGTCGCCCGGCTGGTCTTTGGAGCCCGGGACCTGAAGCTGGGCGCGGCGGGGAGCAGGTATAACCTGGTGAGCGACGAGACCACCCACCATCGCATGAAGATAACCGACGGCATCCTGGAGGAAGAGTGCAGCGACCTGCTGCGGGAATTCTTCGCGGCAAGACGCAACGGGCGGAAACCTCCCGGGTGAAACCCCCAGGGGCGCATACGGCCTATCGCCCCGCTTGACGAGATCGCCGGTATGCGAGCCAGGCTGCATATCAGGGTGCCATATTCCCGTCGTGGTGAGATAATCCCATCGAATACGCCAAGCCTGCTTCGCCCCCTCGCGATACGCCTCCTCGCTCGGCGGCTACTCCTGTTCAACCCGGGCTTCATCGCCGTTATAATGGTGGGGCGGAGAGGTGGCAGAGTGGACGAATGCGGCGGTCTCGAAAACCGTTGGGCCTCGCGAGGGGTCTCGTGGGTTCGAATCCCACCCTCTCCGCCAATCTATGTTTGAACAGGTCTTTTGTTAACCGGCATCCGGCATCTGAAAACCCGTGGAACAGTCCTGAAAAGGCTTGTGACAAGATTTGTGACAATTCGTGACAGTGTTCCTTGGCTGACCGGAGGGGCTGACCCGCGATTGATAACGTACTCTGCGCATTCCAAGGCTCCATAATCAATTCAGGCTGCCCATCCGGCATATAGTGTCCTATCAGAAGTGCTATTATGATTGTAGTGCTGGGTTCTGGGGGCAAAAGGGTTTCATGCCATTCTTTGGTTGTGGGCAAGGCCGTTGACTTACATACCTGACCATGGTCTAGAGAGACCCCCACCAACGGAAAGATACAGCTGGGGTGCCCATGGGAAACATCTTCATCAGCCACGTCATAGCGGATGAACCCCTCATACGAGAGATAGCCCGTGGGCTGGAGGAGGCGGGCTACAACGCCTGGTTCTTCGAGCGGGACGTCCTGCCCGGCACCTCCTACCTCATCCAGATCACCCAGGCCATCGAGTCGTGCGACGCCCTGGTCCTGCTGGTGACCCTGGCCGCCCTCTCCTCCGACCAGGTGACCAAGGAGGTGGTGGGGGCCTTCGAGCGCAGGATACCCTTTGTCCCGGTCCTGGTGGGGGTGACCCCACCCGAGCTCAAGGAGAGCCAGCCGGAGTGGCGGCACGCCCTGGGGGGTACGGCCATGCTCTGCTGCGAGGGGGAAGACCTCTCTTCCACCGTCCCCCGGGTCATCGAGGGGTTGCGCGCCCTCGGCATTGAGCCCGGGGAGACCCCGACCTCCACCACCGTTCCCGTCGCCTCAGCACCCGGGCACATCTCAGAGAGGGCGCTCTCTTCCCGCCCCTCCCTCGAGGGTGAGCGCAAGCAGGTGACGGTGCTCTGCGCGAGCGCATCCGTCCCCACATCCAGGGAGATCGACCCCGAGGAAGCCTATGACCTCATCCGTCCTGTCGTAGATATCATGGCCGAGGAGACACATAGATACGAGGGCGCCGTGGCCCAGTTCTCGGGCGACGGCCTCACCGCCATCTTCGGTGCTCCCCTGGCCCACGAGGACGACCCCCAGAGGGCACTCTACGCGGCCCTGGCTATCAGGAAGCGCCTGGCCGAGCATGAAAAGAGGCTTGAGAAGAGAGGGATAGAACTCACCCTGCGCATAGGCATAAACACCGGCCTGATCAAGGTGGATAGCATAGGAGATGATCTCTCCATGGCATACACCCCCCTGGGGGATACGGTGAACCTGGCCTCCCAGCTCTCTGCCTCCGCACAGCCGGGCGACATCCGGGTGTCCGAGACGACCCTGCGGCTTGCCGAGGGCTACTTCGAGTTCGCTCGCGCGGAAGAGGTGGAAAGGGAGGGGAGAAAGCATCCTTCCTGGCGGGTGCTGGGCGCCTTGCCCGCCCGTGGCCGCATGGTAGCCTCCATCTCCCGCGGCCTCTCCCCCTTCGTGGGCAGGGAGCGGGAGCTGGAACACCTCGCCCGCTCATACCAGAAGGCGAGGGAGGGCTCCGGTCAGGTGGTGGGGGTGGTGGGGGAAGCGGGCATGGGCAAGTCACGCCTGCTGCTCGAGTTCAGGAAGTCACTCCCCAAAGGGGAATATACCTACCTCGAGGGGGGCTGCGTCCACTACGGGGAGGCCATGCCCTACCTCCCCATCCTGGATATGCTGAGGTCCTACTTCGACATCGCCGAGGGGGAGGACGAGGAGACAGGCGGCCGCAAGCTCTCAGAAAAGCTAAGCGTGCTGGGAGACGGCCTCGACCACATCCTCCCTCCCCTCCGGGAGCTCCTCTCCCTTCCCGTAGACGATGAATCCTACCTCTCCCTGGAGCCGGCCCAGAGGAGGGAGAGGGCCTTCGAGGCCATCCGCATCCTCCTTGTGGCGGAGTCCCGGCGGAGGCCCCTCATCCTGGCCGTCGAGGACCTGCACTGGATGGACAGAACGAGCGAGGATTTCCTCTCCTATTTCATAGAGAGCATGCCTACAGCCCCCATACTCCTGCTCCTGCTCCACCGCCCCGACTACACCCCGGCCTGGACGAGCCGGACCCCCTACAGCCAGGTGAGGGTGGAAAGCCTGCCGGAGAGGAGGAGCTCAGAGCTAATCGCGGCCATCCTGCACGAGGGAGAGGTATCGCCTGACCTCTCGGACTTCATAACCGCGAAGGCGGCCGGCAACCCCCTCTTCATCGAGGAGCTCACCCGCTCCCTTCTGGAGTCGGGCGCCATCGTAAAGGAAGGAGAAAGCTACGCCCTCTCCACCGAGCCCTCGGAGGTCAAGGTGCCCGCGACCGTGCAGGGCATCATCGCCTCCCGCCTGGACAGGCTTCCAGGGGAAGAGAAGGAAACCCTGCAGGTGGCCGCGGTCATCGGGAGGGAGTTCTCCCTGCGCCTGCTGGAGGAGGTAACCGGCATCACCAAACCCTTGAAATCCTCCCTCATGCAGCTGCAGTCCCTGGAGCTCATCTACGAGAAGAGTCTCTTCCCCGAGCCGGAGTTTATCTTCAAGCACGCCCTCACCCAGGAGGTGGCCTACGAGAGCCTCCCGCTCAAGAGAAGGAAGGAACTGCACGAGAGGATAGGCCGAGCAATAGAGGAGCTCTACCCCGAGCGCCTGGAGGACCTCTGCGAGACGCTGGCCCACCACTACTCCCGCAGCGACAACGCGGAGAGAGCAATACACTACCTCCGGCTCTCCGGAGACAGGGCGACGCGCGACTACGCCAACTGGGAGGCCATCCGCCTCTACGAAGAAGCCATCCGCATTCTGGATGCCCGGCCCGAGAGCGAGGAGACGAAACGGACCAAGCTGGATATCTATATCTCTATTCTGGACCCGGCCTTCCTCCTGGGTTTTCCCGAGGGGAGCATCGAGTTCCTCGAGGAGGCAGAGAAGTTAGCCGAGGAGCTCTCGGACGACGCCAGCCTGGTCGCCGTTTACCGCAGGTTCGCCCTCTTCCACACCTTCCGGGGGGATGTTCCTTTGGGGGTAGAGTATTCATGGAGATGCTTCGATACGGCGGAGAAGGCGGGGGACGTCGAGGGGATGGCCTTTACCGCGTTCGGTATTTGCAGTCCCCTGTTTTTCGCGGGAGATGTCCTGGAGGTCGCCATGATCGGTCGCAGGGTCATCGAGGCCCTGGAGGAGAAACACCTGGAAGAAGAGCTCAAGGTGGGGGCATGGACCGTATACAGCGACCAGTGCGGGTGGTGCGGTCAAGCCCTGGGGATGATGGGGGAGTTCGAGGAGGCGAAGGCGGTGCTGGAAAAGGGGCTGGAGCATGCCCTGGAGATCGACGACGTATTAGGAGCGGGGTACATCGACAATGGTTACTGTAACGTTGCGAGCCTCGAAGGGGACACGGATGGCCTGGTCCATCACGCGAGCAGGGCCATCGAGCGCTACGAGGAGTCGGGGGTAAATTTCCTCCTGGGCACCGCGATGCTTTTTTTGGGGCTGGGCCGTTTCTTCCTCGGCGATTACGAAACCGCCAGAGAGGGTATTGAGAAGGGCAGCGAGAGCAACAGAGAGGTTGGTGTACCAATCATGCTGCCGTTTTTTTCATGGGCACTGTCCCTGGTTGACCTCGGATCAGGGGAACCCGGCAGAGCAAAGGCACATGCGGAAGAGGCCTTGAGGCTGGCGCAAGAGCACGGGGCGAAGTTGTTTGAGACTCTGGCATTGATGACCCTGGGGAGGGCGGAGGGAGAAGAAGCGCCCTCTCGGTTACGGGAAGCATCGGAGCAAATCCGGCGAGGGATCTCCATGGCCGAGGAGATGATGGCGAAGCCATTCTCCGCCATGGGTCGTCTCTTCCTCGGCGAGGTCTTCGAGCTGGCCGGTCTCAGGGAGGAAGCCCTTGAGAGCCTTCACGAGGCCGAGGACATGTGTCTCGAGATGGGAGTGATCCCCGACTCCTACTGGCTCACTCGCACCCGTGAAGCCCTGGCGCGCCTCGAACATGACTAGTCCTGGTTTCTCGTCGTGTCATGCGGAGATGATAATATGTATATAGATTGTAGATTGAAAGGCAGGGAAGATGAAGCTTTCAGGCAGGATAACGGTAGATCAGGATATCTGTCATGGCCAGGCTTGTATTAAGGGGACCAGGATACCGGTTTCGGTGATACTCGACTGCCTGGCTGAAGGCATGAGCGAAAAGGAAATATTGAAGGAATACCCCACACTTACAGCGCAGGATATAAAAGCGGCTATCGAATACGCCGCCCTTCTCTCCAAAGAGGAACTGCATGCGATTTAAGATCGATGAGAACCTCCCGTCGAGCCTTTGCATACTACTTGAAGAAAACCTGCTGGAATCCGAGACAGTCCATGATGAAGGGCTTTCGGGTAATCCCGATGAGATGATAGTAGCTGAATGCAAAAGGGAAGGCCTTGTGCTCATCACCATGGACATCGGTTTCGCCAATCAGAGTGCATATCCGGCCGGGACCCATCCTGGAATGATAGTGATCAGGGTAAGAAATCAGAGCACCAAGAGCGTCATTTCCGTGATGAAGCGCTTCCTTGGCAAACAAGTGGATCTTGAGGACTTTGCCGGATGCACGGTAATCGTAGAGGAAAACAGGTACAGAGTGAGAAGGGGCTTACGAGAGGTTTAGAGAGCCCGTATCCTGATTATACGGCCTCTTTCAGTGAAGCCCATCCGGCTCGAAAACCGTTGGGCCTCGCGAGGGGTCTCGTGGGTTCGAATCCCACCCTCTCCGCCAATCTTTGATATTAAAGCCGCCCCCTATTTGCTGAAGATGAGCAAGTAAAAGGGCAGCTTCTTGATGGCGATGACCGATGACTCGTGCATAGAGGCTATTCTATGCGTGGAGGGGGAACGAAAACCTCCCGGATTCCGGTTCGTTCCAGCGTCATGGCCTCGCTCGCACAGTGATAGGCGCAGACGCCGCACCCGATGCACTTCTCATCATCGATGCGGGCGACATCACAGGCCAGCTCGATGGCCTCCATCGGGCACATATCCACGCACACCCCGCAACCGTTACACAGCTCCTCGTCCGTTACGGCTTTGTGCGAAGTGTAGGTCTGCATGGGGGCCGCTCCACGATAGTAGAGCTCAAAGGTGCCGCAGCAGCACTTGCAGCAGTTGCAGATGGCGAACTCGTTCCTGTCCAGGTCGTTCTTTTCGTGAAAGAACTTGTGCACCAGGCCCACTTCCTCGCATTCCTTCAGTATCCTTTTGGTTTCTTCCCTGGAGATCTCTTTCCCGAACTGATAATCGATCATAAACCTGGCCGATCGCCCGAAAGTCAGGCAGTTGACCTTTTCGTCCGTTACCTCGCAGGCCTTGCCGAGTAGATTCTTATGGTGGCGGCAATAGCAGTAGCTGACGGCGAAGGTATCGAATTTATCCACGATCTTGTGAGCGTCCTCGTAGGGCATGACGCTGTCCAGTTTCACGTCGACTTCGCATGCGACGGGGACCACCCGCGTTATGGGAGGAATGACCTTGAACACTTCGATGACATTGTCATAATTGGCCTGTATCAGCTGCGTCAGTTCCTCGAACAACTTCTCGAACAGAAGCGCGAGCTTCTTTTCCTTTTCACCCGTCTCTCCCCGCACCATGGTCAATTCGAAAAGACCGGGGAAAGGCGGCATAAGAGTGTACACGTCTATTCCCGTACTCCTGCTGGTGGTGACCATGATGGCTCCTTTATGCAACAGCCCGTCCAGCATGGCGTTCAGGGAGGTGTCGTCCAGGTCGCAGCGCTCCTTTATCTCGTCCATATTCAAGGAAGGCCTAGTGAATATATGGGTAAAGCCGGCTTCCTCCTCGTTCATGATGGTTTGCAGCAGTTCGAGCAGCGTGTCGGTCACCGGCATGGGTATCGGTCCGGCGCTGACCATGGCTGCAGCCGCCTTCGTCCAGACGTTCTCAGACATGTATACCTCCCCTATCATTCTGTGCGACGGAGTCTATTATAGGAACTTTTCGACCCATGTATAAGCCAGTGTATTATGTATTGGTCTCCGGTATCCAGAAATCCATAGTCGATGGCTGGAAGACGGCCTGCGACAAGGATTGTGACAAAGCTGTGTCAGATCCATCTCATCCCGGGTATCTGATAAAGCGTCATCTTCCCGTAGACCTGGGGTTTCCTGATCGCGATATCGAAGAAGAGGCGCAATGCCCGGCGCCTTAGGCTTGTGGGCATGATGCCGGTGAGGCGTTCCATGCACCAGGCCGCCTTATAGAAGGAAAGGATGTCTTTGAACAACCGGTATGCCTCCGCTTTGTCATCCACGGCGATCGCCGCTATTCTCCCCGAAGCCAGGGATGCGTGCACCCCGAAGAGGAAGATCGGGTCATTCATCGACGCCAGGGTGCCCGCCAGGATCTTATCCCCCATGAAGAGCCTGGGGTTATCCCAGCTCTTCACGGCCACGACCCCTTCGAGGGGTATCCAGTTGGCGAACTCCGCCCCTTTCTCCTCGGCCAGTTGAAGAGACCACCTCTCGAGGGCGTCTCTTCCGGCCGGTTTGCTGCGATCGAAGAAGATGGCATAGGCCAGACCGTTGGCGTTCGCGAAATAGCAATAGTCCCGGGTATGATCACCGAAATAGGCGGCGGCTTTCGGTTCCCCCTCGTATCTCGTAAGCGATGTATATCCATATGTCTGCCGGAAAGGTATGTTGAGCGCAAGAAATGCCTCGGGATGCAGCCCGGTGGCTATGATGCTGTTGGGGGGAAGCTCCGCCACGTCGGCCTGGGAGCGCAATTCCCAACCGAACTCGAACTTCGCCCCCTCGCTTTTGGCCGCTTCGTACAGGTGGTTCTCGATGGATGTCGAGCGGGAACCCCTCTCCACCGCCTGCAGGGAGATGATACCCCCATCCATAGCGTATCTTTTACCGAAGACGTCGAAATCCAGGATCCTGGTGGGGGTCACGTGGGGTGGTTTGAGTTCGACGCCGATGAACCGCCCCAATCGTTCGGGATACATGGGCGTGGAGTCTACGGAAGGATGGCTGTCGGGGTTCCCGCCGACCTTCTTGTACTTCTCCAGAACGGTTACCTTGTGACCGGCCCGCGCGCAGTTGATGGCCGCCGCCAATCCCGCAAGCCCCGCTCCTACTATCGCGATCTCCGCCAAAGCGATCACCCCTATCCATTCACGGTAAGTGCAACGATCGGGATATGTCATGCACATATGCTGACGATACTGCTTGCTGCACAGATCCTCCGTGCGGAAGCCGCAAGCCAGTGTCGCGTGCCGCCGTCAGCCGTATTTGATCGTCACGCCGGAGCCGCTAGCGGGGTAGGAGAAATCTATGGCCTCCGGCACGCATATCTCCCAGCAGGCGGCGCATTCCAGGCACAGCTCACCATAGCGTGGTGCGAGTCTGGCCTTGCCGTCCTTCAGCGACCACAGCCCGGCGGAACACACCTTGACGCACATCCCGCACCCGTCGCACTTCTCCACGTCGTAGTTTATGAAATCCCCGGTGTCCCCCTCCTTGTGGAAGACCACCTTCTTGATGTCGATCTTGAACTCTTCCATGTCGTCCTCCCCTCAGACCGTCTCCAGCCAGGACCTGATCCGGCTGTTCATTCTGGCCAGCAGCTTCAGGTACAGGTCGTCCGGCAGGAACTTGAACAGGGGCACCTTGGGTTTGGCCTGCAGGAGGGCGCGCTTCACCACCCGGGGTGAGATGGTGTTGCCCAAGGGGCTCATGTACTTGGATGCGAAGTCGGAGAACTCGGGCATCATGTCGAACAGGTGCTCGATGTGCTGGTTGAGGCAGCCCACATGGTCGTCGCTCCAGTCGAAGAGGATGGAGAAGGGGTGGATCTCGCTGAACTCCAGCAGGAGTTGGATAAGCCCCTTCATGAGCTCGGGGTCGAAAATGGAGTGGTCCCAGAGCTCCACGAACTCAGCCCCGTACTGATGCTCGAGGCCCAGCGGCGAGGCCTTCCAGCGACGCTCGTACTCCGCCAGCGCCCTCTCGGAGACATCGCCCCTGGAGATGGCCCAGGCGGCGGTCTCTGCGGCTATTCTCCCTGACATGCAGGCGTGCCATATGCCTTCCCCGTCCAGGGGGCAGGGAAATCCGCCGGCGTCCCCTACCAGCATCATTCCGCCGGTGTAGGACTTCACGGGTTTCTTCAGCCAGGGTAGGAAGTGGGCCTGGTACTCCCGCATCTGGGCGTCGACCACCTTGCAGAACTTGCGGAAGGCCGGTATCTCCATGACCCGTTCGAGGACCTCCGTCGGTTTGGTGTCCCAGTCCGGCCGCAGCCACTTGCCCGCCCCGAGGTGGAAGCTCTCGGCGAAGTGCATCTGGTAGGCGCCGTTGAAGGGCCCGAACCAGCACCACTCCGCGTTCCCCGCCACCGCGTCCAGCTTGTCCCCGTCGCAGCCGAAGTCGAGCTGGGGCACCAGGGTGCAGCCCCCGCCCCAGCGATTGCGCATCCCCGCCTTGCGGGCCATGGTGGACATGCCACCGTCGGCGGCGATGACCACCTCCGCCGCGATGGACTCGCCCTTCTCGGTCTTCACCCCGGTGACGATACCGTTGTCTATGATCACGTCGCTGATGAGGGTGGAGGTGCGCAGCTCCGCCCCGGCCTGGATCGCCATGTCCGCGATGAGGGGATCGAGGTCCAGCCGGTAGATCGCCGCCCCCGCCATTCCCTTGTCCAGGGAGTTCGACCACCTGCTCCCGTCACGGTCGGAGCCGGTGGTGCCGTGTACCAGCCGCACCCGGTTCTCCTCGTCCACCACCTTGATGACGATCATGTCCGCCTTGCGGTAGGAGGGCAGCTCGGGCAGCTTGCTCATGATCTCCGGGAAATCCCTCCACCACCTCGTGCCCAGGCCGGCCCCGGAGGAGTTCTTCTCCCCCGGTCTATCGCCCCGCTCGAAGAAGACGGCCTTCAGCCCCTTTTCGGCGGCGGTCTTGGCGGCGTAGGAACCCCCCGGACCACCACCCACGATGACCACGTCCCATTTTTCCATGCCTGCTGACCCCCTTTACCTGACCCTCATGCCTGCATTACATCGCCCGCGGCCGCTTCTCGCACTGGCTGCTGACGATACCGAAGGTGAATCGCTATACCGGTGGCCCCTCGTCGCTCCAACTCTTTACCTCCATGATCTTCGCGAGGAGTTGCCGCTGTTCCGGGTCCACCTGCGACAGGTCGAAGTCCGCCTCCCCGCAGTACAGGGTGTCGTCTGATGCTCTCGCTGGATCCAGGAAAGCGGATATCTTTTTCTGCCAGCGGTTGAAGTTGGCTGCCAGGGGGCTCATGATCTTGCGCACCCTCGGGTCGGAGGAGAAGCCGGGCTCCATGCATTCATCGGCGGCGGCGATGGTGAGGTCGGTGAAGATCGGCTCCAGGGCCTCCCGGTGCTTTTCGTTTCTGGGATCGAACTGGTAGACGACCTCGCAGTGGGCCCACCCGTTGTTCTCGTATGAGACATAGTACGGGTTGTCCACCAGGTCGTTGATGATCCCGCCTCTCTCTATCCATTTGTCTTTGATCAAGTTGCAGTGATCCCTCCAGTTCTCCTGAGTGTCGATGGCCTCGTTTCTGCTCAGGGCGGTGTTGAAGGAGCCCCCCATCCTGAAGACCAGGGCCGGGATGGTCGCCCTTATCATGTTCAGATAGGTCATGGACACGAAGGGGGTCAGGTCGTTCATGTTCATCACGATGCCGCCATAGTCCGCGACGATGCTCTTCAATACCGCGGTCTGGAAGCGCAGGTGCTCCGGGGTGTCGCCGGCAAGCACCATCATCAGCGAGTATTCCATGGTCTGCCCGAAGATCGAGCTGAGGGTTTTCGCCCTGGTTATCTTCTCGAAGAGACGGGGCGCCAGGATGTTGATATACATCACCGTCGCCGTGCGCAGAGTGTTGTACCCGATCTCCGCTTCCCCGATCTTGAGGTTGGCCTCCAGAAAACCGGCGCGGTCCGGGAATATGCACATATAGAAGGACAGTTCATCCGGTACGACGGAATCCGAATCGAGGACGGTCCCCCTGGTCTCCACCTGTGCCGGCCCCGGCCAGTCGTATAGTTTCAGCGCCACTCTGGTGAAGACGCCCAGGCTTCCCTGGGCACCCGTGGAGCCCCTCATTATGCCGCGCAGCGACGGCCCCGGGCCGTCCCCGGAGAACCAGTCCAGGCCTGAGCCCGGGGAACCCAGTGTGAGGACCTCTCCGTCGGGGAGCACCCATTCCACCCCCAGCACGTTGCGCGGGCTGTAGCTCATGTAGTTGCCGTCGTGGCCTACACCCCATCCCGAAGTGGCGCTGGCCAGGGGCGAGCAGGCCGGCCCGGCGCCGATGATATGGGTGTTCAGCCCGACCTTCATGGCCTCGGCCTGCAGTTGAGCGCCGTTCACGTAAGGCTCTACCACGGCGTACATGTTCTTTTCGTCTATCTCGAGGATGCGGTTCATGCGCCGGAGGTCGATCTGCAGCACGTTGTCGTAGGTAGGCCCGTTCCACACCCCCCAGCCGGTGGAAAAACCCTTGAACCGGAGGCCGTGCCGGTTGCAGGTCCTGACGATCTCCTGCACCTCCGCGGTGGAGGACGGCAGGGCAACGGCCACCGGCCTGCGCACCCATCTCTCCACCGGGTGGTCGTTGTTGGTGGGCTGCCAGGCGTAGCCGTCCAGCACGGCGGGTTCCCGGGAGACGTTCTCGGGACCTACCACGCTCTCCAAGTCCTCATAAGCCTCGTCGCTCAATATCCTGTCTTTGGTCTCGTCGCTCATCCTCCAGCTCCCTTTCTGCCTGAAGGCCTGTCTTTCTTCATGCCCCTCATGAGAAAATCGAAGGCCAGATCGAACAGCTGGCCGTAGGTCCCCGCCCTGGAGTCCGCTTCTTCGTCGAGGACCGCGAGGTCCAATATCCCGGTGGCACTTCTCCAGCCCAGAATACTAGCCGCGATTACATCGATGTCATCCCTGAACAAACCCGATGCGACGCCATCCTGGATCGCATTCACCCCGTATTGCAGGAGTCTCATCGAGGCCTGGTTTATGGTGTCTATGAGCTCCCGAGAGGTCTTGCTGCGGGCATCCTCGGTGAGGAAATATTGGGTTATACGGAAGTATTCTCTGTTCTCCAGGCAGTGATCGACGAAGGCATAATAGATAGCCCGGGTCTTCTCATCCGGCCCTTCCGCCTTAGCGAGTTCTCTCTCCATCCTCCGCTCGAGGACGTGGAACCCTTCGATGATCACGGAGACGTAGAGTTCGTCCTTGCTCTTGAAATAGAGATACAGGGTACCCTTGCCCAACTCCGCTTTCTTCGCGATCTCGTCCATGGTGGCGCTGTACCCCTTCTCGAAAAAGAGGTGCCGGGCCGCCTCGAGTATGGCGTTTCCGCGCTGCAGCCGTTCTTTTTCCCGCCGTGCCGCTACTGCCATCTGCCTCACGAGCCTTCCGTTTGAAACAGGGATTAGAGGGCGAGAGCGGATAGGTTACGAGCCCATGATATGACTAACGGTCAGTATATGAATATAAGTCACCTTTGTCAAGCAGCGGAAGGGCCGGTTGGTTGATGCAGGGGACAGGCTCCTTCAGCCGCTATGGCCTTGTCTGCATACAATGCACACAAGGACAGCATCAAACCTGTGCGCAAAGTTGTATGCCGGAAAGCCCAATTTCGCATCCATGGACATCAAGCTCGGCGCATTCCTTCCGCACAGGCATCAACCTATCCGGATTATTTGCAAAATACCCACGTTCGCTTAATGCAATCTTAATTGCAAGCCCGCATAGTAATAGTCGAGGAACCTTACAGGAGAATCCACCGTAACGTATTGGGGAAACGGAATGCAGAACAGGATGGACATCAACAGGCTGACCGTTCTGGTCATGGTTGCCCTGATGTTCATCGCCGTAATGTTTGCATCCTGCGGCGGCGGTGAAGGGTCGGGGAACACCGGGGAGAATGAGACTCCCGCGGGAGAAGACATGCGTGAAACGGCGGAGGCGCCGTTATCGTACCCCGTCGTCGATACCAGCCAGTCGAAATGCTACGACAACACGGCGGAGACAGCTCCTCCCGAGGCCGGCGAGGCCTTCTACGGCCAGGACGCCCAGCACGAGGGCAGCCAGCCCTCCTACCGGGACAACGGCGACGGCACGGTGACCGACCTCGTAACCGGGCTGATGTGGCAGCAGGACCCCGGGGAGAAGAAGACCTACGCGGAGGCGGTGGCCGGGGCGGGCACCTGCAGCGCGGGCGGCTACGACGATTGGCGCCTGCCCACCATCAAGGAGCTGTACTCCCTCATCCTCTTCAGCGGCATCGATCCGCCCGCCGAGGGCGGCGGCACCTCCGGCCTCACACCCTTCATCGACACGGACTACTTCGCCTTCGCGTACGGCGACACCAGCGCCGGGGAGCGCATCATCGACGCCCAGTACTGGTCCAGCACCCAGTACGTCGCCACCACCATGGGCGGAGCCGCCACCGTCTTCGGGGTGAACTTCGCCGACGGCCGCATCAAGGGCTATCCCCGCGATACGGGCCCCGGGGGCGGTCCCAACACCATGTTCGTGCGCTACGTGAGGGGTAATAGCGCATACGGCGAGAACGATTTCACCGACAGCGGTGACGGGACCGTAACCGACAAGGCCACGGGACTCATGTGGTCCCGGGAGGACAGCGGGCGGGGCATGGACTGGGAAGAGGCCCTGGCCTGGGTGCAGGAGAAGAACGCCGAGGGATACCTGGGTTATTCGGACTGGAGGCTCCCCGACGCCAAGGAACTGCAGAGCATCGTCGATTACACCCGCTCTCCGGATGCCACCTCCTCGCCCGCCATCGACCCCCTCTTCGGCTGCACCCCCATCACCAACGAGGCGGGACAGGCTGACTACCCCTTCTACTGGGCCGGCACCACCCACGCCGGCTTTCGTGGAGGATCCGACGCGGTAAATCTCTGCTTCGGCCGGGCCATGGGCTACATGCACGGGCAGTGGATGGACGTGCACGGCGCGGGAGCCCAGCGTAGCGACCCCAAGGAGGGGGACCCGGCTGACTGGCCCGAGGGCCACGGCCCCCAGGGAGACGCCATCAGGATCTACAACTACGTGAGGCTGGTGCGCGACACCGGCCAGGCGGCTCCTTGAAGTTCATGGCTATTGCAGCGGAGGCGGCAAGGAAATGTCACTCCCTCAACTGCCGATGACTCTATTCCAATGGCATTCAGGCGTTTCAACTCATCGTCGCACGTTGAGCCTTCCACGCGGGATTCCATATCCGCTTTCCTTGTAGAGAAGCTGGTTTCACCTTTCCCGGATTCTCTCCACAATTCCTTAATAACCATGGGTTAGGCTCCTGCATGTAATATGTAATATATGGGATACGGGTCGGGAAACGGGATCGGCCGGGCGTGCCCATACGCGATCTCGCTGCAGAGGAATCCCATGTGACTGGATAAAGCCCGGGTGGCTGCAACGCGGGCTCGCGGCACTGGCCGATTTCAGCGAGGAGCGGCAGTGAGGGAAGAGAAGATATTGATCGTGGACGATGAGAAAGACATCGTCGATATCGTCAAGGCTTACCTGGTGAAAGAGGGCTACCCTACCGTAGAGGCTTACGACGGGGAGACGGCCCTTGAACTGTGGAGGGAGACGAAACCCGACCTCATCGTACTGGACATCCTCATGCCCCACCTGGACGGCCTGTCCTTCTGCCGGGAGGTGCGCAAGGATTCCGACGTCCCCATAATCATCCTGTCGGCGAAGTCCGAGGAGGATGACAGGATAACCGGCCTCGAGATAGGAGCGGACGATTACGTGGTCAAGCCCTTCAGCCCCCGGGAACTGGTGGCCAGGATCAGGTCCGTGCTGCGCAGGCATAAGGAGCGTGCCGAGCGGAGGGGAATCGTGGTCACCGGGCCCATGGTCATCGACGTCAACAGACACCGGGTAAAGGTAAACGATGAGGAAGTCGCCCTGACCCCCATGGAGCTGGACATCCTGACCTCCCTGGCGACACGCCCCGGACAGGTGCTGAGCCGGGAGAGGATCATCGAACTGACCCAGGGCGACGAGTACAACGGCTACGACAGGAACATAGACACCCATATAAAGAACATCAGGAACAAGGTCGCGAAAAAGGCGAGAGATTGGAGTTTCATTGAGACGGTCTACGGCATCGGGTACAGGTTCCAGGCCAAGAAGAAGACCCAGCCTGAGGCTTAAGCTCTTCCTGGCCATCCTCTGCATCACGCTGGCGTGTATAGTCTTCTTCGCCCTGCTCTCGAACTACCTGGTGCGCCGGCAGTTCGACCAGACCTTCGAGGTCATCGAGGTGGAGGTCATAGAGCCGATGGGACCACACACGCCTCCACCGGAGCCGCCTGATATGAGGGTGATGAAGAACGAGCGCGTGGAGGTCGTCAACCTGAGCTACGTGATCACCGGGTTGCTGGGGGTGCTGCTCGCCTTCCTTCTGAGCTGGTACCTGGCGGACAGGATATCCAAGCCGCTCTCCGAGCTAACCCTGGCGACGAGTGGCATCGCCGGTGGGGAATATGGAAGGCAGGTGAATGTAAAGGGAGGCCGGGAGGTGGAGGAACTGGCCGTGGCCTTCAACGCTTTGTCCGAAGGTCTGGAGAGAAACGAGGTATTGCGCAAGAGCATGATCGCGGACATCTCCCATGAACTGAGGACTCCCCTGGCCGCCCAGCGCGGCTACCTGGAGGCGTTGCAGGACGGCGTCATCGATCTGAAGCCGGAAGCCATAGACGTGCTCGTGAAAAACAACGCTCTGCTAGCCCGCCTGGTGGAGGACCTCCAGCAGCTGTCCCTGGTGGATGCCGGGCAACTGGAGCTCGACCTCATGCAGGTGGATATGGAAGAGGCTATGCGACTCGCGGCCTCCAGCTTCGAACACGATCTGGCCGATAAGGGGATATCCCTCGCCATCGAAGCCGCGGTGGATCTTCCCCGGGTGAAGGCGGACAAGGGAAGGATCTCACAAGTCCTTGGCAACCTGCTCACCAACTCCATCCAGTACACCCCACGAGGCGGATCGATCACCCTGGGGGCGAGGTATGGGGAGAAATGGGTTTCGATATCAGTCAGCGATACCGGTCCGGGGATCGAGGAGGCGGAGTTGCCCTTCATCTTCGATCGTTTCCACCGCACGGACAGGTCGCGGGCCAGGGACACGGGAGGCACGGGACTGGGTCTCAGCATCGCCAAGGGCCTGGTGGAGGCCCATGGTGGGCGGATCTGGGCCGAGAGCAAGATGGGCGAAGGTACCACCATATCCTTCACTCTCCCAATACACGTCTGAGCAACCCCTTACGTTAGTATGTATTGCGTAAGCGATCGCGCCGTCTTCGGCGCGACGGTGCCAGTCGCCTGGACGGAGCGAAGCGAGGTCCAGGCCTGGCACGCATGCGATCGGTTATGCTCCCGGACGGAGGGCGGCGCGACGGT
>QZKE01000002.1 GCA_003598015.1 Actinomycetota bacterium | reverse complement strand
GAGGCCATCCACCGCGCCCTCACCACCCTCATCGGGGTGGTGCTCTCCATCCTCATCGGCATGCTCGTGGCCGCCATCCTGGACGCCCTGGTGCTCTCCACCGGCAAGGCCAAGGCCGCGGAAGCGCCGGCCGCGTTGGAGCAATAGGTGGTGATGGAGATGAAGAGAATAAGAAGGACATTCGTCATACTCATCGCGGTCGGTATCATCGTCTCGCTGACCATGGTCCTGCCGGCGAGCGCCCAGACCGGGAAAGGCAATGTCAGAGTGCTCGATTCCGAGTTCGTTCTGTGCACCATGAAGTCCACGGGCGAGGTCGAGGAGATCCAGGTATTCGACTGGCTCTCTCTCGACGGCGACGGCACCGTCAACGTGAGGGAAAAGGCGGCCTTCGACGACGTCGGGGGCTACCAGGGTGTCAAGAGCTTCACCAAGCCCAGCGTCGAGGACGGCTACATCGTATGGCCGGAGATGAACGTCGACGGCCCGGCCAACGTCATCGCCACCACCAAGCTGTCCGAAACGGACGTCGAAGAAGCCAGGACCCGTATCCCGCTGGACGCGAGCTTCAAGTACTGGTTCGACGAGAAGCCCCTTACGGACCTGAGCACCATCACCGGCAAGGAAGGCCATTTCAAGATGGAGCTTACCCTCACCAACACCAGCGCGGAGGAGACGGAGATAGAGTACGAGGACGCGCTGACGGGTGAGATGGTAACCGAGGAGGTCGATACCTACCTCCCCCTGGTCATTCTGCCCTACGACTGGTATTTCGACAATTCCATCTTCTTCAACCTGGAGGCCGATCCCACCGGGCTCGTGGTGTACATGCCCGATATGTACAACGTCGGCTGGTCCATACCCCTCTTCCCGCCGGCGACCGAGGAGAGCCACACCATCTGGGTGGAGGCGGACGTGAAGAACTTCCAGATGCCGCCCCTCACCCTGGCCGTGGCCTTCGTCTTCCCGGAGACCAACCAGGTCGATGCCCTGGAGCAGTTGGGCCCCGCCGCGCTGATGATCTATGAAGGCATGGTGCAGGTAGCGGAGGGCATCGGCACCCCGGAGACCGAGGACACGTTGCTCTACGGCATCACCGCGGTTGATGACGGTGTCACCCAGCTGGCCGCGGGCCTGCCTGAAGCATCTTCCAATATCAACAGCCAGATGATCCCCGGCGTCAACCAGATGGTCGCCGGCATCGGCTCACCGAGTACTCCCGACACGCTGCTTTATGCCGATACGGCGGTCATCGGCGGTCTGCAGGGTATGAGCGCAGGTATCGGTTCGGCTACAAGCAAAGATACCCTGCTCTATGCCCTCGATCAAATGGCGGCGGGCTTGAATACCACGTTGGGATATATCGGAAGCAGCAGCACCCCGAATACGCTTCTATACGCGGCCAACGCGATTATTGGGGGGCTTGATAATCCATCTGGCGTACCTCAACCAGGACTGTTGCAGGGACTCACTAACATCCAACTGAATACCAATCCCACAACGGGACCGGTTATGACCAATCTTACCAATATCGTCAACCTTGGTAACCTCCTGAAAGCAACCTATCCACAATTCAACCCGCCTTACCCCCCAAACGACCCAACCGTGGATAATATAATTGCAATCGCCCAGGGCCTGCAGGCGGCAATATGTACCGCTCCTTACCCAAACTCAATCTACTCGGGCGCTACCGCCATGATCGCAGGAATCGGGAGCGCGAGTACCCCGAATACGTTGCTTTATGGTGCTACTGCGATATACGGTGGGTTGGCAGGAATCGCGGCGGGCATCGGCTCGGCCACAACGCCGGATACGCTGCTCTACGCTGTGGACCAAATTACACAAGGCCTCAACGCAATGAAGGCGGGAATAGGCTCATCAACCTCCGGTGATACCCTCCTCTACGCCATGGCCCAGATGCAGAACGGCCTGTACCAATTGAAATCCGGCCTTTCCACTGGAAGCATGAGCAATCCAGGTATCAAGGAAGGCTTGATGCTGATCTCATCCGGCATAGAGGAAGCTGTCGCCGGTCTGGGCAGTCCCAGTACGCCGGATACCCTGCTCTACGGCACCAGCCAGATAAACAGCGGTCTCACCGAGCTGGGAGGAGGCGCCACGCAGCTGGAGGAAGGCATGGCGACACTCATCTCCACCCTCAACATGACCGACGCCGAACTCGAGATCATCCACGAGAGGGGCGAGGAGTTCGACCACTTCCTGGGCAGGGCGGAAGGCGAGGAGAACAACGTACGCTTCGTCTACCAGAGCAAGCCGACTTACAACTACGAGAGCGGCAGCAGCACGAGCTGGATCGTAGCCATCGTGCTCTCCATCCTCATCGCCCTCGGGTTGGTGGCCGGAGGAATACTGCTTTCACGCAGGGGCGAAGCCTGATCCAACCAACGAGCAATGAGAAAGGCGCCCTGCGGGGCGCCTTTCCTTTTCCTATTACGAATAACCCTGAAGCCCATGGCCACAATGGTTCCAGGCCCGGGCTGGCCTTTCTGACAGCAGCCGTTAGATATTTGGTCTTCCAAGCCTTGCACGCCAGGACTTGCGGCAGTAAGTAATTGTAACTGGCAGATTCTACACTAACCACCTATATGTCGTTTCCATGCCCGGCATTAAAAGGGTCCGCGTGACCATGACGGAGTCGCCAGGTGGCAGGGGCTTCACACTTCCCAGGCCGTCAGGCCCAGGGGTCGAGTCTCGGATCGGGCCTGAGGTTGCTGGTTCAAGTCAATATGCAGTGAAATCGGAGGGGGGTCGAATTTCTGATCATCCATTTCACGTAGCCCGTTCAGGCCTGGTTATCACCATTACAGAGTCGCCGGGTGGCAGGGGCTTCACACTTCCCAGGTAAAGGAGGTGGCCGGCGCAGCGGCAGTCGCTGGAGCCGAAACTCCTCAAGCCTTCGCGTCTGGCTCCCTCTCTCTCCAACCTCGCCGCCAGCACGCATTCGCCGGCTCGCAGGGGGAAGACCCATATCTCCTCCACACACGCCCGCTCCAGCAGGTAATCCACGTGCCAGTGGAGGCGTTTGCCCGCGCGGCAGGTGTGGCGGGCCAGCCTCGCCCCGAGACCTCTGCCCGCCCGCCCCACGTAGGCGTAATATCCCTCGCGCAGCTCGAGCCGTCCCAGGGCGCCGGCGCTAAGCGTACACGCCTTCCGTACCGGGATAACCAGTACATACACCCCGCTATCCGGAATGCTTTCCATCAACATCCCTCACGGATATTCCGATATATTACACAAGGTTCGGGGAATAGCCCACAACGAACCCACCACGTACAATACATCAAGAGAAACGAGGGCATAAGGGGAGGTAATCATGGACAAGGGAAAGAAGGGGCTGGCACTGGCGGTTGCTCTCTGCATAACCATGACCGCGCTCTGCTGCTGCGGGTGCGGTTCGGGCGGGGCGGCGAGGCTGGAAAACCCCCTGGACTTCTTCAACCAGGCCCGCGCGAACATGCAGACGGTGGCCTCCTTCCGCATGAGCGGGGAGATGCTGATGGAGTTATCCGGTGTTCCCGGCATGGGGGCCATTAACGTGGATTACGACATGGTCTGTGAACAGAAGAGCGACGGCGAAACGCTGGCGAAAATGGATATGCGCATGGAAGGCCCGCCTTCAATGGACATGCAGATGTACATCACCGAGGACAGGATGTATATGGAGATGCCGGGGGGGCTATGGGTATACCAGGAAGCCGACTTCTCCTCGAACATGATGGAGATGAACAACCAGACCATGGGCCCCCAGTACGTGATGGATATGCTGGACATGGCGGAGAGCGCGGAGGTCGTCGGCGAGGACGATGACACCATAACCTACGACCTGGTCCTGGACTACGACAAGATAATGCAGGGACAGGAACTGGAACTCGAAAAACTGCAGGAGGAACTCGAGAAGCAGGGCTTACGGGAAGAGGACTTCCATTTGTTCCTCGATTTCATGAGAGACGTGATTGCCGGGCTGGAGATGCAGATGACGGTGGAAAAGGAAAGCGGCCTGGCCACTAGATTCCGGATGCATATGGAGATGGACTTTTCGTACCTCGCGGCGCTGTCACCTGACGAGGCTATGCCGGAGGGGGCGGGCATGACCATGGATGCCGATTTCGAGGTCAGCGACTACGGCAAGGCGTTCAACATCCAGCTGCCCGATGAAGCGGCAGAAGCGATACCCGTGGAGGAACTGGAAACGCTGTCTGAAACATAGCAGGTATAGGGAAGACCTGAATGGTGATCGGAAATGAGGAGGCCGGGCACGAAGCCCGGCCTCCGGTTGCGTTCCGGTCTTGCGGTTTCTAGTATCCGATGGAGTCGGTGGCCCAGGTCCTGCCGCCTCCGTACATGGCCCGCTCGACCACCACGCTCCCCTCTGTTGCCTCCACCAGGGTGGAGACGTCGAAGGTGGTCACGTAGTCGTTGACCTTGATGGTCCAGCGCGAGCCGGCGGGGATGATCACCCCTTGTAACCCTCCAGGTACCTTCTCGCCGGTGTCGGTCTGGAACTTGACGTTCACCCTGGCGTTGGCCGTTCCGGGGTTCTGGATGAGGATGAAGGTCTCCATGCCCCCGGAGGTGGAACCCTCGGGCAGGTACCACGTGGTCTCCGGCATGAACGCCCCGATGGAGTCGGTGGCCCAGGCCCGGTTGTTGCCGAACATGGACCGCTCCACCACCACCGCGCCCTCGCTGGCCTTGATGTAGGTGGATACGTTGTAGCTGGTCACGAAGTCGTTGACCTTGAAGGTGCGCCGCGACTTGGCGGGGATGATCAATCCCTGCAGCATCGCCGGGGCTTGCTCGCCGGTGTTGGTCTGGAACTTGACGTCCACCTTGGCGTTGGTCTCCAGGGGGTTCTGTATCAGGACGTAGGTCTCCATGCCTCCCATGGTCGAGCCCTCGGCCAGGTACCATTCGTCGGAGAGGACCGGCGCGCCTATGGAGTCGGTGGCCCAGACCCTGCCCGGGCCGTACATGGCGCGTTCGCAGACCACCCGCCCGTCGGCCGCCCACACGTAGGTGGAGACGTTGAAGTTGTCGGGCACGTAGTCGTTGACCTTGAAGGTCTTACGCGAGTTGGCGGGGATGGTCACACCCTGCAGCGCCAACGGGACTTGCTCGCCGGTGTCCGTCTGGAACGCGATGTCCACGTGCGTGGACGAATCGTAGGGGTTCTGCACCAGCAGCCAGGTCTCCATGCCCCCCGCCGTGGAGCCCTCCGCCAGGAACCATTCCTGGGCGGGGGAGGGGCTGGTGACCGCGATGGAGTCGTGGCCCCATACCTTACCCGGTCCGTACATGGCGCGCTCGCAGACCACGTCGCCGTCGATGGGCTGCACCTCGGTGGAGACGTTGAAGTTGGTCACGTAGCTGTTGGCCAGGAAGGAGCGCCGGGACTGGGCGGGGATGGTCACCCCCTGCAATTCGTCGGGTGCTATCTCCTCGGTATCCGTCTGGAACAGGATGTTCACGTGCACGTCGGTGGCGCCCGGATTCTGCACCAGCACCCAGGTCTCGAAGCCGCCGTCGGTGGCGCCCTCCGCCATGTACCAGCCGGCCGCGTTTATACGCATCTGGGTGTAGTCCGCTAACCAGGGCGGTACGTTCGCGAGGCCGTCGCCGTCCAGATCGCCCACGGTCATGATGTACTGGTAGAGGGCCAGCCAACCCCTCATCTCCACCGGTGGTTGCAGCGGGACGGGGATCTTGACCAGGAAGTTGTTGAGGTTGGGATCCTGGACGCCCGCTTGGGTCCTCGGCAACACGCCGAAGGTGGCCAGGAAACTGGCGGCGTAGTAGTTGGTGGCCACTTTATACAATCCCATGGGATTGATGGGCGTCCAGCCGCCGGCGCCGTCCGAGAGCTCAAAACTGGTCACCTTCTGGTTCAGGGGCGCGGCGGGGCGGTAGCTGTACCTGGCCCCGGAGAGCTGCACGAAGAAGTCGTTCTTGCCCATGTCCAGGGTGGCCTCCAGCACCCCCTGGAGCTCGGCCCCCAGGAGATAGAAGTTGACCAGGGAGTATCCCATGGCGGTGGCGTCGGTACTGGAAGCCCCCAGGGGGATGGCGCGGACCATGTCGTAGAAGGAGAACTGCCCCAGCCCCCCCTTGGGGATGGCGCCGCGGATGAGCCCGTTGGCCTCGAAGGCTATCTGGGTGGGATTGCCGTCGGTGCTCAGGGCGCTGGTGATGGCCAGGTAGGAGTCGGTGATGAGGTCGCCCAGGTTGGTCTCCACGAAGGGCGGGTTGTCATTGAGGTTGAAACCGCCGTCGCCCGCGAAGTCCGTCTCCATGGTCCTGTCCAGGATGCTCTTGCCTCCGAGGAGGGGGGCGAGCTGTAGGTTCAATTTCGCGACGTAGGCATTGATGATCCCGTCGATGGCCGGGACGGTGGCGACGTTCTGGTCGATGGGGATGGCATCGGCGTTGCGCACCGAGACCTTGCCACCCTCGTACTTCAGCTCCAGCACGCCCAGGTAGCGGGTGTAGGCCCCGGCCTGCACGATGGTGGTGTTGCCCACGGTGATGGGGGGGTAGTCGAGATCGTGGCTGTGGCCCCCCACGATGACGTCGATGCCATTCACCAATCCTGCCAGCTGCTTCTCTTCGTATGTCCCGGAGTGGCTCAGGCACACCACAACGTTGCAGCCTTGTGCCCGCAGGGTGTCCACCATCTGCTGGGCTTTGTAAACGCGGTTGAAGAAGCTCACGTTGTCATTCTCGTCGAACGGAACCACATTACCGAACGTAACCCCGCCCGTGGCGGCAAGCGGCGCGAGGGCCTCCGCCTCCACGCCCATGATACCGAAGATGCCCACCTTCAGGCCGTTGCCGTAGTCCTTGATGAGCGTGGGCTGGATGCCGATCTGGGCGCCTCCCCAGCCAGCGGGATTGTAATAGTTATCAGCGAGCGCTTTCGCCTCGGGGTTGGTCATGTCGAAACTGATGTTGGAGGAGATGATGGGTATCGTCAGCCCCTGGGCTTTCGCATAATCCAGCACCAGTTTGCGATACATCACCCCCTCGTCGAACTCGTGGTTGCCCAGGGTAACGGCGTCGTACCCCATCTGCTGCAGGAGGGTCAGCTCCGCCGCCGCCTGCGTCTCCATCCAGCCGAAGGCGGTCCCCTGGGAGAAGTCCCCGGCGTTGAGGGTGAGCACCGGTTCCCCCGCGGCGCCCTTCTGGGCCTTGATCGTCCCGATGAGGTTAGCGATGCGGGAGAAACCTCCCACGGTGGGATAGGTGGGATAATCGCTCGCCGGATTGTAGGGGATCAGCTCCGAGTGCTCGTCGTTGGTATGGAGGATGGTAAAGTTCAATGCCCCCTGGGCCTCCGCCCGCTGCTGGGCCGCGGGCACCACGACCATCAGGCCGCATACCAGCGCCAGGCAAGCCAGGGTACCGACGGTCCATCTCCAATAGAACTTCGTCAAACAGATCACCTCCCATTGCTTAAGCGGTCCACGTTACGAAGACTCCCGATAATATGAACAACCCACGACAGGTCAGGCGTTCTCGTCCCCTCACGAAGGTGTTGCTCGGCTTAGTTCCCTGCTTTAATATATACCTCTTACACGTCCGCTACAAACCTATGGCCGTACTCCTGAGACCCCGCCCCGAACCGCAACCGGCCGCGCCGGCGACCCCTCCCGGTGCAGCTTGAACATCACGTTGCGGTCGTGTCTATCACCTGGCAGCATGACATGTTATGCGTGCGGTTAAAACCAGTCCTGCCTGCGGGCTATGAAGAACATGGCCAGGGTGATGACCACGATGGCGATCCAGAAGTACAGGTAGCCGAAATACCACTTGTATTCGGGCATGTGGATGAAGTTCATGCCGTAGACGCCGGCCAGGAAGGTGGCGGGCATGAAAAAGGTGGCGACGGCCGTAAGCCGCTTCATGGTCACGTTGAGGCGGTTGCTAACCACGCTGAGGTGGATATCCAGTGAGCTGGAGATGAGGTCGCTGTTGTTGTCCACCTCCAGGTAGAGGCGGGTGAGGCGGTCGTAGATGTCCATGAGGTAGACGATGAGGTCATCAGGCACCGTCACCAGGTCGCGGCGGGCGAGCCGCATGACCGCGTCCCTCAAGGCCGATAATGTCCGCCTCACCGCCATGTTCTTGTGCTTGAGCGCCATCACCGTGCTGATGTCTCCGCTGCCCTCGTCCGCGAGCATATCCTCCATGTAGGTGTCGATATCGTCCTTGAGCCTCTCGACCATGGGGAACCATTCCTCCACCGACACGTTCATGATGGCGTAGAGGAAAAAAGCAGGGTGATCGCGGCGCGGTCTCTTCTCGTCCCGCAGTTTCTTGAACATGGTGTCGATCTCGTGCACATCCTCGACGTGCGCGGTGATGAGGTAATTGTCCCCCAGGATGATGTAGAGGCTGGTTATCTCCACCTTCTCCGTTTCCGGCCGGTCGCGCAGCAGGTTCCATATCATGAAGATGTGGCCGCTGAACTCCACCACCCGGGGTACGGTTTCCACCTCGAGCGGGGTCTCGGCCGTCAGGGGGTGGAGGTCGAAGTAGTCCCGCAGGTACTTCCTGTCCTCCAGGGAGGGGTCCTTGACGTCCACCCAGACGAGCTTGCAGTCCGCCAGGACGACGCCCTCCAGGCTGTCCGCCTGTCCCGCGGTGTCATCCTTCTTGACGTAGTATACCTGCATGACCTCCGCCTCACTCCCCTCCCCGCTCAAGCTCCCGCGCCCTTCAACACCCTGCGCAGCAGGAAGGAGTATACGGCTATGAGCAGGCCCTCGATGATGGCGAAGACGCCGATGAGCCTGACCACGGTGGAGGCTACTTCATCAGGCGAGGAACCCGAGGGGCGGATGATGAGGTAGATGCCGAAGCCGAGGGCGACAACGCCCGCCACGACCACCACCCATCTCGCGGAGATTTCCTCCGGAAGCTTGAGGCCGGCGGCCATGAGGACGACGCCGGTGATGACGAACCACAACCCCAGGATGATGAGGATGACCCTCTCGGTGGCGTCGGGCCAGGCCAGGGCGAAAATACCGGCGGCGATGGATATCACGGCCAGGGGTATCCTCCACCACCTGTCCTCCTGCTTCTCGGAGGCGGCATCGAAGACCTGGATGCCCCCGAAGACCAGGGCGAAGATGCCGAAGGCGATCCTCACCACCTTGACGCTGGCGCCCGGCCAGGCGACCAGCACTATCCCCAGGGCCAGGATGCCGATGCCCTCGAAGAGAACCCCCCAGGGACTGCGGGGGATAAGGAAAACGCCTCCGCTCTTTTCGGCCACCTCTTCCGCCATGACACACCTCCCACTACCTGCATCGAGACCCAGACCCTCTGCGCAACGGAATATCAACTGCAACGTTCCTATCCATTTATTCTTCGCACGGTCGCCATCACCTCCGCACTGTGGGGCCAGCCCTGAAGCCCGTACGGGTCGAGGGATGCGGGCCAGGCGGATCACCTATCAATAACCATGTTTGGATGAAAGGGCCGCGGGCCGGCCTCGAGTCGGGCCTGGCCCCAGGGCTTGATATAATGCTGCTATGAAGATAGGCTACGCCTGCATCAACCTTTCCCTCGCCTGCCGCAGCTCAAGGACCTTCCGGCTCAAGTCCTACAGCGCCGGGAACATGGAGCGAACGGTGGGGGGGAACCTCTCATGCCTACGGGAGCAGCTCCGCTACAACCTGGAGCACGGTATATACTACTTCCGCATCTCCTCCGACCTGGTACCCTTCGCCTCGCACCCCGCCTGCGATTACCCCTGGCAGCGGGTGTTCAGGGGGGAGTTCGAGGCGATAGGCGGCTTCGTCGCGGAGCATGCCATGCGCGTGACCATGCATCCCGACCAGTTCATCCTCATCAACTCCCTCGACGAGGACGTCTACCGCAGGAGCGCAGCGGAGCTCGCCTACCATGCCCGGGTCCTCGACCTCATGGGCCTGGACGCGTCACACAAGATACAGATACACGTGGGAGGGGTATACGGCGACAGGGGGGCGGGCATATCCAGGTTCGCCGGCCGTTACGGGAAACTGCCCGCGAAGGTCAGGCGGCGGCTGGTGGTGGAGAACGACGAGAGGTCGTACGGCCTGGCCGACTGCCTGGAAGTACACGCGCGGACCGGGGTGCCCGTGGTCTTCGATACCCTGCATCACGACGCCAACAACCGCGGGGAAAAGACCGTGGAGGCCCTGAAGCTGGCGGGCGCGACATGGGGCGGAAAAGACGGAGCGCCCATGGTGGATTACAGCAGCCAGAGGAAGGGGGGCAAGCCCGGGGCCCATGCTTACTCCCTGGACTCACGCGACTTCCGTTCCTTTCTCCGGGCGGCGCGCGGGATCGACTTCGACATCATGCTCGAGGTGAAGAACAAGGAACGCAGCGCCATCGAGGCGCTGGCCATCGCCAGGGAACTGGGTGTGGTCGAGATCGCCTGATAATGCGATCCGGGACAGTTCTGCCGCCGGGCACGCCCAGCCTCCACCTTTCTGCAGGATGGTTGCCGAGAACTGCCTCTCGGGCGATGCAATTAAAAAAGGGCCCGCAGGCGGCCCCGTTCAAACCTCGATGAAGGGTTTTCACTCGCTCGCCGTCTCCTCGACCTGTGTAACGTTCACGGTGAAGGTCTCCGTCTCCTCGGGTGCTACATCCGTCTCCCAGGGGCGCACGTACTCCAGCTTTATCTCGGTCTCCCCTTCACCGATGGCCTCGAAGGTCCAGACCTCCTCGCCGGGGGCGCCGACTATCTCGCCTTCCCCTTCCTCCGGCGTCTTCTTCTCGAACTCCGAGCTCACCAGCTCGACGATATCCTCGTCCAGGGGCTCGGCCAGCTGCCAGGAATAGCCGGTGGTGGGGTTGGACTCCAGGACGATGGCGAACTCCAGCCCGACCTCCACCTCGATGGTCTCATCCGGGTCATCGTACTTCTTGGGCTCCTTGTCCATGCTTCCGGCTTTCTTGACCCTCACGTTGAAGGTCACCGTCGTCGGTTCTTCTTCCCCGACCGCGGTATCTTCCGCCTCGGCCGTCTCCCCGGATGGCGAAGCCTCCGCCGCTTCCTCTCCTCCCGCCTCGGAGCTTTCCTCCATCACGACGGGCTCCTCGCCCTCTTCCTCCCAGGGCCGTACGTACGACAGGGTTATGGAGGTGTTACCGAGGCCCTGTGCCTTGAAGGTCCATTTCTCCTCACCCGGGGCGCCCATGAGCTCCGTGTCGGGCTCCATGAACTCCGTCTTCACCAGGACGACTATCTCCTCTTCCAGGGGCTCGGCCAGCTGCCACTGATAGCCCGTGGTGGGGTTGGATTCCAGGACGATGGCGAATTCCTCGCCCTTCTCGACCTCGATGAGGGTCGCGGGGTCGCTGTACTCCTTCACCTCTCCGTCCAGCTCACACCCGCTTACGGTAAGGACGAGAGCCGCGAGAACGAAAGCGATCACCACTGCTGCGAACCTGGAATGCTTCATCTTCTGATTCCTCCTCGATCCATCGTTCATAGACTGCTGGAGGGCAAGGGCATGGCCGTTTCCCTTGCTCCTGACTCCGCCGAATACTAATTATAGCGTAACGACCAGCACGGGGCGAAAGGCAAATACGAGCCCGAACTACCTTTTCCTCAATCTCCTCTATCCCCTTCGCTTCCTCGACCGGACGTAGTATCATAGTCAGCCGGATCGAACATCTGGGAGATCACCCCTTTCTTCCTTGCCTGGTGGCTTTTGGCGGGATGATAGGGTGGTCTCTCAACCTTTTTCAACCCGGAAAGCGCCTGCAGAAACGTTACGGCATCAAGATATGCGGGGATAGAGAGGCGCGAGGGGGCTTGCAGCGCGAGTGAGAGAAACAGGAGGCGGCGGTGGATCGCGCATCGCCGTGGCACGACAGGGGCGCATCGCCGCAGCCGCCGCATCGCGATTGTATGCTATGGTGGAACATGATAATATAGAACATACATTCTATATTATGGAGGGTTGATGACTCCCACACAAGCGGAGAGGAGAGAGGCCGCCCGTGAGGAGATACTCCAGGCGGCCAGGCGGGCGTTCGTGGAAAGAGGCTTCAGGGCCACGACCATGCGCGACATATCCCGGCTCAGCGGACGCTCCATCGGTTCCATCTACCATCACTTCGGGAGCAAGGAGGGGATAATATCCGAGCTTCTGACCAGCGAGGCATTTTTCCGGCAATGGCAGGGCTTGCTGGGCATGTTCATCGGCGAAGATGTCCCGGACGACCTGGAGGAGATCGCCTGGGCCATCAAGAGCGAGGTGGAGAAGAACGCGGAATTCATACGGCTCATACTATGGGACGCGGTCGAGTTTCGCGGAGAGCATTTCCAGAAATTCATGGACCAGCAGGAATCCCTGATCAACGTGTTCATCGAGGTAATCGGCGACAAACTGCAGCACAAGGGGTTCTTCCGTACCGTCGATCCCCGCGTGGCCATCTACGTCTTCGCCAACACCTTCTTCGACCTTTTCGGGAGGAGGGCCCTCTTCGGGGTCGAGATCATCGAAGGGATGGACGACGCGGAGCTGATAAGGCAGGTCTCGCGGCTCTTCGCAAAGGGGGTGTTGGCCGGGGAATGACCGTTGCGCTCTTTTTTTACCCTATTGTAGAACGTACGTTCTATTATTATCAGGTCAGACAGACCATGGAAAGAGGTGATCGAAGATGCTCGAGGTTCTTGGTGACAGGCTCAACGCGAGATTGGAGAGCATACCAGCGAGAAAACGCACCGTGTTCATGTACATTTTCTATGCCCCTATCCCCCTGTTGATCACGCCGTGGATCATGGTCCGGGCGGGAAAGAGCATAGACCGCGCGGGGAGGTTCAAGGGACTCCTCCCCAGGCCGTTGAACTTGTTCCTGGCGGTGCCCACGGCGATAACCGGTCTCTTCTATGTGGTGTGGTCCTGGTATTACATGGTGCGCCTGGGTAAAGGGCATCCTTTCTCCCAGCCCGACCTGAACATACAGCCGTCCCCCTCCGAGCTGGTCACCAGCGGCCCCTTCGCGGCATGCAGAAATCCCCAGAGCCTCGGGGGTCTCCTGGTGCTCATCTCCCTGGCTCTCTACGTTAACTCCGCGGGGTTGCTGTTCTTCGTACTTCCCACGGCGGGGGGATTGTGGAACCTCCTGGTCGTGCGCTCCGAGGAGCCCGGGCTCGAGCGCAAGTTCGGGGAGGAATACATCGCCTACAAGCAGGCCGTTCCCAGGTATATTCCCGCCCTCAAGCGGAGAAGGCCATGAGCCCTCCGCCCCGCGCAGGCTCGAATGGCAAGGAGGTGGCCGGGATGGACGCCGGGACGCTCAAGAAGATCGGCTTTCTCTACATACCCATACCTTTCCTGGTAGCAGCCATGAAGGTTTTCGCGAACATGTTGACGAGGGGGGAGAAGATCCCCGCAAAGCTCTTGACGGTCATAAACTTCGCGGGGGTCATTCTGTTCAATACGCCTATGGCTTTGGCGCCGCTGGTCGGCCAACCGAGGTTCAGCCGAAGGTGGGCAAGAGCCAGCCATACCATGGGTGCAGCCTATATGGTTGCGGGCTTCTCCCTCGCCGCCGATGCGTCGCTGATGAGAGAGCGGATCGTTGGAGGAGACGTTCCCGAAGAGCTCATTCAGACCGGGATCTACGCATACATGAGGCATCCGACCTATGCGGGAGTTATCCTGACCGGCCTGGGTTGGTCGATCCTGAGATCGTCTCCCTATGCACTGGGCGCTATTCCACTCCAGACACTGTTCTTTTACCTCGTTGCACGCATCGAGGAGAGCGAGATGCTTGTGCCGTTGTTTGGCATGGACTACGAGCAGTATCGGGACAGGACGCCGTTTTTCTCCTGGCACGTGATTCCCCCGATGATACTAGCCTACCTGTATGGCCTGCTGGCATGGGTTTCCTCGAGAAGCCGGGAAACCCGCTGAGACGAACGCCGCTTGCCGCCATGGCGCGACGGGTGCCAGGGCGCTTGCAGCCAGGTGCGCGCTTGGACCGCAGGGGATAATATATAGCATATGGCACGGGCAGGAACCCGTTTCCGCGCCCTCGGGGCAAGGCGGTGTCACGAGGAAGTGATAGGGATGTTGGAACTGGACAGGGATGCTCTGCTGGCGCTGCAATGGGAGGAATACCCGTCAAATCCGCTCATCCCACCTCCCTTTCCTTCCCCCATCCTGGCCGACCCCACCTTCCTCCCCCCCGAGGATACCCCGGACGGGCTTTGGCATCTCTTCGCCCACTCCATCCTGGGCATCCACCACTTCATCTCCCGGGACGGGCTGGCCTGGGAACGTCGCAGGGGCGTGGTGTGCCGTAACAGCCTGAGGGCTTTCATCTTCGCCGGGGACTCCGTCTATCACCTTTTCTACGAAAGGTTTCTCAGGCTTTTCCCCTTTCCCTATCTCTCCCGCATCGAGGCCAGGACCTCCCGGGACCTGGTTGCTTGGAGCAAACCGTCGGTGGTCCTGGAGCCCACGCTGGACTGGCACAGGGAAGGCTGCAGGGGCGCGGTGAGCAACGCCTGCGTCGTCGCGGAGGATGACGGCTACCGCCTGTACTACAGCGCCGGGCTTGTATACCTGAGGGACTGCCGCTTCTCGGAACCGAAGTATATCGGCGTCGCCTCCTCCCCCGACCTCTTAGGGCCCTACCGGACCGCCCCGGAGCCCGTATTGCAGCCCGCGGCCGGCGACGTCTATGCCAACATGGGCGCGGGAGCCATCAAGGTGGTCAAGGTCAGCGACGGCTACGCGGGCTTCCAGAACGGCATATATTGGGACGCCGGCAAGGCGCATACGCGCTCCGCCATACGCCTCGTCACCTCGCATGACGGCCTGGCATGGGATATCCCGCAAAGGGAGCCAATATTGAAGCCCGGGCCGGGGTGGAAGAAGGGTTTCGTCTACGCGCTGGACGTGAGGAAGGTGGGAGACCGCCTCTGCATGTATTTCAACGCCCGCGACGGTTGGCTCACGGGCAGGGAAAACATCGGCCTCGCCTTCGGCGCCATACGTGAGGCAACAGGGGAGGCATAGGGGTCGGCCCTGGACTTATGCCTGATCTGAGCGGAGCGTATTGCCTCTCTTCAGGAGGAGCGTATGGGCATAGGGGTCGGCCCTGGACTTATGCCTGATCTGAGCGGAGCGTATTGCCTCTCTTCAGGAGGAGCGTATGGGCAGAAAAGAAATCTATTCCGATTACGACGACTTCGCCTGGTTCTACAACCACTATTGGGGCGGCATCACCGCCAACCCCCCCATGCTCGATGTCCTCGATCGCCTGCTCTTCTCCCGCCTGCCGCGGGGTGCGAAGGTGCTCGACATATGCTGCGGCACCGGCCAGTTGGACGCGGTGCTGGCGCAGAGGGGGTTCGCAGTAACCGGCATCGACGGCTCCGCGTGCCAGCTGGAGTACGCGAGGCACAACGCACCCGGGTGCGAGTTCATCCACGCCGACGTGAGGGACTTCAACCTGGCGCCGGCATACGATGCAGCCATCTCCATCTTCGACAGCCTCAATCATATCCTTACCCTGGAGGGGTTGGAGCGGGCTTTCTTAAACGTCCACAAGGCTCTGGTTCCGGGTGGCTGTTTCCTCTTCGACCTGAACATGGAGGAGGGGCTCCACAACCACTGGAAGGGCTTCAACGCGCAGGTTGAGGACGACAATGCCTTTGTTATGAGGCTTGCCTATGACCCGGAGGAGCGAATAGCGCGGGCTGATACCACTATGTTCCGGCGGGAGGGGGAGGCCTGGCGAAGGTCGGACTCGTCCTTTACCCAGACCGCCTACGCGCAGGAGGAGATCTTCGCTTCCCTGATCCGTGGCGGTTTCGTGGACATCTCCGCCAGCGAGGCATTGCAGGAACTCGGGCGGCCCATGGGCGAGGACAGGACCTTCTTCCTGGCCCGCAAGCCTGGGGCCAGCCCCAGGTGACAGCGCACCACCTGGGGTCAGCCCCGGACATGGGACAAAATCTGAACCTCTAACCGGCGAACCGGAGGTTTGGAAGGGTCCGCATGCGCAGACGAAAGAGCGAGGCGATATCCGCTGAAGGCGAAAGAGGCGCAGGTGCCCGTTCGGAGGCGTCCTCCCAAGCCAATAGGACTTCACGAACCCCTTCGGAAAGGGGCAGAGGGAAGTTTACCCTTGACTTGGGTCTTTAAAGGTGACCCCTACTGCTAGTCCGAGTATGCCCCGATGGATTCTATCCCTGCGCCGCGGTTGTTCCAGTACATCGAGCGCTCCACCAGGATTCCCTTGCCGGCCGTGAGGCACGTGACCTTTACCGCCGCCCGTACAGAGGGAAGCGTATCCGCCATGGTGAAGGTCACGCGAGAGCCCGCGGGAATGTCCATGACGAAGCTGGACTGGCCCGCGCCGTTCGCCTCCAGGTAGGACACCACGACACGCACCGCAGTATCGTTGGGGTTCTGCACCAGGGTGTAGGTCTCCCTCCCCTCGGAGGTCTGGCCGTCCGGCATGTAGAAAACGGCATGGGGCGAGTCGAGCCCTATGGAAGCCTGGCAGGCCTCACCCAGGGGAGTACCCCCGCCCCAGTACATGGCGCGCTCCGCCACGATGGGGGCGTTCGCCTGCACCATGGTGGAGACGTCGGTGTTCGCGATATCTGGTACGTCGTTCAGCCTGATGGTCCACCGCGACCGGGGCGGCAGGGTGAAGGGCGGCTGCGCCTTCGGCCCCTCGGGCGTCATATAGGTGATGGTCACGTCCGCCGCGTCGTTACCGGGATTCTGCAGCAGCAGGAAGGTGGTGAATCCCCAGGCGGTGGTCCCCTCCGCCAGGTAGAACGTATTGGCTGGGGCGGCGGCCCCGATGGAGCAGTGGCCTTCCCGGCGGTTGTTGCGGTACATGGAGCGCTCGGCAATCACGGGGACGGCCGAGGTCACCATCACCGACGCGTCCGCGACGCCTATATCATCCACCATGCTGAAGTTCATGCGGGAGTGGGCGGGCACCGTCCGCTCCACCGCTACGGGATCCGCCCCCTGGATCATATATGTGAGGGTCACCAGGGCATCGTTATCTCCCGGGTTCTGCACCAGCACCCAGGACTCGAAACCCCAGTCGGACGAACCTTCCGGCAGGTACCAGGTGTTCTCGGGCGCGGTTACCCCCACCGAGTTATGGCCTTCCGGCGAGGGCGCCCCGGGGCCCGTCCAGTACATGGTGCGGTCCACGGCGATGGTCTTGCCTTCGAGGCACGTGACCCGGGTGGAGAAGTCCGCCTCCCCCAGCAGCGCCGCCGGGTTTACCGTGGCCTGGCTGAGAGGAGGAAGGCCCACTGTCTGCTCCTGCTCGGTGGTGTCCGTCTTCATGTAGGTGAGGGTGGCGTTGAGGTTCTCGGTACCGGGGTTCTCGATGGTGATGTAGGTGGAGAAGCCCCAGGCGGTGGAGCCCTCCGCCAGGTACCACACGGGCTGCTCTCCGTGGGTGAAGGTGACGAGGACCTCGTGGTTCGAGGTGACGTTCTCGATGTAGTAGGGGTCGGCGATGGGCCGAGGCACGCCGTTATCGTAGATGCCTGAGATGACGTCGCCGGCCGCCGGGTAGATGTCGATGGCCGCCGTGTGGTCGTACATCACCGTCTGCGAGGGCGGCGACACCGAGCCGCTCCCGTATGCGTAAGCGTCTACCGCGAACTCGTCCGGCGCGAAGGTGACCACCACGTTGTGGTCTTCCGCCACGTTATTGATCACGTAGGGGTTGGAGATGGTCTGGGACTCGCCGTTGTCGCTGATGTCGGCGATATGGTATCCGGTCTGCGGGTATATGTTCACCGCCGCGGTGCCTTCATAGGCCACCGTCTGGGTGGGCGGGCCCACCGTCCCGTACCCGCCCTCTACCGACGCATCCACGGTGTAGGTATCCGCCGCGAAGAGCACGACGACGGAGTGGTTCTCGGTGACGCTGGGTATGGTGTACGAGAAAGGGTTGACGATGGGCATGGATACGTTGTTGTCCAGTATGTCCTCGGTGTGATAATCCGCGTCCGGCGTGATGGTGACGGTGGCCGGGTTGCCATCGACGATGAACTGGGTCGCGGGGCTCACCGTCCCGTTGCCACCGATTACCGAGGCGGCGACCATCCAGTCGCTCTGGCGGAATGTAACTACCACGTCGTGGTCCTCGGCCACGTTGTTGATCACGTACGGGCTCGATATGGGCATCGAGACCCCGTTGTCGGTGATGGTCGCGGTCTGGTAGCTACCGTCCGGCGTTATGGTTATCGATGCCGTGCCCCCCAGGGCGACCGTCTGGGTGGGCGGGGCGACGGTACCGTTCCCGCCCGAGACGGAGGCGTCGACGGTGAAGGTGTCCGGCGTGAAGGTCACCACCACGTTGTGGTCGCCGTCCACGTTGTTTATGTAGTAGGGATCGGTGACGGGCTTGGGGGCGCCGTTGTCCGTTATGGACTGGGTGCGGTAGCCGGGATCCGGCTTTATATCGATGGCGGCCGTATGCCCGGAATAAACCTTCTGGCTCGCGGGACTGACCGTGCCGCCTCCCCCGGGCGCCGACGCCGTGACTGTGAACTCGTCCCGCGCGAAGGTGACCACCACGTTGTGGTTGCGGAACATGTGAATGCGGTAGGGATTGCTGATCTCCACGAACCTGCCGTTGTCGCATATCGAGGCAATGCGATAGCCGGGATCGGGATAGATGTACACGTTGGCGAACTCGAAGATCCAGTACTCCTTGTAATGCGGCGCCACGAATCCCCCGGGACCTGCGACCGATGCCCTGACGTAGAACCACAAAATGCCGGAGGACGAGGTGTCCGCGACCCCAACGGACTCTCCGGCGGCTGCCTGGGGTGTGGAATCGTTTCCGCCCCCCGCACCCGCCACCGCCGGGAACGAGGCCATGGCCGCGAACGCGAAGGCCATGAAAAAGCATAGTACGAGCGTCACCGGTGCTCTGTGGTCCCGAATCCTGAAGATCCTACCCAAGCGCATGAGTCTCTCCCCTTTCGGTCATACGGACCGCTGCCGGCCCACGAACCGTATAGACTACCGCTGTTCACAGGTCATCCGCATATATTATTGATATTCGGTCTATTGCATATGGGTCTTGATCCCCAGTTCATAAGGCATAGGGGTCGGCCCTGGACTTATGCCTGAAATCGCCAAGAGAGGCAGGAGGAAAGGAAGAAAGGTATCACCCAAGTCCACCTGCATATATGCTGGGCATATAGCTCAGGCATAAATCCAGGGCCGACCCCTATGCCTGAAGCTTGTGGAGAGACACGGGCTACTTGGAGTATCATCAACGCAGGGATCCCCGCGCCGGTCGGCGCTGCCGGCTGTCTCATATTCTAGGGGAAGGAGGCTGTCATGATCATCGACGCGCACTGCCACATGTGGCACGAGGAATGGGTCGAGAAGGACATGCTTACGGTCATGGAGTCGGTGCAGGAGTCCCTGGGCCTGGAGGACCTGGGCAACATCATGAAGGGCGATGCCGAGCGGCTCATCGCCGACATGGACGAGGCGGGCATCGACAAGACGGTGCTGCTGCCCCTCGACTTCGAGTTCCTCTACGAGGCCGGGAACCTCACCTACCGCGATTACAACGACCGCGTGGGCGAGATCCTGGTGGCCTACCCGGACCGCATCATCGCCTTCGCCGGGGTGGACCCGCGCCGGGGCAAGGCGGGGGTGCTCGAACTGCGCCGCTGCGTGGAGGAGATGGGCTTCCGTGGCCTAAAGCTGTGGACCATCGCCGGCTTCTACCCCGATGAAGACGCCTACTATCCCCTCTACGCGGAGGCGGAGCGGCTGGGTCTCACGGTAATGGTCCATACCGGCCTGGGTCCGGGCTACTCCTACCTCAAGACCTGCCGTCCCGTTTACGTGGACAAGATCGCCGTGGACTTCCGTGGGGTGAACTTCATCCTCGCCCACGCCGGCAACCCGTGGGTGGACGAGGCCCTGGCCGTGGCCATGAAGAACCCCAACGTGTGGGTGGACATCTCCGCCTGGCAGAAAGGCCACTCCCTCTTCGCCATGGGCCTCTACCAGATGCTCAGCCAGGCCAAGCTCATGCACGGCGGGGTGCGCAAGGTGCTCTTCGGCACCGACTGGCCCCTCTTCACGGAGGTCTACTCGCAGTGCGAGTGGGTGGAGGTCATCCGGGGACTGGAGCAGCCCATGGCCATGCAGGTGATGGGCCTGCCGGAGATCACCCCCGAGGACAAGGAGATGATCCTGGGAGGCAACGCGAAAGCGGCGCTGAAGCTGTAGGCACAACCGGGGTCAGGTCTGGAACGTGCCCGGGAAATGCCGTCGCCGCGAGACAGCAGGCGAAGAACTCGGTTGTGAAAGCTGTCGATTTGTGGAGGAGATTGCCGCAGCGCTGCCCCGCGACATGCCCGGAGTGGGAGCAAAACGGGGGTGGATGAAACCGTACGGAGTGGCACCAGAACACCGTGATGAGAGGGGAGAGTCGTAATGGCCAGGATAGCGATGATCGGAGCCGGGAGCCTGCAGTTCACCCGGCGCCTGACGCAGGACATCCTCAACCACGAGTCCCTGCGCGACGCCCACATCGCCCTCATGGACATCGACGCGGGCCGTTTGCGTCTGGTCGCGCAGGTCATGGAGAACATGAAGGAACAGCACGACCTGGGCTGCACATTCTCGGCCACCACCGAGCAGCGCGAGGCCCTCGCCGGGGCGGACTTCGTGGTGTGCACCATCATGGTCGGAGGGCTGGACGCCTACCGGGCCGATGTCGAGATCCCCCTGAAGTACGGCGTAGACGTATGCGTGGGCGATACCCTCAATCCCGGAGGTGTTTTCCGCGGGCTGCGGCACGTGCCCGTGCTGCTGGATATCGCGCAGGACATGGAGGAGCTCTGCCCCGAAGCGCTCCTCCTCAACCATGCCAACCCCATGGCCATCTGCACCTGGGCCGTACAGAAATCCTTTCCGCACCTGCAGTCCGTGGGCCTCTGCCACGGCACCCAGCACACCACCGACCTGCTGTGCAAATGGCTGCGCGTGCCGGAGGAGGAATGCACGGTGTACTGGGCCGGCATCAACCACATGGCCTGGCTGCTGGAATTCGAGCATAACGGCAAGGACCTCTACCCCCGCATGTGGGAGAAGCTGGATGAGGAGGGCCCGATAAAGAACGAACGCTACCGTTTCGAGATGATGAAAGCCACCGGTTATTTCTGCACCGAGCTCCCCGGCCACACCTCGGAGTACGTCCCCTATTTCCGCCACCGCGAGGATCTCAAGGAGCTCTTCGGGGGGCCGTGGCTCATGGGGGAGACCGCGGGGGACCTCAACGCCCAGATCGGCATGCAGGATTTCTACCAGCAGGAGATGAGCGGCATGGCCGCGGGGGAGGTGCCCGTACCCTACGAGGCCGGCCAGAGGTCGGAGGAGTTCACCGCCGAGATCATGAATGCCAGGCTGACCGGCGTGCCTTTCCGCTTCGCCGGCAACGTCCTCAACCGGGGCTTCATCACCAACCTCCCCCAGGAATGCTGCGTGGAGGTGCCGGTCTTCGCCGACCGCGACGGGTTGCACGCCACCTGCGTGGGAGAGCTTCCGCGGGTCTGCGCGGCTCTGTGCCGCTCCAACGTCTCGGTACAGGAGCTGGCGGTGGAGGCGGCACTGGGCGGCGACTTCGAGGCGGCCTACCACGCCTGCCTCGTGGACCCGCTCACCGCGGCGGTGCTGGCCCCCCACGAGATACGCAACCTTACCGGCGAGATGTTCGCGGCGCAGATGCAGTGGCTGCCGCAGTTCCATGGCAAGGAGAACGCCGCCCCCGGCCACAGCGCCGACCGCCTGGAGACCGGCGTCACGCAGGTGAGGGAGGGGGACGACGTCTATCCCCGCACGCGTATGTTCGGCGGCGAATAGAACGTGTCGAGGCATATATCCAGGGCCGACCCCTATGCCGCTCTAAGCTCAGGCATAGGTTCAGGGCCGACCCCTATGCCTTAGGGTATCTTGCGGCCGGGGCCGGGTATCTGCCCGCAGCGCAGGGTGATCACCATGTATTCCCAGTGGGTCTCGCCCGCCAGCTCGAGCCGCTCCTCCCCCACCTGCACCCAGCCGTGATATTCGGAGAGGAAACGGTAGTAGGCGGGGCCGGCGATGGTCTTGCCGATGGCCTTGACCAGCCCCATGGGGAGCTTATCGGCGAGAGTGTTCACCATCTCCAGTTCCTTTTCTATCCTGAAGTGGAACTCCCCGGCGACGTCGCGCTCCGAGAACTCCAAGTCCACCCGGCTGGGATAGACCTGGAAGCCGATGCTGTCCGATATGTACTCGCCCACCTGGTACTCCGCCCGCGAGGACTCGAGGACGATGCGGTCGTCGAGGGCCAGGAAGACGATGGGGATGTGCACATCCCCGCAGCGGCGCGAGGTTACCACGTCCGCGAAGATCATGGTGAGGCGGTCGGTGGAGAGGCGCCCCCATATCCAGTGGGAGAGGTAGCGGGGCACTACTCCGTTGCCCCAGTTGTGGTCGTGGTATCCAAGCCCCGTGACTTCGTGCTCCACCCCGTCGACGGAGAGGGTCCCGCTCACGCGCGCCCGCGGCTGCGCCACCACCCAACCGAATACCTGCTGCTTCTCCGGCATGCCGAACATGACCTCTCCGCTGCCCCGCGTCCATCCGGGCAGCAGGTTCTCGAAGGTGAGGTCGCAGGCGAGGTTCTCGTGTGCGAACTTCACGCGGTATTCCGGGTAATAGCCCTGGATGGTATTATCGCCTATGGCCACGTCGCAGGTATCGTCCGACGCCCTCCACATGGTGGCCGGGAAGGGGATGATATTGTTGTACTCGCGGCCGTCGGGGGTGTATACGTTGAAGAGCATACAGCATTCCCGCGCGAGAAAATTGACGATATTGGGGTATTGCAGTTCCAGCACGCAGCGGTGCCCGTCGTCGAACTGGGCATCGAAATACCACCACTCCCAGTAGAAGCGGCCGTCATAGTAGTGCCGCGCGTCATCCCCGGGTTGAAGCCCCCGGTTGAGCTCCTCCACCGGCCGGCTGTTGTACATGCCCACCGGTATGATCTGATAGGTGAGGTCGCGCCTTCCCAGGGCGCGCGCCGCGGCCGCCACCGCCAGGTTCTCCACTACGAGCCACTTCCATCTGCGTGAACCCATCTCATCCCTCCCGTCCGCCGGTGCCTGTATTCCTTGTCTCATTGATTTATGCCCAAAACACGGCACTTATAACATCGGGGTGAGCGTGCTCCCCGGGGAACCCAGGCCCGATCCCGCGGCCTTGCATCGATGCGGTGAAGATCTCGCGCTCAGCGGTTCCAGGTGCGCATGCGCAGCACGCTGGCAACGTACATGACCACGGTAAAGGCCAGCAGCATCAGGACGGAGATCACGATTCCGAAGTAATCCTGGAAACCCAGGCCCTTGTAGAGCAGGTCGGTGGCATACGAGACCGGGCTGAACCAGGCGATGACGCGGCCCCAGTAGGGCAGGGTGGGAATGGCCAGGAAGATACCGCTCATGAACATCAGCGGCAGCCTCACCACGTTGAGGACCATCATCACCTTGGGCGGCGTATCCGCTCGCACGGTGGATATGAGCATGCCCATGTTCGCAAGGCAGAGGTTGCCGAGGATGATGCCCAGAACGAGGGCGCCATAGTCCTGGATGTGGGAGCCGAAGAAGAGAAGCCCCAGTACCAGGGGGACGAGGGAAACCGCCAGGCCGAAGAGGAACGCCGAGATGACCTTGCCCAGCACCGCCATGGGCAGGGAGACCGGGGCGAACAGGAGACGTTCGAAGGTGCGGTTCATCCTCTCCCAGGGGACGCTGAAGGGAGCTACGGTGGTAGTGGAAAAGAAGAGGGTGAGGGCGATCAGGCCCGGGAACAGGCTTGCCGTCTGCACGTCCCTCCCGATCATGAAAGCGAAGAAGATGGCGATGGGAAAGACCAGCCCGAAGATGAGTACCGCGGGCTGCAGGTAGTATATCCTCATATCCTTACCCGCGATGGCCCAGGCCTTACGCAGTCCGTCCAGGAGCGCGGGTTCCCTCGCCTCGAAAACCTCGCTATCCATCACCGGCCGCCTCCTTCCCGCCCTCCGTCAGCCTTATGAATACGTCCTCCAGCGAGGGTCCAAGGGTGTTTATGGAGACAGGTTTGATACCGCTCCGATGCATGAAGGGGTAGAGGCCCTGGAGGATGCGGGCCGGGTCGGAGGTCCTCATGCGGTACTTGCCGGCCTCGGGGAGAAGCTGGCTGCAGCCCTCCAGTCCGGACAGCTCCTCCACCTCCGCGGGCTCCAGCTCCCGGTCGAAGACCGCCTCCACCACCTGGGACTCGGCTGCCGCCTGCTTCAGTCTTTCCGGAGTATCCACGGCGATGAGGCGGCCCCGGTTGATGACGGCAATGCGGCGGCAGAGCTGGTTTGCCTCGTCCATGTTATGGGTGGTCAGGAAAAAGGTGACCCCTTCCCCGTTCAGTTCCCGTACCGTATCGCGGATGGCGCGCGCGCTGGATACATCAAGACCCGAGGTGGGTTCGTCGAGAAAGATGATCCGCGGCCGATGCATGATGGACATGGCTATGGCCAGCCTGCGCCTCAGCCCCATGCTCAATTCCACGGCCTTTCTATGCTGGTGTTCAGCGAGATCGAAGAGGTCGATCAGCTCACTGGCGCGCGCCATGCGGTTCCTGCGGCCCATCCCGTACAGGGCTCCGGTAAAGGTGAGGTTGTTGAGCGTAGAGAGCTCCGGGAATATGTTGGAGACCTCCGGGACGATGCCCACCTGTGCTTTCACGGCCAGCGAATCGCGTACGGTATCCATGCCCAGGATGGCCGCGCTGCCCTCACTGGGCCGGATGAGGTTCATGAGCATGCGTATGGTGCTCGTCTTCCCCGCCCCGTTTGGTCCGAGGAAGCCGAAGATCTCACCGTGGGCGATCTCGAAGGTTATATGGTCCACGGCCAGCAGGGAATCATAATACTTGGTGAGCCCGTTCGCGGTTACCGCGGCTCCGGATCCTTCCATCATCCCATATCTCTTTCTTCTCTCCGCCCCCCGCCGAGTAGTGCAATGGAGAAGTCACGATGTTCATATTCTTCCCACAACCGGCTGTTCTATTACCCGATCGAGCTGAACATGACCATGCAATGCGGGGATCATAAATCCCGCGATGGAATCCGGATCAGATGTCTGATATATGCGGCTACCCTCCCGGGGCGGGTATTGCAAGCCCTCGTTTTCGCCCAGGCATCAAGATGGCATAACCGTGGCCAGCCAGTCGAACATGCGTTGGTCGTAGAGGCTGCGCGCCTTGGGCTCGCAGTGCCAGTTTGCACCCTCCTCCCGCGCAAAGCGCACGATGGTCTTGGGGCAGTTGAGCGCGTCGTAGACCTCCCGGGGCTGGCCGGGCCAGAACTGCTCGTCGTCGGGGTCGGCGACGAACATGGGACATTCTATCTGCCCGATGACATCGCGCGCGTTATACTGCCGGGACATCTTTATCCACTCGTAGAAGCTCTCCGTGCCGTAAGGCTTCATGCGCCACTCCACGGTCTGGCGCATGGCCTTGTCCATATATTTGAGGCCTTCGGTCATCATGTTGTCGAACTCTTCCTTCTTGCCGTCGTCCACGAGCTTGAGCATCTCCGGCGGATACCTGCCGACGATGGCGGTGGAGACGTCCATCACCCCCGGATCGGCGATTCCCGCGGCGATGCGGTGCTCGAAAGCCAGGGCGCGCAGGATCCAGTACCCTCCCTGGCTGATACCGGAGAGGGCGATGCGCGCGGGGTCGACGTCGGGCCGGGCGGCCAGGAAATCCACCACGGGTGTGATGACCTTCTCCCAGTCATACCGGAAGGGGACCTCGTGCAGCCAGAGTAGCGCGTTCTGGCCGGGGCCGTCGAAGACGAGAGCCGCGTACCCCCTCTCCAGTGCCGCCGCCACGCCCGAGGACCACATGGCTACGGTGGGGCCGTCGCTGCCGTTGTTGAAGATGACGATGGCGAAGGGCCCGCCGCTGCCTGCGGGTTTGAATAAGTACCCGGGCATGGGTGTGCCCTCGTAGGGTATCTCCACTTTCTCAGCGGGCGGGTTGAGGCGGGCGCAGAACGCATCGAAACAGGCCATGTGCTTCTTCCAGGTGGGCACTCTTCGGGATGGGTCGTCGGTACCGTCGATCATGGAGAGACATGCCGCGTAATAACAGGCAGCGCGCAGGTAGGCCTGGCGGGCGCTGATGTCGTTGCCCGCCGAGGCGCATGTGCCGGCGATGCCCTCCAGGCGTGCCGCGGTGCCGTACCACTCCCCGTACCAGCTCTCGAAATCCCCCTCCGCGATGCGCTCGACGGTGGAGAGGACCTCCCCGGCGTCGGCGCATCCGTAGTAGCAACTCCCGAGGATGAGCTGGATCTCGAAGTCCATCTGCTCATGCTGCATGAAATACTGCTTGGGTTTGCTCTCGTCCGCCATAACTGCCTCCTTCGGCCGCTAAGATCCCGGCACGTGCGGCGTGCGGTTCGCGGCCACAACCGTTCCGTACCGCTCCGCATGCGCCGGGTTCGCCTTCCTATGTCTCCTTCGGTCCACAGATGGACTTGCTTGACCGGGCGGTGGAAGCTTCAGACTCTATATTTCGCAGGGTACCGGCATATATGCGCCTGGATCGTCCCCCTCGTGCTCCGGCCCTGAAGCCGGGTTCGCCCTCCGGGCTCCAACACCGGGTTGTGGCGTCAACCACGGAGAGAGTGGATAATCAGTATATCGGGGATTGCGTCACGGAACGGGAGGTGCGGAACATGAGCTTCTTTCAAGGCAAGACGGCCATAGTGACCGGTGCTGGTTCCGGTATAGGCAGGGCTCTGGCATTGGAGCTGGCGGACGCCGGCTGCAAGGTGGCGATAACGGACATCGTGCAGGAGCGTATAGACGAAGTGCTGGGCGAGCTCGCGGGCAAGGGCGTGGAGGCAAAAGGCTACCTGGTCGACCACGCCAGCCGGGAGGAGGTCGAGCGCTTCGCCGGGCAGTTCTTCTCCGACTGGGGCCATGTCGACATCCTGTGCAGCAACGCGGGCGTAGGCCATGGAGGCCGCTTCGAGGAGACGCCCCTGGAGGACTGGGATTGGGTTCTGGGGGTCAACCTCTTCGGCGCCGTTTACATGCTCCATTATTTCGTCCCCAGGATGATCGAGCGGCAGCAGGGCTCCATCCTGCTCACCGCCAGTGACGCCGGTCTGTACTCTATCCCCTGTATGTCTCCCTATAACACCAGCAAGCACGCGGTCCTGGGCCTGGGCGAGACCCTGCGCATGGAGCTGATAGTGCACAACATCAAGGTGAGCGTACTCTGTCCCGGTTTTATCAACACCAGGATCGTCGCGGACGGCAGAGTATATCTTTATAACAGCGCTGGCAAGAGCTCCAAGGAAGAGATGGTGAAGTTTTACGAAAAAGGGGTAGACCCATCCATCGTGTCCAGGGCGGCCCTGCGCGGGCTGGAGAAGGACAAGGGCATCATCTTTGCTCCCCCATCCCATTCCTTGCCGCAGTTCATCCTCTTCCGCATTTCCCCCGCTCTTTACTACAGCCTCTTCCGCTTCCTGTGGAAGAAGGGGTTCGTGCACAAGATCTTCGGCGTCCAGCCGTGAGGAGGGACGAGTTGTTAGCATTACCGCCCTGGCGCAGGAGGACGGAATCCTTACATACGGCGATCCGGAGCAAGAAAAGACGCCTGAATTGAGGCAGACGTGGTTTCGTTGCCCGGATGCTATTCCGAGACGTGCGGATCCTCGCCCTTGAAGATGTAGCGGCCGCGGCGGATGAGGAATCCCCTTGCCGAGATACTGCGCTCTACCTCGAATGTCAGCTTCTTGAGGTCATCGCGGGCTTCCCGCCATTTCTGATCGGGGTCCGGATAGCCCAAGACGGGCACCGTTTCCAGCAAAGACTGATATATCTCCTCGCCCATTATGGCGGTTACGTAAATATGCCCGTGGAACATCCACCTGCTGTCCTCTTCCTTGCGTATGGCTATGGGCATGACGCGGATAATCTTGCCCTGTGGTGACAGGATCCTGCCGTCGTAGGTCTCCTCCAGCTCGTCGAGCATGTCCTCGAGACCGTTGTTGAAATCGACTACCACTCCCATCCTTCCGCACTCCTCTTGTGTCCTCCCGGAAACCTCCCGTCATTTACGCTTTCGGCGCTATGGTGTCAGGCCTAAAGCATAACGTCAATAATGCCTGCAACAGACCTGCTTGCCGAATGGGGTCCGCCCCGGACATGGGACATCCTCCGCTGACGTCATTGCGAGGAGGCGGAGCCGGCGTAGCGATCTCCTCCGGACGCTGAGTTATGGTCCAGATGAGATCGCTACGCTTACGGTCGCGATGACGGAGAAACGGCGCTCACGCTCGTTTCGTTCAACTTTGACGTGTCCCATGTCCGGGCTGACCCCCTCAGACGAGCGTGACATAATGGATAGGTGTCACGTGAAGATGCTGACGATCGACATAGGGACAGGAGGTGGATGTTGACAGACCGTAAGGCGCCTCCCGCTTTCCACGTCATGGCCAAGCCGAGCGGCGCCGCGTGCAACCTCAACTGCGCCTACTGTTTCTTCCTGGAGAAGGAGAAGCTCTACCCCGGCAGCGACCTGCGTATGAGCCGCGCGGTCCTGGAGGAGTATCTCAGCCAGTACACCCGGGGCCAGCGGGTCCCGGAGGCCACCGTTGCATGGCAGGGGGGCGAACCCACCCTCATGGGCTTGGATTTTTTCCGTCAGGCTGTCGCACTGGCGGGCGCATACGCCCTCCCCGGCATGCGCGTAGCCCATACCATGCAGACCAACGGTACCCTTCTGGACGATACCTGGTGCGAGTTCCTGCGCGAGAACGAGTTTCTGGTCGGCCTGTCCATGGACGGACCGCGCGAGCTGCACGATGCCTACCGGCTGGACAAGGGCGGCAGGGGCACCTTCGCACGGGTAATGCGCGCCGCGCGCCTCATGCAGCAACACGGCGTGGACTTCAACATCCTGTGCACCGTGCATGCCGCGAACGCCGGCCATCCCCTGGAGGTGTACCGTTTCTTCCGCGACGAGTTGGGCGCGGAGTGGATACAGTTCATACCCATCGTAGAGCGGATCAACTACGACGGCACCACCCTGCTGCAACAGGGGGACAAGGTGACCGACCGCTCCGTAGACCCCACGCAGTGGGGGGATTTTCTCATCGCCATCTTCGACGAATGGGTACGCCGTGACGTCGGCGCCATGTTCGTCAACTATTTCGAGGCCGCGGCGGCGTCATGGGTGGGAGCGGGCGCGGCCATGTGCATCACGGGTGAGACCTGCGGCAACGCCCTGGCCCTGGAGCACAACGGCGACCTCTACACCTGCGACCACTTCGTGGAACCGGATTACCTGCTCGGCAATATCATGGAAACGCCCATGCTCGAGCTGGTAGCCTCCGACAGGATGCGGCGTTTCGGTGAGGACAAGCGCGATACGTTGCCACGCTACTGCCGCGAGTGCCCGGTGCTCTTCGCCTGCCATGGTGAGTGCCCTAAGAACCGCTTCACGCGCACACCCGACGGCGAAGCGGGGCTCAACTACATCTGCGCAGGATACAGGGCCTTCTTCGCACATATCGACCCGGCCATGCGCATCATGGCCGATCTGTTGAAAAAGGGTCGCTACGCGGACGGGATCATGGGTATACTGGCGGAACGGGACGCCGCATTACGGAAGGCTTACTCGCATGCCGGGCGCAACGACCCCTGCCCATGCGGCAGCGGCAGAAAGTACAAGCATTGCCATGGACGAGGATAGACGTTTTTCACTAGAGGAATACCGGGACGAACTACGGCTCTTCTGCTACCGCATGGGCGGATCGCTGCACGACGCGGAGGGCCTGGTCGAGACGGCTCTGTTCCAGGCCGGCGGACTGCCCCTCCCCTTGACGGATACGGAATCCATGCGCACGGAGCTCTTCAAAATCGCCGCGCGCCTGTGTATTGATGCGCTGGCGGACCAACCTCCGCGCGGCCTGCCCTACCTTTCCGGCCCCCCGTCCGATCCCTACCTGGCGCCACTGGAGCCGGAGGAGGGCGATTTCTGGCTCGAGCCCTTTCCTGACGACCTCTACCCGGCGATCGCATACGCCGGCAAGAGAACGAATACGGAGAGGGAGAGCATATCCCTGCCCTTCGTCGCCGCACTTCAGTCGCTGCATCCGCGGGAGCGCCTGTGCCTGATCCTGGTCGATGCCATGGGCTGGAGAATGGAGATAACGGCTGAGGTCCTGGGAGCCGGCGTGGTGGACGCGAGGCGCGTACTGGAGGAGTCCCGCGAATCCATGACCCGGGTCTATGACGAGAAACTGGGCCGCAGGGAGCCTCCACCCGAGGAGAAGGCGACGGAGCTGCTGATGCGTTACATTCACCCCTGGGAGACCGGTGATCTCGAGGGCCTTGGGGAACGGCTCGGCGAGGATGCCTTGCTGCAGCTGCCCCCCTCCCCCTCATGGTATGAAGGCCATGACGCGCTGATGAAGCACCTCGCCTCCTACCCGCTGGCGGACGGCGCGCGCGGCCGCTGGCGCCTGCTGCCGCGGCGGGCCAACGGCCAGTTAGCCTTCGGCGTTTACCGGCGGGACGACCGGCGGCACATATATACCGCCCATTCCATCCAGGTCGTATGCTTCACGGACGACCTGGTGTCGGAGATCATCGCGTTCAAATACCCCTCGTTCTTCCCGTCTTTCAAGCTGCTCGCAGAAGTGGGCATCCAAGGCCAGGACCCATCTACATGACCGTTTCAGGGCAAGCTATAATAGGCGGGGGGGCATGCCTGGATTCGGCTTGAACAGGCCGACTGGTGGAAGGATCGACGAAGCCCGACCCTGCTTACCCTGCTTGGGCAAAGATATGGCTTTCTTTGCATGCTGCAGCCGGGTGTGATCCCTGGGCCTGGTCAACAAGTGAGACGACTATGAGAGCAAGGAGGGAGCCATGGCCGAACACTGGATCGACAGCGGCATCATTCCGCCCGACGACGGCGAAAGGGTGATCGGGGGGATGATCGACAACTATGCGGAGAACCGCGAGCCGCGCATGCTCCACCCCGAGTGGCTGCAGGCGGCGGAGGAGAAGCTCGCCGCCCTGGAGGAGAAGACGGGCAGGAAGCCCAACTTCCTCATCTTTATCCTCGATGACGTCGGCTGGGGGGACTTCGGATGCTTCGGAGGCGGCCACCTGCGGGGGGCGCCCACCCCCAACTTCGACAGGCTGGCGGCGGAGGGGCTCAGGCTCACCTCGTGCTATTCACAGCCCAGTTGCTCTCCCTCCCGCGCCACCATCATGACCGGGCGCCTGCCCATACGCCACGGTATCCTGACCCCGCCCATGTACGGGCAGCCGGGCGGCTTGCAGGACGAGGTGACCCTGCCGGAGCTGCTCAAGCAGGCCGGTTACGCCACCCGCGCCGTGGGCAAGTGGCACTGCGGCGAGAACGCGGAGTCGGTGCCGCAGAACAAGGGCTTCGACGAGTTTTACGGTTTCTACGGCGTCTCCGACATGTACACGGAATGGCGCGACAACTACTTCTATCCCGAGATAGTGAACGACCCCTTCATCTTCCAGGCGGTCATGAAGATGCAGTTCAACAAGCATAACATTCTGGCCAAGCCGGGACAGTTCGACGTCCCCGAGATCGAGCAGGAGGAGATCGACCTGGATACGGTAAAGGACCTGGACGAGAAGTGGGCCGCCTATTCGGAGAAGTTCATCCGCGACATGGCGGACAGCGACCAGCCCTGGTTACTCTACCACGGCACCCGCGGCTGCCACTTCGACAACTACCCTCCGGACAACTTCAAGGGGAAGTCCCGCGCAAAGTATCCCTTCCACGACGTGCTGGTGGAGATGGATGACATCTTCGGGCGCCTCTTCCGCGCCCTGGAGGAGACGGGGCAGCTGGAGAATACCCTCATCTTGGTGACCTCCGACAACGGCCCGGAGATGGAGAGCTGGCCGGACAGTTCCTACACCCCCTTCCGCGGCTCCAAGGGGACCACCTGGGAGGGCGGCATCCGCGTGCCAGGTATCTTCTACTGGAAGGGCATGATCGAGGGGGGTCGGGTCTCCGACGGGCTCTTCGACTTCAGCGACCTCATGCCGACCTTCTGCGCCATGGCCGGGGTGGAGGACCTGCCACAGGACCGCTACATCGACGGCGTGGACCAGCGGGGCTTCCTGCTCGCATCCATCGTGGCCGAGGGCACTTACTGGGCCGCTGACCCGGCCTGGTCATCAAACCGCGTCGCGGTCTATGCCTGGCTGCTGGACAAGTTTTCCGGCATAAGGGTGGGCCCGTACAAGCTGTATTCCGTTACCACGGAGATGGACTACAGGGATACGGTCAATACGGGCGGGTTCTCGGGGCATACGGTTGAATACACCTATGGCAAGCTCTTCAATCTCTTCCTCGATCCCAAGGAGGACCACAGCTTCGCCATTCGCAAGCTGGTCACCTTACCCATCATGTCCGCGATCAGCGCACAGCACCGGAAGACCTTCGAGAAGTACCCGCCGCGCATCCAGGTCAAGGGAGCCCAGAGCGGGTAGCGGGCAAGCAATAGGCCTGGACCCGGCTTTCGGCCTGACCCCGAGGTCCAGGCATAATATTCGATAAGGTCCGGGGTCAGGTCATGCTTTCGGCTTGCCCAAAGGTATGGCAGGCCCCCCTGGCGGTGGGGCAATCCATCGGCCTCATCAAGGAGACAAAGAGCTGCCGGGAAGTGGTGGAGGGTATGGTGGCCGAAGCCGCGGATATATTCGCCCGCATGCGTTGAGGCACCTGTCATATCGAGGGGGCGGGCGCCGCCCGCCTCAGGTTCCTACGGATATCCTTACCCTGCGCGGATCGCGGTCGTCGATGGCGACGCTGCCGGGATGTCCCTCCACTGCCTCGTATACCGCCCCGAGCTGGCCGGCCAGCATGAGGACGCTGTAGGGATTCTCCATGGTGACGGCGAAGGATTCGCCGGAGAGTTCGGTGTGCACGGGATTTCCATAACCGTAGATGGGCAGCAAGGCGAGGTAGTCGGCATACCTGCCGGCACGGTCCTGTCCGGCGCTGAAGAATCCCGTCTCCTCGATGCTGCGTAGCGTATATTCGCTCGAAGCGTCCACGATGATGGGCACTATCTCCTCCCCTAACTCGGAGATCAACTCCCGGAAGACCGCAGAAAAAGCGTAGTTCTCCACGAAACTCATACGCACCCCCCTGCGCGTATCCGTGATAACGGCATTGGGTATGTCCCAGCGTAGATGGCCGAGGGCCGCCGGAAACCCACATCGCCGGCACAGGTCCAGGCCGCGCTGCCCCGGAAGGGGCTTGACGATCTCCGGTTTCATCCTCCCGGCGATCTCCGGCTTCTCCCTGGCCGGATTGATGAAGAGAAAAAGCTCTCCCCCCAGCTCGATCCAGTCGTGATCGTAGACGACTCCCTCCATCCTCTCGAAGGCGCCCACCACCATGGCCGCGAAGATCTCGCGGTTGAACTCGTTCCTTACCCTCGCCAGGCTGCCGCGGAAGACATGATAGAAGATGGTATGCGCATCCGCGAGGCCGGCCATGCGCGCCAGCAACTGCAGGAACCTGCTGGCCGGGTGCATGGCGACGCGGTTGCGCAGGACCCGGTTGATGAGCCAGTCGGGCATCAAGCTGCCTATGGTCGCCGCGGAGGCCGCCCGTTCGGCCTCGAAGACCACGTGCCGGATGGATGCGCCTATGGCCGTCTCGATGCGCCGGTAGATATCCTCGAGCAGGGCCGATTCGACGAGGACCAGGCGGAATGCGGGGCTTACGCGAGATACGATCGTGCCGTTGTCGCCCCACTTGATAGCGAAATTGAAAAACCTGGGCATCCCGCAAGCCGGACAGTCCACGATTCCCAAGGCACCCTCCTTGCTAGGCAGCCAACCCGGACCCGCGGGCAGATGAAAAGCCTGCTGACCCGTACAGGGTAATTATCGGCCGCTTCAAGCCGAAAATAAAAGATGTTCTTCTCCAAGAGGAGGTTATACCGGTAGGCGATTCAACGCGTGCAGGTCCGCCGCCACAAGGGGCTGTCGATCGACCAGGGGGACAGCGGGGGAAGCCATATCCCTCCTGGGTTCTCCGGCAGAACATGGACGTTGCATCGTGCACGCGGCCGCAACGTCTACAGGGCGGCGATGATGCCGGCGGCGATGCTCTCGGCGATCTCCTGGCGGTAGGTATCCGCGATGCCCAGGTTGTTCTCCAGGGTGAAGGTGGGGACCTCGCTCCAGATGTCGTAGCTGAATATGGGGCCGTAGTTTCCGGTGCCGGTGGCGCCGCGGTTCTCCACCACCGTCCCGCCATCCCCCACCCCGGTGGCCTGGCGCATGTGGGCGGCCATGGCGGCGTGGAAACGCCGGGCGGCTGCCTCGCTCTGCGCCTGCACGGAGGGGTCGATATAGGCGGTCCGGCCGCTGTCGGAGTTGGCCTTCCAGTTGTAGGGGGCCGGTCCCGGGTAGAAGGTGGTCGCCCCGGCGATGCCGGGGTCGGCATGGATGTGTACGATCATGCGGGCATGCGCCTGGTTGGCGATGACCGCCCTCTGTTTGAGGTTCACCGCGTCGTAGAGTGAGTTCTTGGTCATGACCACCGCTATTCCCTCCGCCTCCAGGATGGCTTTCGTGCGCAGCGCGATATCGAAGACGATGCCCATCTCCGGCTCGTTTATCCAGTCCTGGGTGTTCAGGCAGGTTTCGGGGTCTATCTCGTAGGGGGTGTCGGCATGGCCCGGGTCCAGGCAGACCACGCAGCCGCCGTACATGGCCCGCTCGCAGATGACCTCCTGCGTGGCGGTGACGGTGGCCGAGACGTCGAAGGTGGTGACGTAATCGCCCAGGTTGTAGGAGCGC
>QZKE01000058.1 GCA_003598015.1 Actinomycetota bacterium | reverse complement strand
GTGCAGGCCACGGACGGGGAGGTGGTGTGCGAGCGCGCCATGTACTGGAAGGACCGGGAGGGCGGGCACGACTCCATCGGGGCGACCGCCCCGGCGCCGGTCTGGTACCTGGCTGAGGGGGCGACCAGTCCGGGAGGAGGCCCGGGAGACGTCGAGCTGCGCTTGAAGGAACGGGCGGGGGTGGCCAGGAACGGGGAGATCACCACCTCGGGCGTGCCGCTGCCCCGCGACTTCAACGTCTATTCTCCGGACGATATCTGTCTCTTCGACGCCGGCGGCTCCCCGGTCCCCTGCCAGAAAAAGGTAACCGCCCGCTGGGGCGGCTCCCCGGGCGACACCTCCAAGCCCGTGAAGTGGGTGCTGCTGGACTTCCCGGCCAGCGTCGGCGCCTCCGGGGAGTCCGTGTACTACCTGCGGCGCTCGTCGGCCAGGGCCGATCCGCCCTCCCCCATAAACGTCAGCGACGACGGCGCCACCGTCACCGTGAACACCGGCGCGGCCGTTTTCCGCATGCGCCGCGATTCCTTCAACCTCTTCGACAGCGTAGATCTGGCGGGAGTGGGCGGCGTGCTCTCCCCGTCCAGTGCCAACGGCTTCGCCATCTCCGCGGGCGGGACGGAATACCGTTCCAGCCTGTCCCCGGCGTCCCTCAGCGTGGAGGAGGCAGGGCCGCTACGGGCTTCCGTGCTCGTACGCGGCAGCCACGCCGCGGCAACGGGAGGCGGGAAGCTCGCTTACACCGCGCGCGTCCATTTCTACTCCGGGTCGTCCCAGGCCCGTGTATTCTACACCCTGGAAAACCACAATCCCACCCAGCCCGACGGCATGGGCCAGCCGCAATGCTGGGACATCGGGTGCCCGGGGAGCGAAACCTTCTCCGGCCTCCATCTCAGCCTGCAGCCCGGCGTCGGTGCCTCACCCACGGCGGTCCTGGGCACGGGAGAGGGAGGAAGCCCTCCCTTCTCCACGGGGGCGGACATAGCCCTCTACCAGGATTCCTCGGGGTCCGCCTGGTGGGACGTGCACCGCGGACATGTCCCTCGCCCCCAGTCCTACGTCTCCATGCGCGGGTGGAGGGCATACAGCGGAGGGGCGGAAGTAGGCCGGGGCGAGCGCGCGCAGGCCTGGCTCGACCTCTCCGGGAACGGCAAGGGCCTGGCGATGGGCCTCAGGGACTTCTGGCAGAACTATCCCAAGAGCATCGCCCGCGGCGGAGGCGAGATACGCCTCTCCCTCTTCCCCGCCGAATACGGCGGAGATTTCGTCTTCCGTCCCGGGGAGCACAAGACACATGAGATCCTGCTCTATTTCCACGCCGGGGACGCGAACCAGGCCGGGACGGCCCAGGCCATGGCGGCCATGGATTCCCCCCTGCTGGGCCTGGCCTCCCCGCAGTGGTATGCGGACAGCGGAGCTCTGCGCAGGACGACGCCCAGCGGCGACCCGCGTTTCTCGGCTTACGAAAATCAGAACCTGGCCGCCTTCGACCCCTCCATAGGCCATACGGAGTACTCGCTCCTGCAGAGCATCGAGGAGAACGACTTCTACGGCTGGTGCGACTACGGCGATGTGCCCCTCGATTACGAGACCCCCTCGGGCCAGATGAACCTGAAGTACGACTTCGACTACGGCATGCTCTTACAGTTCCTGCGCTCGGGCGACTACCGCTGGTGGGACCTGGCGGAACCAGCCTGCCTCCACGTCGCGGACGAGGACATACTCCATTACGAGGGCGCGATAGATCACTGGGCGGACGGGGGTTACTTCGGCCACTCCTATCATGACGAGCCCGGGGACGCGAACCCGCACCGCAATTACGGAGCGCCCCATCCCGACCTCTGCTTCGCAGTGGCGGGAAATCTCCTCTATTACTACCTCACCGGCTACGAGGAATGCCGGGAAGCGGCCTTCGAGGTCATCGAGAACATGCGCTACCGCTACGATAACAGCTACGGCGGGGGCAACGGGGAGGGTTGGGCCGACGGCTACAACGACTACGGCAGCGATTCCTTCCGCCCCTTCGCCAACGGGCTGAGCATTATGACCGACGCCTACGCGGCCAGCGGGGACGGCAAATATCTCTCTACGGCGCAGTGGATCATCGACAACTCCCACCTGGCCGCCGACCCCTTCCTGGCCGCCCCGCAGCCGGGGGCGGGTGGGGGCACATCCATCTTCTCCCTGGACATGTTCACCTTCTCCCTGGGGCGCTACCTGGACATGCTAGACGCGGCGGGCCTGCCCGATTCCGGGAACGTCGCGGGGTACCTGGTCAGCCTGGTCCGGCACGAGGTCGAGCAGTGCTGGCGCACGGGCTCCGAGGGCTATCAGGGTTTTCCCTATGCCTGGAGCTACAGCGGTGTCGCCGACGAGAGTTTCGGCGTGGTCAACCTGTGCAACTGGCACCTGCTCTCCGCGGACTGCCTCACCTACGCATATCTCTACGGGGGCGGCGACCATCTGCTGGACCTGGCCGCGCAGGCATTCCGCACCGGCTCCGAGCGGCCCAACGGCGAGGGCACCGAGCCGGGCTACTGGTCCACCAAGGAGTCGGCCAACTCCGCCGTCTTCGGCCAGGTGTATATACGGGCGGCCGCCGGCCGCTGACCCCGGGGACTGGCTTCACATTAAATCGCATGTATCATCGCGGCTGTCAGCCGTGGTCCTCCAGGATGTAGTTCGCGGCGATCACCCCGGACGCGAGCGTCGTCGGCACCCCTCCCCCCATACAGGTCGAGGCCCCGGATAGATAGAGGTCTTTTACCACGCGGGAGCGGGGGTTGGGCCGGAAGAGAGACATGCTGGTGATGTCGAGGAACAGGCCGTATATCGCCCCCTGCGGGGAGAGGAGCCTCCTCTCGAAGTCAAGTGGAGTGGAGACTTCGAGGACCTTGATATGGTCCGCGATATCGGGCATCACCAATCTCTCCAGCTCTCTCACCGCTCCCTCCCTGATGGCGGGCTTGAGCCGGTCCCAGTTCTCCCCGAGCGGGGCATAGGGGTTTGGGCCACCCCACACGAAATTGAGAACGTGGTGGCCCTCGGGTGCTAGCCCTGGGTCCGACTCCGTCGGCCAGCTGAGCAGGCTGCCGCAGGGCTCCGGGTTGATCCCCTTCTTATAATAGTCGTACCAGTTTCTGTTGGTCTGTTCGAGCGGACCGACGCTGATGGTGTGATGCGCCGGAAGCGGGGGCGCGGTATCGATGCCGACGTAGATCATGGGTATGGGCATCGACAGTTCGTAACTGTCGATTGCCTTGATGGCCCAACGCTTGAGGTGCTCGGGCCCGACCATCTTCAGGTAGGTGACCTTGGCGTTGGTATTCGATAGCACCATTTTAGAGGAGACCACGCTTCCGTCTTCCAGCCTCACCCCGCGCGCCTTGCCCCCCTCGACGATTATCCTTTCGACTTTGATCCCCTTGCGCACCTCCAGCCCGAATTCCTCGCCCACCTTCTGCAGGGACGCGGGCAGGGCAACCATCCCTCCCCTGGGATAGTAGCTCCCCAGGTGCTGCATGAGGGCGACGAAGCCGAGGATGCCCAGCCCGAGATAGGGCGGTGCGCCGGCGTAATAGGACTGATATGCCACGAACGACTCCATGACCGGGTGCTTGAAGAACTTCTGCGTCACACTCTGATGCGAGCGGATGAAGTATTCCATGTAGCGCATCATGTCACGGTGTTCGCTCTGCATGCGGGCCATTTCCTTCAAGGTGTTCATGGGGGTCATCATGGTGTCCCCGATGGCGTCGAGCATGGTCAGGCCGATGCGCGTGAACTCCTTCCAGCCTTCGACGTCCCCCGGGGCCACCCTCTCGATGACGCTGGTCGCCTCCGCGATGTCCATGGGCATGGTGAAGCGGCTCCCGTCGTGACCTATTACCTGGTAGATGGGGTCGCAAGGGAACAGCTCGATGTAGTCCTCCATGCGCCGGCCTAAGAGCTCGAATATCGCCCGGATGTTTTCCGCGAGCATGATAATGGATGCGCCGGTGTCGAAGCGGTACCCCTCGAGGTCGAAGGACGAACAGCAGCCGCCCACCACGTCGCACTGCTCGAAGAGAACCGTCTTGAAGCCGTTCTTCGCACACAGCGATGCCGCGGAGATCCCACCCAGGCCGGCGCCGATGACGATGACATCATAATCGGCCATCTCGCTCACCCCCCCTGCGGTCTACTCATTACCTGGAATATTATGGTTTTTCGCTCAGCGCCCTTCCTATGGCTCGTCAAAGAACCGATAGTCATAATGACTTGAACATGTTATTTCTATATCCGCTTTAGCCATTTCTCAAACCTGGCCTACCTCCTGGGGTATCGAAATATCCGGGCAAAAAAGGGGCCAACCGGGTGTGCGCCACGCTTTCTTCTCCTTTCCGCATCCGATTATCAGAGAAACAGACGGGGATCCGAGCGCTTCCCCTTAATAGATAGCATTATCTTACCCTATGGTCATATATACTTGCTATGTTCCCGATACGATGTTACATTCAAACGTAGAGCGAGCCAGCGTTCAAAGCACCGATACAGGGGGTGAATCATGGACTATGATGCGATAGTGATAGGGGCGGGCCTGGGAGGGCTTTCCTGCGCCGCCATCCTCGCACAACAGGGTCTCAAGACACTGGTATGCGAGAACACTGGCCAGGTGGGTGGATGCTGCTCGTCGTACGACCACGAGGGGTACCGCTTCGATATCGGCGCCAGCGTGGTGGAACTGGCCTGGGTGATCGACGAGCTGTTCGAAAGGATAGGCAGGAAGACCTCGGACTATATAGACTTCATTCCCATCGATCCTATTTACGGTTTCATCACCGCCGACGGCAGGCGCTTCTCCTATCCCGTGGACCTTGACGGCACCAGGGAGGTAATATCCCGCTTCTCCGAGGAGGACGCCAGGTCCTGGGACCGCTTCGCCAGGGAGGGCTCGGAGGCTATCAACTTCGCCTTCGGCAAGGTCATGTGCAAATCCATGGGGACGATGAAGGACATGATGAAAGTGGGGATGGAGAATCCCGCTCTGATGAAATACATGAAGTACTTCATCCTTAATTTCGAGAGTACCCTGTGCAAGTTCTTCAAGAGCGACACCGTCCGGGCCTCCATGAGTTTGCAGTCCTACTTCATCGGCCTTCCCCCCGCGCTCTGCCCGGGCTATGTGGCCTTCCTCGCCTACTCGGAGCACGAGGGGGTCCTGTACCCGCGCGGCGGTATGGTGGCCATCCCCCAGGGCATGGCCCGGGCATGCGAGGAGTCCGGGGGGGAGGTCAGGTTCAACGCTACGGTGAAGAAGGTGCTCCTGGACAGCAGGCGCGCCTGCGGCGTCGAGCTGGAGGACGGGACCCAGATAAGGTCCCGCATAGTGGTCTCCAATATCAACGCCAAGACCCTCTACCTGGAGCTGGTGGGCGAGGAGAACCTGCCCGCCTGGGCGAAGCGAGCTATCAAGAGCTACGAGGTATCCATGCCCTCACCCATGATCATGCTGGGCCTGGACCGCACGCCGGACCTCGATGCCCACCACACCATCTGCTACTCCTCTCTGGACAACATGAACAGCATCTGGTTCGACGATTACCTGCAGAATCGCATTCCGGCCTTCGGTGCCGGGCTCATCTCCTGGCCTACCCACGCCGATCCCTCCCTGGCGCCCGAGGGGCACCATTGCCTCAACATGGTCGCCTTCGCCCCCTACGAACCGGTGGAAGGTGACTGGGACCAGATAAAGGAGAGATACCTGGAGACGCAGTTCGACGTCCTGGAGAGGAATTTCGGCCTCAATATCCGGGACCACGTCGTCGCGGCCAAGGTCAACACCCCCAAGGACTTCGAGAAGATGCTCCGTCACCCCAGGGGGGCGGTATACGGGTTGCAGAACGATATCACCTGCTCGGCCGCCTTCCGGCCGGGCACGCGCTCCCGGGCGATCAAGGGACTCTACCTGACCGGCGCCTCCACCCATCTCGGCGGGGGCATAGCTCCGACCATCGGATCGGGCGTAGTCGCGGGGGATATGATACTCGAGGACTCTGCATGACGTGCATGCGCAACGGACCGAAGCGGGCGTTCACCGCTTAAGGAGGAGAACGATGAGCGAGGGGCAGAGCAAGTACGACGTGATCATCATCGGCGCCGGCGTCAGCGGTCTGGTATGCGGGAACTACCTGGTGCGCAAGGGGAAGAAGGTCCTCGTACTCGAACACGGCAGGGCGGTCGGGGGGAATATCTCGGGCATCCGCCGCAAGGGCTACTTCTTCGATGCCGGATCGCAGTCCACGGAGAACGTTGGTATACTCTTCCCCATCCTCGAGGAATTGGGACTCTACAACCCCGGCGACTGGGATCGGGCGGACTGGCGCTGGATGACCCCCGATTGCGACGTGGTCCTGCACGACTTCGCGCAGATCAGGGCCGGCTTCAAACAGGGCTTCCCGGAGTCCTCGCGCGATATCGACGCCTGGTTCGATTTCATCGAACCGGGATGCAACCTCATGAAGGATCTCATGGACGCCCCCTTCCCCCTGCTCCAGCGGGGGGCGGACAGATACCGCACCATGGCGAAGATGACCAGGGTGGGCCTGCCCATGCTCAAGTTGATGCCGGAGACCTTCAGGAAGTCGGGGAGCGAGAAAGCGCGGGAGATCTTTCACGATCCGCGGCTCGCCTTCCTGTTCGGGGAGTTCGGAAACGAGAACATGCTTCTCTTCATGTACTACTCGTTCTGGTACAGCTTCCTTTACGACTACGTCTATCCCAAGGGCGGCCTGGTAGCCCTGGCGGATATGCTCGCGGACTCGCTGAGTGAGAAGGGCGGGGAGATCAGGCTCGCGAGCACGGTCGACAAGATCCTGACCTCCGGGAATACGGCCACAGGGGTCGAGATCGCCTCCGGAGAGCAATTCTACGCCGACAAGATCGTGAACACCGGCAACACGAAAAGGCTCTTCACCGAGATGTGCGACCCCGCGCTGCTCCCGAAGAAGTTCCTCTCGCGGAACAAGGACGGGGATGTGAGCATCTCGGTGGTCACCGCTTTCCTCGGCCTGGACATGTACGACAGCGAGCTCGCCGAGAAGCACAAGGCGCACCACACCCTCTACTGGAGGGACTACGCCTACAGCGACGACATCTACGATCCGGACCTGCACCGCAAGAACTGGGCCATGCTCAGCTGGGTCTCCATGCACGACAAGAGCCTGGCGCCCGAGGGCAAGAACTCGGTGATCGTTCAGATACCGATGCCGTACGACTGGATGAACGGCTGGGGCACCGGTTCCGCCGACCCCATGGCGCGCAACGACGCGTACAGGGCGCTGAAGGACAAGGTCCTCGGCGAAGTCATCGCGGACATGGAAGACGTGATACCCGGCATACGCGACAAGGTGGAATACAAGGATCTCGCAACCCCGCGCACGCTCTCCAGGTACACCTTGAACCCGCAGGGCTCCATCATGGGCTGGTCCTACGACATGTACAAGACGCCTCTGTTCGGGCGCTTCGCCCAGTTCACCACGCCGGTGAAGAACCTCTACCTGGCCGGCCACTACTCCATCTGGCCGGGGGGGATAGTCTTCTCCGCCCTCACCGGCAAGCTGGTTGCGGACGGCATGTACGAGGGTTTTAGGAAAGTCCTCCTCTGGTAGGCCCAAGCAAGGACCGTCCAGCTCGAAAGGCGCTGTGCTTTGAAAGAGACCTGGAGGAAACGCGCCTCTTCTTTTCCGCTAATCTATATCTTAAGCTGCGTTTTTAAGTTAAAAGGATGCCGTGTGTGAGGGTGCCTGGAAACCGCAGAATTCTCCGCTGTGTCCAAATCGTGCCCATTTCTAATAGGCTAAAGGGAAGGTTTTTCTGTCCATTTCTCGACCGGCATGGAAAGGAAGTCTTCTATTGCAATACCATCGCCGCCGATCAACAGAGGTGTTGCTTTGGGATAGGCCTCGATGAACGCCTTGAGGCCTGGTAGCGTATCGCGCTTCCTGCCGCTCTTCACTTCTATGGCGATGAGCTTTCGACCGGCTTTCACTACGAAATCCACCTCGCGGTTGCGGTCACGCCAGTAGAATAGCTCGAACGAACCTGTGGCAGATGCATTTGCCAGGCATGCCCCTACAGCGGATTCAACGAGGTGGCCCCATAGTTCCCGCTCTCTCTTCAGCTCCGATAGCGACGAGCTTGTTTGAGCTGTCATCAGCGCGGTATTCAATACCTGAAGCTTCGGGCTTGATCCTCGCCGACTAATTACGGCCCCCGAATATTTCTGCAACCCGACCAGCATGCCGGCGGCAGCCAGGAGATCCAAATAGTGCGCAAGAGTAGTGGTATTGCCGGCATCCTGCAGCTGCCCCATCATCTTGTTGTATGAAAGTATCTGGCCAGAGTAACGACAGCCGAGCTCGAAAAGGCGCCGCAACAGAGCTGGTTTATCCACGCGGGTGAGGAGCAGCACATCCCTTGAGATGGTGGTCTCGATCAGCGAGTCTTTTATATATCGCGCCCACCGCGCAGGCTCTGCCGTCAACGGGGCTGCCCCTGGGTAAGCACCAAAGTAGATGTAGTCCTCGAGGGTGAAATCAAAACAAGCGTGCATCTCGGTAAATGACCAGTGGGGGAGATGAAGAATCTCGAAACGTCCCGTCAGGCTCTCTGTCAGTCCATGCTGCATGAGGAGTGGCGCTGATCCGAGGAGGATCACCCTCAGCGGCAGCCGCGCGGCGGTATCGGCGTCCCAAAGGCGCTTGACCGTTTCCGACCATGCGGGGATCTTCTGTATCTCGTCTAATGCCAGCACTGCTCCCGCGCGACCCCCTTGCCCGGGGAGCAGGCGCGCCGCTTCCCATTGGGCTTCTATCCAGGCACTGTCCTTCAGGGTTGGTTCATCGGCGGATGCATAGTGGGTGCGCGGCCCCAATCCCGCCAACACCTGGTGAACAAGGGTCGTCTTTCCGACTTGGCGGGGTCCAGCCACTGCCTGGATGAAGCGCCGGGACTCTCGTAGGCGTTTCGTTAAGATCTTTGCGTATGGTCGTTCATACTCATCCTGCATATTACTCATCATATTGAGTATTATTACTCAATGTATTGAGTAAGTCAATTATTTGGAATGGGCCCATCCGGCTCGAAAGGCGCCGTACCTTGCTGTTGTGCTACGGTGATCTCAGGATGTGTGTTGGCTGCGCAGTTCGCGCTTGAGTATCTTGCCGATGGAACTCTTGGGGAGGGACTCCAGGATGCGCACCTCCCGGGGTTGCTTGTAGGTGGGAAGGTTCTCGCGGCAATACTCGAGCAGCTCGTCGGCGCTGGCCTCCGCGCCCGGCTTCAAGGCCACGTAGGCCACGATATCCTCCCCGTAGGTGGGATCGGCGATGCCTATCACCGCAGCCTCGGCCACGGCGGGATGGCCGTAGACGACCTCCTCTATCTGCATGGGCATGATGTTCTCGCCGCCCTTGATGATGATGTCCTTCTTGCGGTCGGTGATGTACAGGTACCCATCCTCGTCGAGGAAACCTATATCTCCGGTGTGCAGCCAGCCCCCGCGCAGCGTCTCCTCCGTTTCCTGGGGCCGCCGGTGATAGCCCTTCATCACCTGCGGCCCCCGGATGACTATCTCGCCTATCCCGCGGACAGGAAGGGGGTTGTCGTCTTCGTCGAAGACGGCCAGCTCCATGTTGGGGTAGGCCTTGCCGATGGCACCATCGCGCCATTCCTGGCTCGGCCGCAGGCAGGCTCCCATGCCCGCGGATTCCGTCAGGCCGTAGAGCTGGCGCATGCCGCAGTCGAACCTGGCCATGAAATCGCGCCTCAACTCCAGGGGCAGCGGCGCAGCCCCCGCGATGCAGTCCTTCAGCGAGCTCAGGTCGTACGCGTCCGCGTTGGGGTGGTTGAGGATGAGGGAATACATGGTGGGGACGGCGGGGAAGAAGTTCACCTTGTACTTCTCGATCAGGCGCATGCACTCCTCGGGGTCGTACCAGCGCATGAGGATGGCCTTGGTCTCGGGGATCTCGCCGAAATTCCCAGCGTTCATGGCGCCGACGCCATAGATATGGGCCATGGGCAGGCACACCAGCGTGATCTGGGGCTTGGTCACCTCATTGGCCATGTATGCGCTCTCGGCCGAGGTGATGAGGTTTTCATGGGTGAGCATAACCCCCTTGGGCTTGCCGGTGGTACCGGAGGTGTACATGAGGATGGCGACGTCGTCGGGAGCCCTGTCCACCATCTCCAGCTCGGGCGACGATTCGGCCAGCAGCCTCTCGTAGGAGAGGGTGCGCTCCGAGTCCTCTCCTCCCACCACGATGATGTGGCGCAGCTTCTCCAGGCCCTCGGTCGCCTCGAGTACCTTCCCCACCAGGATGGCATCGGTTACGACCGCAACAGCGCCGGAGTCCTCCAGGATAAAGCGGCACTCCTCCGCTGAAAGCACGAACAGGATGGGCAATGCGGTGCCCCCGATGGCATAGACGGCGCCGAAGGCCTCGAAGACCTGGGGGCAGTTGGACATGGTCACGGCCACTACGTCATCCACGCCGATACCGAGTCCCCTGAGTGCGTTACCCAGGCGGCCGGAATTATCCCTGACCTCCACGTTGGTGATCTCACGGTCCTCGAAGATCATGGTCACCGTCTCTCCGACCCTGGCCAGATGCTGTTCTCCGAGCTTGCCCACGTTCATTTGATTACCTCCGTCTGGATCCGGCGGCGCAACGCGCCCCCCCTGCTTTTCAACTCCGTCTCCGCTAGCCGGTGGTGTATCGTATTTTCCCAAACACGCCGTGGTCGTAACAGAAGGTCCACGAAGCCGGTTATACGCAGCCATCTACGTTAGTTGATGATACCCGATTCTATCTCGAAACGGAAATTTAAATTAACCGCATGGTGTGGTTAAATTACCATCTCTCGGGCGTACGCGTGCCAGGCCAGGCCCGGCTGCGCCGGGACTGGCGCAGAAAACCTCTCCCTCTGCACACGCCCCCATCCACAATCGATCGTACGCGTGCCAGGCCAGGCCCGGCTGCGCCGGGACTGGCGCAGACATACCATCTTCCGGGCGTACGCGTGCCAGGCCAGGCCCGGCTGCGCCGGGACTGGCGACTGGCACCGTGCCGCCGCCCTCCGGGCGTCGCCGCGCTTTCGCGCTGCATTCTCTCGAGCGTTTATCTATAAACCGGTTGTGGATGGGGTGCGTGGAATTGATGCGGCGGTCGTGATAGTATCGCGTTATAGGAACTCGGCAGCGAGGCAGGGATGAGGGGGTGTTTGTAAGATAATGGTATTTAGACACGGATAGCGCGTTATGTTACTATTTTAACAACTGTTAAATGCCAGGACCTGCGCGCGCTCGCCGGTAAGCGCAGGGAAAATGGGGGGGTTTCCGACACACGGAAACGACAGCAAAGGGGGATGCCGATGAGAAGCAAGAAGAACCTCTACCGTTACCACCACATGATAGCCTGTACGGCCATCATCGCTGCGGCGGCATTGCTTTTCACCATGATGCCGCTGGGGCCCGGATACGGGACGGCGGGCGCCGCGCCTGCCGCCTATACGCCCGCCACCTTCGACCTCTTCAGTATGTTCCCGCAACAAATGCTCTCCCCATCCACGGGAAGGACCCTGACCTGGATGCCGGTGGAGACGCGCAACATCGCCGACGTCACCGCGTGGACCTGGCTCTCGGTCCAGAGTGAGTCACCATATTTCAACGCCCTGGTCCTGCCCTCCCTGGTGAGGCCTTCCGGTGTCCAGGGCACTGCGAAATCGTGGGTGCTGGTCACCTGCTCCCCCGCCACGCCCGAGGGCACGACGGGATATATCAAGGTGACCGGCGTACGCGGGACGGAGAAACACCGGGTGTGGCTGAAGGTGTCCGCCCTGGCCTCGCAGCCCCAACTGGAGAACTCGGCGGGAGATATACTCGCCGGCCAGGGATATCGCGACCCTCTCCTGCAGGCCTTCACGGGTGAGCCCCTCTCGTGGCTCCTCGCGGCCACCAACCATGGCGGGACGCAGGACACATACGTCCTCGGCTACGAGGCGGACTTCCCCTGCCAGGTGAGGTTCACCGACTCGAGCGGGGCGGAGATAAGCCAGGTGGTGGCAAACGGGCTTACCCATAATTACCTCTACCCCTCGCCGGTCTACTACAACGTGGAAATAACGCCGACGGCCGCTCTGCCCAAGAACCAGCCCATGGACGTCACCCTCAAGCTCGGTCCGGGGAACCTGACCTCTTCACACTCCGAGATCACCGTGCAGGTGATCAACCCCGGCATGCTCTACTGCGCCAACGACCTGGACGGCATGCGACCCCACGCCCACCAGGTGATGGCCGGGGAGACGACTTCCTTTATCTTCCATGTAACCAACCTGGACGCGAGTGCGGCCGATATCGAGCTGGCGGTCTCCGGGGACGCGGGCGACTGGGATATCGCACTGGACAGGGACACGGTTGCGGGGCTCGCACCCAAACAGACGGAGCAGGCGATCCTCATCGCCGTTCCCCCCGCCACGGCCGCTGTGGGAGACCGCCTCGACCTGACGCTGACCGCCACCAGCAGCCTCGGCGCGGTCGAGGACGTGGATATCGCCGCTGAGGTCACCGACGTGCGCAACGTCTATTACTTCGCCATCGACTCCATGGACCCCGAGTATCTCTACCTCAACCGGGCGGGGACCGCCGCGGGCAGCGAGGGTGACTGGCTCATGCCCAACCTGCATTCTTTCATGGATCAGGGAGTCAACTACACCGATGCCCGTGTCTATCTGCCCTCGGCCACCGACATGAACCACACCAATGCCCTGGCCGGTACCTACACGGGCACGCAGGGCTTGTACATGGTGGGCGGCACCTGGAAGGGCGTCACGGAACATGACGAGGTCATCATGGGCGCCAACAGTATGGACCTCATGCTCTACGGCGCGGATGGAGAACCCATAGAGCGCATCTACGAGGTGGCCAAGGGGGAAACGGGCGGAAAATCCCTCACCGGTTTCTGGTCCAACAAGAACTGGCTGGCCAACATCGAGGGAGAGAGGACGGTGGATATCGTGGGCCAGAGCGAACGTTTTCCCCTCTTCTTCCCGCCCCCCTATAAGTACAGCGCGGCGGGCGATCCCCTCACGGATGAGAATCCATCCGATCCCCTTTCGGGGCCCTTCTCCGCCGGTTTCTATTGCGATACCACGCGGGAGATACTCATCCCGGCCATGCTGGGGCAGTTCAACCTCATCCTCGGCCTTGGCCTCTACGTCATGCCCGTCAGCATGATCGTAGGCAATACGCCGGGAAACCACTGCGAGGACCGCTACCTGGTGGACTCGTTCATGCGCTCCATCGTCGAGGAGGACCCCGACGTCTGCTATATCAACGCCGCCGATCTGGACAACACCGGGCACTTCACCGGGAGTTCCTGGACCGACGACGAATGGGACACCAAGAGCACGCCGAGCGCGGTGGACGATGTGAGTGCTTTCAGTCCCTGGATGCGGCGGGACGAGTGCCTGGACATCTGCCGCGAAGTCGACGTGCTCTTCGCGGAGTTCATACAGCTCCTGAAGGACCGGGGAGTCTACGACAACAGCGTCGTCGTAGTCCTCTCCGACCACGGCATGGAGAACATGAAGGACGAGAAGAGCGGTTACGAGGTGCTGGACCTGCGCGATATCCTGCGCCGGCAGGGACTGGTCCACTACGAGGACTATATCGAGGGAGGGGGCACGGAGATCAACTTCATCTGGTGTGACGACGCCGCCAAGCTCCAGGCCATCGAGGAGATCCTGGAGGGCTATACCGTCGACGACCCGGAGCTGGGACCGGTACAGCCGCTCACGGTCATCAACCGCGAGGAGATGCTCAGCGGGGTGGACTACGGGGACCTGGGGCACGTGCGGCCCATGGAGCTATATTCCGAGTACTGGGTGGCCCACCCCGATGAACCCGACGGTCACCTCTGGCCCGACCTCTGCATCTTCCCTCTGTACAACTACAACCAGGCCGCGCACGGGGCCATACTCTCCGGCGCCGCCAACCCGGTGGGCATAACCCTCGGCAACATACCGGACAACGTGCAACTGGGTTTCCCCGGCGCACACGGCGGGCTGCAGACCGTGCATATGCCGCTTATCTTCAAGGCCCCCGCGGGATGGCCGGCATACGCGCCGGGGACGGTTATCGCTGACGAAGTCGAGGTCGGGGATATAGCTCCCACCATCTACCAGATCCTGGGATGGGAGCCCCCGGCCTGCGTGGACGGTGAACCGCTGCCATATTAGACCGACGCTTGAAGAAGGGCGCGGGCTCCCGCGCCCTTCTTTGTTCTCCGCTCTGACCTGCGCGTAAACCCTGACCATATGTGTATGGACGGATGGCGGAAAGATCGGAGTATCAGGGGGAATAATATCATCAGTGAATACGGCAATAAATCGGGAATGCTCCGGTAATATCCGCTCGCCGTGGACGGATTCGCATTGTCCTCATCCACGACAGCCGGCGAGCGCGCGGGACAGAAGGAGAATCCCGGGGACGATTATCGGCGTTGCATCACCGAAAATGGCTGGGAGGGACATGAAATGACCGCAGGGGATATCGGCGACCTGCGTCCCGGAGACCATTTCTGTTGCATATACAAGACGGACGAGGAACATCGCGCCCTTGTTACGCCATATATCAGGCTCGGCCTCGAGCGCGGCGAGAAAGTCTTCTACATCGTCGACCAGCATACCTCCGAGGAAGTCCTCGGCTATCTCCGGGATGACGGCCTGGACACCGGGCCTTTCCTGGAGAGCGGCCAGCTCTCCATATTAAGCGTCGATGATGCGTACATGAAGGGTGGAGTTTTCGATCCCGACGGCATGATCGCCCTTCTGCGCGAGGAGACCGAGAAGGCGCTTGCGGAGGGATATACCGCCTTGAGGGTGACGGGCGAGATGACCTGGGCATTGAAGGAGCTCCCGGGCTCGGAGAGACTCATCGAATATGAGTCCAAGCTGAACCGTTTCTTCCCCGGCAGCCGCTGTATGGCCATCTGCCAATACGACCGAAAGCGCTTCAGCCCCGAAATACTCCTGTACGTGTTGACCACCCATCCCCTGGCCGTCATCGGGGCCGAGGTCTAGTGGCCATCGAGGTTTCGTAACCGACATCACCGACCGTAAGCGCGCCGAGAGGGCCCTGGCCGATTCGGAGGAGAGATACCGCGTACTGGCAAACACCCTTCCCCAGGTGGTGTTCGAAACGGATGCGAGCGGAAGGATCACCTACGTCAACGAGGTCGCGCAGCGCATATTCGGATACTCGCAGGACGATATCGCGGCCGGCCTGACCGCCCTGGATGTCATCGACCCGTCCGACCACGGGCGTATCACCCGCGCAATAGGGAAGCTGATGGACGGCAGCTCCACGGGCGCGGTCAGGGAGTACCTGGCCAGGAGGAAGGACGGCACGGTGTTCCCCTGCGTGGTGTACTCGGTGATCATCTCGGATGAGGCTGGGACTCCGGTGGGGATAAGGGGTATCCTCACCGACATCACCGAGCGCAAGCTGATGGAAGAGGAGCTCGCGAGGATCAACCGGGAGCTGAAGGTATATGCCGAAGTGGTATCCCACGACCTCCGGGGGCCCATATCGGTCATCCAGTCCGCCTCCGCGACCCTGGAAGGGTTGATGGAGGATTGCGCGGACCGCGACACCGTCGCGAAGGGCGACAAAGTCGTGGGGATCATCCGGAACAGCTCGCTCAGCGCGGAGGTGCTCATCGAAAACCTGCTCGCCCTGGCCAAGGCAGGCCAGTCCCCCGGCGAAGTCTCCGAGATCGACGTCAAGGAGATCGTGGAGAAGGTGCTCGAAGACAAGGCATGGCCCATCGAGGAGAAGGGTGTACGGGTGGCCGTCGACGATGACCTGGGCCGCATATTGGCCGACCCGACCCACGTCTACCAGATCTTCTCGAACCTCATCGGGAATGCACTATCCTATAACGACAACCCCGACCCGCAGGTCGGGATCACCCACGAGGAGGAGGACGGCGTTCACCGCTACCTGGTAAGGGACAACGGACCGGGCATACCCGCCGAGGATATCGAAAGCGTTTTCCTCCCCCTGTTCAGGGGCAAGGACGGCGGCACCGGCCTGGGCCTTTCCATTGTGGAAAAGCTCGTATCCCTGTATGGAGGCGAGATCCGTGCATATAACGACGGGGGCGCGTGCTTCACGTTCACCCTGCGAGACCTGGAAACCCCTGGCGATATTGCGTCGGCATGAGAATCCGATCGCATGGGGTCACCCGCCGCGTGCATGCCCCCGGCGTCCCAATCCGCGAGCGACTACGTGAGGGGGACGTGTACGCGGTATTCGCGCCGCGGCGGTACCTGGGTTAGAATATAGACCTCATGAAAGACCTCAAGGGCAGAGTCGCGGCGATAACCGGCACCGCATCCGGTATTGGGAAGGCCACCGCCATCCTCCTGGCGCGGGAGGGGTGCAGCTGCGCCATCGCGGACATCAACGAGGAGGGCCTGCGCGAGACGGAACGGGAGATAGGGGCCCTCGGGGCGGCGGTGCATACCACCGTGCTGGACGTGGCGGACAGGGAGGCCGTATACGCGTGGGCGGACGAGGTGGTGCGCGAGTTCGGCAGGGTCAACCTCGTCGTCAACAACGCGGGGGTGGCCCTGGGCGCAAAAATTGAGGATATGAGCTACGAGGACCTGTCCTGGCTGCTGGGCATCAACCTCTACGGCATGATCTACGGGTCCAAGGCCTTTCTTCCCTACCTGAAAGAGGCGGATGAGGGCCATATCGTCAACATCTCGAGCGTCCTCGGCATGGTGGCCACTCCCACCCAATCCGCCTATACCATAGCCAAATTCGCCATCAAGGGATTCACGGAATGCCTGCGCCTGGAGCTGGATATCGACGCGGAAAACGTCAGCGCCACCGTCGTCCATCCCGGGGGTATCAAGACCAACATAGCGAGAGGGGCGCGACTGTGCGAGTCCCTGCTGGAGGAGATGGGCAGCAACAGGCAGGAGATCGTGGAGAGCTTCGACCGCATGGCCCATACATCGCCCGAGAAGGCCGCCGCGAAGATAGTCGAGGGGATAAAGAAGAACCGGCACCGCGTCCTCATCGGCCCCGACGCCTACTTCATCGATGTATTGCAGCGCCTGATGCCGGTCGGCTACCTGAAGATCACGGCGGGTTATTACCGCCTGATGGATAGATTGCTCAAGAGACGGACGACGTAATGCACTCCCAGGATCAACTGGTCGAGTTCGTCGATACCGCCCATGACGCCAGGCCATCGCCACCAACTACGCCGTCCAGGGCCAACCTCCGTGCCCGGTTATCAGTTTGAGTTCCGGGAAGTCCAGCGCCGCCTGGTCCAGGTACGACGGTTGCTCCAGGAACATGGGCAGCCTGGCGAAGCTCACCGACTGGTGCAGCCACACCGGCACGCCCGGCTTCGCCGGGACAGGCGACTTGCACCGTTGCGCCGCCCCGTCGCCAAGCCCTTCTGTAGCGTCGTGAGGCTTGATCGAGCTTGCCACGCCGGCTTCGCCTCCTCGCAACACGATTTTCCGCTACGCGAAAAACCTGGCTTACGCGATGCAATCGATCGGACGTTATCTCCGTGCCGTATGGGCTTTGGTAGCGGCCTTGGCGATGCGCACATCCTCGCTTGTGGTGCCGCCGGCGACACCCACCGATCCGACCAGCTCTCCGCCGGCATCAAAGATGGGCAACCCCCCGGGTACGGGGCAGACGCGCTCGTTCCAGCCCCCCGTGGGTATGCCCAGGCCGGGCAGGGATTTCACCCCATAGCTAGAGATATCGGAGCTGGGAGCGCGGAAGGCGGCCGCCGTCCATGCCTTGTCCCGCGCCAGCTCGGCGGTGGGATAGAGGGCGCCGTCCATGCGGTAGAAGACCTTCGGCCAGCCCTCGGCGTCGCACAGACAGACACTGACCGTGAGGCCCATATCCCCGGCCCTGGCAATGGCGGCCTCCACGACCTTCACGTACTCATCCAGGCGGCTCTCCAGCGGGGGATCCTCGGCGTCGTACATGGCCGACCAGCAACGCTGGCTCACCGTGTTGTCGTCCAGGGCGGAGGGGGTGCCGCTGGTGCCCACGCCCCCGATCACCTTCATATCCTTATCGCGTATGGGGATCCCCCCCATGATGGTGGTCAGCCTCCCCTTGTGCTTGAACTGCAGCCCCATGCCGTGGTGTCCGAGGGGGAGCTGGTCGAGGGGCGCCAGTGCGGTGCGGGGGTCGGTCATACGCCCCAGCATGAGGGTGGGTGCGAGAAAGGTGGCGGAAGTCCAGGCCTTCTCCACCGCGATGTCGAAGGTGGCCGGCGGGGCGCCGTCCATGCGATGGCCGGCGAGAACCGCTCCCGCCTTGTCCACCACCACGATGCTGCAGGGCCAGCCGATGAGGTCGCCGGCCACGTGCTCGGCGGCCTGCAGGCCCTTGCGCGCCAACTGTAGGGTAACCACGTCTATCTCGTTGCCGCCCGCCATGTCTATCCCTCCCCCGTGCTTCCCGGCCAGTCGGCGGTGGCGATGAGGTCCGCCCCCGTCCTCTTGACGTTTTTCAAGATGACATCCCCGGCCTTCACGGGGGGTTTGACTTTCACCCTGGCCGTCTCCACCATGACGGGCTTGAGCAATGTCTTGAGGATGGAAAGGGAGGTGCGCACCGGCAGCAGCGGGAAGCCCTCGTCTCCCGTGGGCACGGTGGCGGTCAGTGTGCGCACGGGGTTCTTGAGTTCCTCCAGGACGTACTTCTGGCCCTGCTTGCACTCGGCGCCCTTGAGGCCGGCGACGTTGCCCTTCTTGTCCTGGATCACCGTCACCCGGCATCCCAGCGGGCAACCGATGCAGATAATCGTCTCCTTGGGTGCCATCTCAACCACCACCCCTCATCTCGCAGTCTACGACGAGTTCGCCCTTGAGCCCGGCCTCCTTGAGCGCCTCGCCCTTGAGGTCGAGGACGACCATCTCGCTGGGACGCACGGATCGGAAGCGCTTGCTAAGGATACCACCCGCTTTCACCGTCGCCTTGAGACCCGGCTGCGTCACCCGCATATGCAGGGTGACGTCTTCCCTGCCGGAGATGGTGTGGGGGACGACGTACTTGATGTTATCGCCGGGCATCACCCTCACCCCAGCGGCGGCCTTCAGCTCGCCCTTATCGGCGAAGCGCGCGGCGGCGCGGCCGGCCGCCTCCGCCTCCCAGCTCACCCAGTCCACCAGGTCGTGCACCTGCACCACGTTGCCGCCGGCGAAGACGCCCGGGACGCTGGTCTGGCGGTTCTGGTCCACCACCGGCCCGCCGGTCACGGGGTCGAGCTCCACGCCCGCCTTGCGGGAGAGCTCGTTTTCGGGGATGAGCCCGGCCGAGACGAGCAGGCAGTCACAGGGATAGGACTTTTCCGTGCCCTCCACGGGGCGGCGCTCCGCGTCCACCCTGCACACCGTGACCCCCTCCACCCTCTCCTCGCCGTGGATGAAGGTGACCGTACTCTCGAGCAGCAGGGGGATACCGAAATCGTGCAGGCACTGTACCTCGTTGCGGATGAGGCCGCCCGGCCAGGGCATGATCTCCACCACCGCCTCCACCTTCGCCCCTTCCAGGGTGAGGCGGCGGGCCATGATCATGCCGATATCGCCGGAACCCAGGACCACGTAACGCGTGCCCGGCATGTAACCCTCGATATTCACGAACCTCTGGCATGTCCCCGCGGTGAGCACGCCGGCGGGCCTGGTTCCGGGGATGCCTACCGCTCCCCGCGACCTCTCGCGGCAACCCATGGCCAGGACCACGGCGCCGGGTTTGAAGCGCATATATCCGTGCTTGCGGCTCACGGCGGTGATGCCCCGCTCGGCATCCAGGTCGATGACCATGGTCTCCAACCGGGTTTCCACTCCCAGGCTCATTGCCTTGGCGATGAAGGCCTTCTCGTACTCGGGCCCGGTCATGTCCTGCTCGAAGTAGAGAAGCCCGAAGCCGTTGTGTATGCACTGCGGGAGCAGGCCACCCAGTTGCTCGGCCCTCTCGATGATGAGGACTTTCTCGGCTCCCTGCTCGCGGGCGGCTATGGCGGCGGCCAGGCCGGCCGGCCCCGCTCCGATCACGGCGACGTCGACGCGGCTAGCCATCTGCGCCTCCTTTCTCCAGGAGCTGCTTGGTGCGCAGGGGCACCTGGGTCGATGCCCCGCCGGACTTGGTGACTTCGGTCTCTGGTATTCCGAGTTCGCGGGCTATGATACGCGTCACGCGGGGGCCGCAGAACCCCCCCTGGCAGCGGCCGGTGCCGGGACGCACCCGGAACTTCACGCCGTCCAGGGTGGTGGCCCCACGCCTTATGGCCTCTACTATTTCGCCCTCCGTCACCGTCTCGCAGCGGCAGACCACGTGGCCGTAGCGGGGGTCCCTCTTTATCAGTGCTTTCCTCTCCCGCTCGGAGAGCAGGCTGAAATCGGGGATATCCTCGCGCTTGGGATCGAATCCGGGGTCCGGCTCGAGACCGAGGCCGTCCCGCTGCAGTATCTCCACCACCTCGAGGGCTGCGCCGGGACTGGCGCTTACGCCCGGGTACCCTATGGTCATGTTGATGAAGCGCGGCACGCGCTCGGACATGGCCACCTCGCACTCGTGCCATCCTATCTCGAAATTGCGGAACATGAGGTAGCCGCAGAAGGAGTTGATGACGTCCTTCTCCGAGATCTCGGGTATGAGCTTGCGGGCGTTCCGCAGAGCCAGGCGGGCCATGTGCCCGGTGGTGGAACGGTCGTGGCGGCGGTTGATCTGGAGCTGAATGCCGAAGAGCAGGTTGCCCTCCACGGTGGGGACCACGATGTTCATGTCCCCCGGCTCCTCGGGCAGTACCGCGAGAAGGCTCCCCGCCAGCTGCGCGCAGTTACGGTCCAGGACTCCCACATACCCCTTGATGGGAAAGAGGACGAAGTCGTCCGCACCCACCATGGCGGCGATCTTATCTACCCACTCCCCCGCCGCGTTGATGACGTAGCGCGCCTTGATCTCTCCCCGGTTCGTCAGCACGGTGAACGTGGTGTGGTCCGCCCGGATGCCGGTCACCTCCGTCTCCAGCATCAATTTGACGCCGTTTCTGGTGGCGTTCTCCATCAGGGCCTGCGTCAGGTAGACGGGGTGGACCACCGCGATCTCCGGGTCATGCAAGCCCCCTTTTATCTCGGGTGAGATGAAGGGCTCTTTCTCCTTCAACTCGGGATAGGGATAATATTTGTCCGCACCCAGGCCGAGGCTCTCGGTGCGCTTCGCGAGCTTATCCAGTTTCTCCTTGAGGACCTGGTCGCGGATCATCAGGTAGGCGCCCACCCTCTTGAAGGGGACCTCTAGCTCCTTGCACAGCGGTTCCATGAGTGGTAAGGCTTTCCACAGGAGGCGGGTGCGGTGGTACTCGGGGCGGAACTCCAGGGTATCCCTTCCCTGACAGACTACCCCCACGTTGGCCTTGGTGATCCCCCAGCCCACATCCACGTTCTTCTCCACCACCGTCACGTCGGCTTTATACCTGGAGAGCTCCCGCGCGGTGGCGGCACCGAGGATCCCGGCTCCGATGATGAGGATTTCCGTTTCGACGGCAGGCATCTTACCATCCTTTTCTCTTCGAGATCTACCATCCAGATATATGGAAGCGCGGCTTATCCATAAGGATACGACACGCATGAGATGCTTTCCCGATTATATTAAATGTGGCATATGCGCACAAACACCCGGCGGGGGCGAGACGGACCGCCGCCTCCCCCCGAAAAAACGGCCGGGCGTCGCGCCTTACATATCGAATACCTGGAGAAGTCCCTCCACCAGGGAGCGGGCCAGCTCGTGGAAGTGCTCGAAGCCGCCGAACCTGTAGTATGCCTCTGTCACCTCGGCGATCCCGAAGGATCCCATCCGCATGCCGCCCGACTCCACGTGCTGCAGCCCATGTACCCTCAGCATGTTCTCGTTTCTCATAGTGCGCAGCCCCTCGACTCCCATGAGCATCTCCACCAACACGCGCGGGTCGATCTCCAGGCCTATCCACCGCTCGTCGGAAAGCTCGCTTTCCTCGAGTGGAGAGAGCTTGTGCACCGCGTCGAAATCCATGCGCATGGCGGCGGAAGGATCGAGCTCGACCTCGTACAGGCCTACATCTCTTACCTTCAGAAATAGGTCCTTGTCCTGCAGGGCCTTGAGGCGTTCGAACAGCTCGGGCAGGCGATGCATGAATCCGCCCTGCATATCCTTGAACTCGGGCTCGGACATGAGCTTCGGCAGCAGCTGCAAAACCTGCCTGGCCATCTGGTTCAGCAGGTCCTGCACCCCAACCTCCCCCTGCAAAATCCTGTCCACAAGGGACTGCATACGCTCCACGCGATAGGGCTCGAATGACGGCAGTACCAGCGAGGAAACGGGGAAGGGGCGGCGCTCGAAGAGATTGCGGTGCAGCCAATCGTAGTCCAGGTCCTCCAGGTCCTCCTGGACCAGGTCCAACTGCAGGAGCGTGGCCAGATCCCTGAGCTCGTCCTTATAATCGCCGATATAGAGGGACTTGGTGCCTCCGGCGAGATCCACCATCTTGGTCCAGTTCTCCCATATGCGCCGGGCATGGTCCGTCTTCACGATGTACTTATGGTGGCAGCCTATCTGTTCATAGGTAAAATCGCGCAATCTCATCTGCCCCAGGAAGTCCTTGCCCCAGAAATCGGGGCCCCTCTCCCGGTACATTGCCCCGGCGAACTCGCCCTGATGGATACTGATAAACCTGCCGGGCAGGGAGAGGTGGACCGAGGTGGCTGTTTCGCCGACGACACCGCTGCCCGGCTCAGTCACGATGGTGGTACCTCCCATGCAGCAGATCCTCAAATCGTAGCGCTGCCTGGGGCTGTCCGGCTCCAGTCCCCAGGTGCGGGGAGCACAGCACTGCTGGTGCAGGACGCGCCCCTCCGGGATATCTAGCCAGGTCTCGTTGCCGTACCCGATTTTTCCCGTGAGGTAGTACATCATGAGCATGGTGACCGTGGTGTCCAGTTGGGCGATGGGGAACATGGGGATCCCGGCGTCGTTGAGCTCGCTGACCACGAAGCAGGGATGGGATTTTATCCCTCCCATACCTTCGAGGAGGCACACCGCGTCCGCCCTTGTATCGCCGACGGCTTTCCACACAGCTGGCACCCACCTTGCCGCCCCCACCACCTCTTCGCGGGTTGGCCCGTCCAAGGCCATGCATTCCGCTATGAAGCGGACCGCCAACTCCTGCGCCTCGCCGTCCGGCACCGCCTCGTAGTAGTCCTTGCGGAAATCCCACCCGTTCATGATGATGACCTCGGTCCCGAATATCTCCTTGAGACGTTTTATATGCTCCTCGAAATCGAGCACCCAGATGGTCTGATCGAACTCGCCTCCCACCGCGTACATCACCTGCGCGAGATGGGGCATGATCTCGTAGTCGCCCATGAGTAGCAGGCGCGCCTCCTTCATGCGGTGTATCACCTCGAGCAGGTGCATGGCCGGAACCATGTCGTCCAGGTGGGTGCCGATCACCGGGATGACCGGAAGACCGCTGCGGTATACGGAGGTGAAGAAGGGGGTCATGGTGTAGGTCGAAGCGTAGGCGCCGATGGAGGGATCGTTGGCGATCACGGTCGGCTTCTTGCGGAAGAACTCGGCCTCGGAGAGCGCACGGTTATACCATATCTTACCATAAGTACTGGGGCCTTCCGAAATGACCAGCACGCCGTCGATATCATCCCTGTCGTATGCGCCCTCCAACTCGCTGAAGTCCTTGACGAACTCGCCCGCGATGAATTCGATGCCACTCACCCTCTGCCGCAGGGCATCTAGGAGGAAGTCCCTCCTTCCCACCATCAGGTCCTCCAGGCCGCTGCCCACAAAAGTGGACAGCATGCTTGTGTAAACCTTTGCAGCCGTCTTCCCTACCATGGCTCCTCCTTCCGATATACGGTCATCTTACCGGGGTCGCTTCTTCGGCCCGTGAACTCCTCGAGATGGATAATAAAAACGATAGCCTCATACCTCCCATAGTCTGCTATGTAGTGTAAAAATATAGCTTATGCAATTGTTGCTGTCAAGAGAGAACGCCCGTCTGAAAAACCGCGCAATTCATAGAATAATCCTTATTTATAAGGTTATTTATGCTTTACCAGCGCTGGTGCATAATCGTGGATAAGAACAAACGCTGCGAATCATTTTATTTATTAACTATGTAGTATGAAGGAATTATGCTATATTGATCATGCCATGGCAGACGAGAAGAAATACCGCATGAAGGAGCTGGAAAGACTATCGGGCTTCAACAGAAGCACGATCCATTTCTATACGCGTGAGGGCATACTTCCCCCTCCCCGCAAGACGGGCCGTACCAGCGCCTATTATGACGACACCCATCTCAGACGCCTCAACACTATCAGGAAAATGAAGTCCGAGTACGGCAAGGCAACGGGAAGATCCCGCATGCCCATAACCCTGTTGAGGGCTCTGAGAGAAAGCGGCGGCGCCGCGGGAGGTTCGGTGATAAGCGAGACACTCGATTTCGATGCGGATGGCCTGGACCGGCACGAGCGCCGGCGTATGGAGATAATCGCCGCCGCACTCACCCTCTACACGGTGAGGGGATACTACCGCACCAGCGTGAGGGATATAGCCCGTGAGGCCGGTGTCTCCGCGCCTACATTCTATCTCTACTTCCCCAACAAGCAGGAACTCTTCGTGGAGATCATCGAGTACGTGATCGGCAAGTTTAAAAAGGATTACCGTGAAGCATTACAGCAAGAGGGTGATCTTATTGTCAGGGGCTACATCATGCTGGAGGCCTTCCGCCATAACTATCCCCTCATCGGGGAGGTACTCAACCAGCTGCGTTCCGGGGCAGCCGCCAAGGATCCCTGGGCCGTGGAGAGGCTGAAAAAAATCTACCACGACCTCACAGAGGATTTCACCGCAGAGATCAAGGAGGCCATCGCGGAGGGGCTCTACCGCGACCTCGACCCTGAGCTACTTGCATATATATTCATAACCCTGGCGGAGGCCACCTTTCAGAGACTGGGTTTCGACGATGAGTACGCCTTTGAGGACATCGCCGAGACCATGATCGAATGCGTATATAACGGTCTCAATCCCGCTCCTCGCGTAGAGTAAATGGATTCGCTGAGGGATTTCCTGGCGCCCTGCGATCCGGCTACCCGAACAGCGGATGTCCCTTCGGATGTGCTTGAGAGGCTATAAAATTTGCATATTGCAAATATTTCTTCTTTCAAGTATTATGAACGAGAGCGCGAGGGAATGCGCCGCCGGAAAAGGAAAAGAAGCCGGTGAGTATGCTCCAGGGGGACTGTTCTCTCCCCGGGGTGCCCACCACCACAAGCGATAGAAAAAAACGGGTGAATGCGATGAGAAACCGATTGGATATTAAGGGCAAGAGGGCCCTGGTAACCGGGGGGGCAAGCGGCATCGGCTTTGCCATAGCCGCGAGGCTCGCCGGCAAGGGCGCCGAGCCCATCCTCGTGGATAGAAACCAGGCCTCGCTGGACAAGGCCTTGGCCGAGTTGAGGGGCGAGGGGTACAGGGCTTTCGGTTTCCAGGCCGACGTGACCTCCATCGAAGACCTGCGCCTGATAAAGGATGAGCTCGAGAAGAAAGGCCTCACTCCGGATATCCTGGTCAACTGCGCCGGCATCACCCTCATCGCCCACGTCACCGCCACCGACCACGACGAATGGAAGCGTATCATCGATATCAACTTGATGGGCACCATCAACGCTATCGAGGTATTTCTGCCGGCGATGACCGAGCGGGGGTGCGGCCATATCGTAAATATCGGGTCCATCGACGGCATCATCCCCGTACCGGGACAGTCGGCTTACTGCGCGAGCAAGTTCGCCGTGACCGGCCTCACCGAGGTCCTCTATTACGACTTGAGGCACAACGGAGTGGGCGTTACCCTGGTCTGTCCCGGATACATCAAGACCCCCATGACGAATACCCAGACCATCAAGGACTTTCCCCTCCACTTCAAGGGCGCGCGGCTGGTGGAGAGGTTCCTGGAGCTCTTCGGTGGCTCGCCCCAGAAGGTCGCCAACCGCGTGGTCGATGCGATCGCCGGTAACAAGTTCCTGGTCATACCGGGCCTGCCCAGCAGGGTTTTCTACCATTACCGCCGCCTCTTCCCCCGCCTGGCTACCCGCTCGGGGCTGGGCGTGGCCAAGTTCTTCGCCTGGCTGCGCAGCAAGGTTCCGAAGCGTGCGTTGCAGTCGATCTGAACGCAAACCCGGCAGATAAACGCATCATAAAGACATCGGGCGCATAGAGCGTTTGCTTGCCGGCGCTTTAACGGAGACGAGATGATACGTCCTAGGTACGGCAATCCTTGAGGTAGTCCCTGGCCTTGCGGGCGTCCTGCCAGCCTTCGCTGCGTACTTCCTGGAACTCCAGCTTCTTATAGGTAAGGAAGAAGTTCTCTATCTCGTCCAGCAGCGAGGCCGGGAGTTCGTAGAGATCCTTCACCTGCCCCCAGCGGGGGTCGCCCAGGGGCACGGCTATCACCTTGTTGTCCCCGCCCTTCTCGTCCCGCATCTCCAGGTAACCTATGGGCTTGGCCTCGATGAGGCACCCCGGGAATGTCGGCTCTTCGATGAGCACCAGCACGTCGACCTCGTCGCCGTCCTCGGCCATGGTGCCCTCGGCGTAGCCGTAGTCGGCCGGGTAATGCACCGAGCTGGAGAGGACGCGGTTCAGCTTGATCCTTTCGCTCTCGGGATCGTATTCGTACTTGTTGCGTGATCCCTTGGGTATCTCCACGATCACCTGAATGATATCCGGAAAGCCCTCGGCGGCCATCTTCCCTGCCTTTCCCTTTGCGAAGTCCCCAGCCCGAAAGGAATATCTCTTCTCTCGAGAGAAGCACATGGACCACTGCTGTTGACTCTATTTTTATCCGATAGAAGGCCTTTTGAACAGACCAGCTGTGCGGCCCGCCGTATGACCTGCCCACGCCAGGCCTTCGTCCCCGACTTGACAGGCCTTGAACAGCTGTTAGAATAGAACAAACCGACTAGTTGGTCTATTATGTGGAGGTATTCGTGGGGGGGCAGGCGGCGACCGTTTCCAAGGGCGAGAAGACGCGCCGGCGTATCGTCGGCCACGCCACACTGCTCATGTACGAGAGGGGTTACGCCAAGACCACCATCGACGACGTCATCGCCGTGGCGGGGGTGACCAAGGGCAGCTTCTACTTCCATTTCGCCTCCAAGGAGGAGCTGGGCTATGCGGTGATCGAGAACGCCACGCAACACATCCTGGGGAGCATGCGGGAGTCCCTCGTCCGCCCTGATCTCACACCCTACGAGCGTATCGAGTTTATGCTCGAGGGGATACAGGGCATCGTCGAGGCCGCGGACTGCTCGCGCGGGTGCATCCTGGGAAACCTCGCGCTGGAGACCAGTAATTTGAGCGAGGGTTTCCGGGAGAGAATCGCCCGGGCTTTCCGGAGCTGGTCGGAACTGATCGCTTGCGAACTGGAGGAGATGAAGGAGGCGGGTGAGGTGCCGCCCGATTTCGACTGCGCCGCGTACGCGGATTTCGCCATCAGCGCCCTGGAGGGCGGGATCATGATCAGCAAGGTCACCCGGGACCCCACCCCCATGCGCAATAACGTTGTGCTCATACTCGAGCAGTTCGCGAACCTGCAGGAGCGCTGCCGGACAGGCCAGAAAGCGCCTTCCCGCGCAAAGAGATAACAGTGGGGCGGAGACGCCATGGAGATCCTTTTTTGAACAGGGAGGAGATGCATATGCCGGACGATGTCTATGAATCACTGGTGAAACACCTGGACGAGATGCCCATCAGGGCTCCGCTGAGCGACGAGTTCCTGGAAATACTGGGCATCCTCTTCACGCCGGAGGAGGCGGAGCTCGCGGCGAAGCTCCCCTTCTCCAACTTCACGCCCGCCGAACTCGCCGAGGAGATAGACGTACCCGCCGGCGAACTTGCCGCCAGGCTGGAGACCATGGCCTCCAGGGGAACCGTTTTCAAGAGCACCAAGGGAGGAGAGACAAGGTACCGCCTGCTTCCACCCCTGGTGGGTTTCTCGGAGACCCCCTTCTGGCCTGGGAAAGACAACGACACGGTAAGGCGCCTGTCCCCGTTGTGGATCAAGTATCTCCATGGACCGTGGGGAAAAGAGATCGCCGACCGCAAGGTCCCCCTGGTCCGTGCCGTTCCCGTCCAGGAGGAAGTGGAGAGCTCCTCCCAGGTGCTTCCCTTCGAGACCATCAGGGAGCTGGCCGAGAAAGTGGACTACCGGGCGGTGGCCTACTGCCCCTGCCGCCAGATGAAGGCATACATGGGCGAGGGTTGCGAGCACGAGAGGGAGAACTGCTTCCATTTCGGATCCATGGGCCGTTACATCGTAGAGCAGGGCATGGGCAGAGAGCTGACCCTGGAGGAGACCCTGCGCAAACTCGCGGAGGCTCACGAGGAAGGCCTGGTCTTCTCGGCCGACAATTACCAGGGCAAGGTCTCCACCATTTGCTGCTGCTGTGAGTGCTGCTGTGTTTTCCTGCAGAGCAGGAACGTATTGGGATTCGCCAACGCCTTGGCCCCCTCCAGTTACGCCGCCGCGGTGGAAGAGGAGTCGTGCCTGGGCTGCGGCACCTGCGAGGAGCGCTGCCCGGTGGGGGCTATCTCCCTGCACGGCGGGGACACGGCCGGAGTAGATGCCGCACTATGCCTGGGCTGCGGAGTGTGCATCCCGACGTGCTCGGGCGACGCCATAACCCTGGAACGGCGCGAGGCACCGGTGGGGGTGCCGACCCTGCAGGATTTCCTCATGGGACAGGTGCAGGGGTAGGCTGCCGCATAGTCAACCACCCCGGGGGGTGGGACGAGGCAATAGAAAAGCCGGCGTCCACCGCCGGCGGGTCAGAAGGGAGAGAGACTTGTCAGAAGATGTATACGAGCAGCTGCGGGAGCTGCTGGACCGGCACCCCACGGGATGCCCGCCGGCGCCGGAGATCACCGAGATACTCAAGACCTTCTTTTCCGAGGATGAGGCCAGGGTGGCACTGGGCCTGGGTTTTCGGCCTTTCAGCGTGGAGGACGTCGCCCGCCGCGCCGGGGTCGACGAGGAGACGGCAGCAAGGTGCCTCGAGTCCCTGGCGGACAAGGCCGTAGTCTACGAGCGCGAGAAGGAGGGCTCACTCGGTTACGCCCTCCTCCCGGTGATGCCCGGCATCTTCGAGTTCCCCTACATGAAGGGGATGTCCGGCGAGATGAGGGAGAAGCTCACGCCGCTGTGGAAGAGCTACCTTCCCGTGCTGGGCAAGGGTTTCAGGGGTTCGGAGACCACCTTCTCCCGCATCATCCCCATCCAGGAGGAGGTGGAGAGCAAGCCGGGAGTCCTCCCCTACCAGAAGGTCTACGAGATGATAGACAGGGCAGCGGTGGTGGGCATCGCCACCTGCGCCTGCCGTGACATGGAGGGGAAATGCGACGCCCCCCGGGAGGCCTGCATGCTCTTCGACGAGACCTGCACCTACCTGGTGGAGCGGGGTTTCGGGCGCTACCTCAGCAAGGACGAGATGAAGGAGAAGCTGAGGGAATTCGACGAAGCGGGCCTCGTGCACCAGATAAACAACGTGCAGGAGCGCCTGACCTTCGTATGCAACTGCTGCACCTGCTGTTGCGGCCTGCTGCGCATGAGCCTGGAGTGGGGCAATGCCCCTGTCTTCTCGAACTCCGGGTTCACCGCCGCGGTGGACGCGGAGATGTGCACCGGGTGCGGAATATGCGCCGAGGAGAGGTGCCCGGTGCAGGCCATCGAGGTGGTCGGCGAGGTGGCGGTGGTGCGCGGGGAGCGCTGCATAGGATGCGGGCTCTGCGTCACCGGCTGCCCGGAGGAAGCCCTGCGCCTGGAGAAAGCGGATGGATTCGTGGAGCCGCCGCATACCACCGCGGAGATGGGCATGAATATCCTGCAGGAGAAGGGCAAGCTGGAGGCGTTCCTCGAGGTCATAAAACCCCAATAAAGAAGCCTGGAGCTTGTCGCGAGGAGCCACGAGCGACGCGGTAATCTCATTTGTGATAGCGTTGCGACAGCATCGTGCATGGCACGGAGGCCTGGAGCTTGTCGCGAGGAGCGCGGCGACGCGCAAAGGTACACGTCATTGTGATGAGCGCGGCGACGCGGCAGTCTCCTCCGGAGGTTGACCGCGGTCCGGTTGAGATCGCTTCGCTTATACTCGCGATGGCGGTGAACCAGCGTTGCTGGTGCGTGACTTAGTGGTCTTGAGCAGTGGAAAAACCGGAAGGAGAAGCCATGGCGGAGGATGTGTACTTGCGATTGCGGGATTTCCTGGACAAGCTGCCCGGAGGGTTCCCCACCACCGAGAACGGGGTGGAGCTGAAGCTCCTGAAGAGGTACTTCACCCCCGAGGAAGCGGAGATGGAGCTGCACCTCCAGCTCTTCCCGGAGACGGCTGCGGCCATCGCCGCGCGCGCCGGTATGGATGAGGCCGCGGCGGCGGAGATGCTGGAGTCCATGGCGAAACAGGGTAGTATATTCAGGCTGCGGGCGGGAGACGAGACGATGTACATGGCCATGTCCTTCCTGGTGGGCATCTACGAGTTCCACCTCAAGAGCATGGACCGCGAACTGGCGGAGTTGCTGGACGAATACATGCCCTACATAACGGATTTCTGGTCCCAGGTGAAGACGAAACAGATGAGGGTGGTCCCGGTGGAGGCGGCGGTGGACGCGACCAAGGAGATCTCCACCTACAACAGCATCCGCGCATTGGTGAAGGGCTACGATAACATCGCCGTGGCCGATTGCATCTGCCGCGTGGAGCGCGGGCTGCTGGGTCATGAATGCGAGCGTCCGCATGAGAACTGCCTGGTCTTCGGCTTCGCCGCGGATTACTACGCCGAAAACGGCATCGGCCGCAAGATAAGCCTCGAGGAGTGCCTGGACATCCTGGACAAGGCCGAGGAGGCAGCCCTGGTTCTCTCTCCCAGCAATGCCCAGGACATCGTGAACATCTGCTGCTGCTGCTCGTGTTGCTGCGGTCAATTGCGGGGCCTCACCACCTTCGCACGGCCGGCCGACCACGTCCACTCTATCTGCCGGGCCGAGATAGATCCCGACGTATGTACCGCCTGCGGCACCTGCCTCGACCGCTGCCAGATAGAGGCCATCGTGGAGGGTGAAGAATACATGGAGGTGGACCCGGCCCGCTGTATCGGGTGCGGCCTGTGCGTCCCTACCTGTCCGGCGGACGCCGTGGAGATGGTGCTGAAGGAGGACCTCGAGGCGCCGCCCGCCAACGTGGTGGAGATGAACATGAGGATTCTGCAGGACCGCGGCCTGATGTGATGGAGAAGGGCCGATGGAATCCGTAGCGCATCTCCTCGGCACGGAATACCCGGTGATCATGGGGGCCATGGGCAGCATCTCCAACCCGGAACTCGTGGCCGCCGTCTGCGAGGGCGGCGGTTTAGGCCAGCTGGCCACGGTCGGCTTGGATGTGGAGGGCCTGCGCAGGGCTATCGCCGGGGTGCGTGAGCTCACCGCCAGGCCTTTCGGCGTCAACCTGGTGGCTCGCAATCCCCTCTCCCCCGCCATGGTGGAGATCCTGGTGGAGGAAAGTATAGCGGTCGTTACCACTTCGGCGGGCTCCCCCACGGCCCTTTCCTCCCTGCTCCGGGACGCCGGCATAAAGGCGTTCCACGTCGTCCCCTCCCCTTCCCTGGCCCTCAAGGCCGTGCAAGCCGGCGTGGACGGGGTGGTGGCAGAGGGAGGGGAATCCGGCGGCGTGCAGGCGGCCCGGGCCGTGTCTACCCTGACCCTGGTCCCCCACGTGGTCGAGACGGTGGACGTGCCGGTGGTGGCCGCCGGCGGCATCCACGACGGAAGGAGCTACGCCGCCGCCTTCGCCATGGGGGCCAGGGGCGTGCAGATCGGCACGCGCCTCATGCTCAGCGAGGAGTGCCGTATCCACCCCGACGTAAAGCGTGCTCTCCTGGAGGCGCAGCCGGGCGGCACCACCGTGCTGCCCGTGGGCATGGGGTGCGTCAGGGTCCTGGCCAACGACCTCGCGCGCAGCCTGGAGGCCTTGCCGGCGGAGGAGAGGATATCCAGGTGCGGCGAGGCCTGGATGCGCGCTCCCGCCACCTTCCAGGACGGCGATGTCAACGCCGGCCTGGTGATTGCGGGAGAATGTGCCGGGGCTATCCGCGAGATACTGCCCGCGGGGGAGATCATACGCCGCATGGTCGAGGACGGCGAAGCCATCCTGCGCGGCCTTTAGGTACATGTGCGGTCCATGAAGGCGAGTATGTGCCCCGCTATCTCCTCGCCCTTGTCCTCCTGCAGGAAGTGGCCGGCATCCTTGATCACGATCTCGGGCTGTTCGCCGGCGGCGGGTATGAGCTTGCGGAAGAAAACGTCCCCGCCTCTGGTTATTGGGTCCTGGTCCGAGAACATCACCAGCACGGGCTTCTCCCACGCCGCCAGTATCTCCCTGGCCGCTCGCATCTCAGGGTCCGCGGGATCGCCGGGCTCGACGGGTATAAGCAGCGGCCACATCCTTGCACCCGCCTTGTAGCTGTCGTCCGGGAAGGGGGCATCATAGGCCGCGACGACCTCGAGAGGCAGCTCGCTCACGGTGGCGGCCTGGACGATGTCGCCGACGGGGAAGACCGGCGATTCTGCCGTGAACTTGCGCCACCGCACCAGGGCCTCGGGTATGTTTCCGCCGGCCACGGGCAGCCCGGTGTTCATGATCACCAGGCGCGCGAACCGCTCCGGCATGAGGGTCGCCACCCTGAGCCCTATCAGTCCTCCCCAATCCTGGACAACGACCGTGATGCCCTCCAGTCCCACTTCCTCGATGAACCGCATCAGGGTGCTTTTGTGCATCTCGAAGGTGTAATCCTCGCGCTGCGCATACTTATCCGATCTTCCGAAACCGATGAAATCCATGGCCACGACGCGATGCCGCTCCGCGAGGATGGGGACCATCTTACGATAGAGATAGGACCAGCTGGGCTCGCCGTGCAGGCAGAGAATCGCCTTCCCCTCACCCTCGTCGATGTAGTGTACCCGCACCCCATCAAAGTCCAGATAATGCGGCTCGAAGGGAAAGGCGGGCAAGTCCGCGAACCTTTCATCCGCAGTGCGTAGAACCGCCATTGTCCTGCCTCCAATCTCAACTGGCGATGCCTGTTTCCGGTCTCTTTTATTTTCCCCATCTCCACGCTGCCGCAATCAGGCAGGCGAGCCGGTTTCGACGCACGATGGTCGGGGGGCGCTTGACGCGCCCCCCACTCATTTCTCAGACGACCCCGTGAAGGGGACGTACTCAAATACCGATGACGGCGGCGCCGCTGCTGGCCACGGGCTGGAGCTGCCTTCCCAGGTAGAGGTCACGGCAGAGGAAGCGGCGTTTCTTCCCGCTCGAGGTCTTGGGCAGGCTTCCCGCCGGCACCAGCACCACTTCCCGCACCGGAACCCCTATCTCCTCCCTCACCGTCGAGGAGACGGCGCGCGCCGCTTCTGCAGCCGCCCGCGAGCAGGACAGGTGCGTCTCCCCCACGAGTACCAGGCGCTCGCGGCCACGGCGCGTGGTCACGCCGAAGGCCACCGCGTTGCCCTTACGCACGCCGCTTACCCTCTCCACGCATCGCTCCACGTCCTCGGGAAAGAGATTGCGCCCCCCGATGATCACCATGTCCTTGATCCTGCCCACCAGGTAGAGCTCGCCGCCGGCGAGGTAGCCCAGGTCCCCGGTGTGCAGGCTGCCGCCGCGCAGTGACTCCGCGGTTGCGGCGGCGTCCGCCCAGTACCCCTGCATGACGGAGTCTCCACGCACGCAGACTTCCCCCACCTCTCTCTCGCCGGCTTCGCTCCCGTCCTCCTTGATCACGCTCACCTCTATGCCCTCCAGGGGACTCCCCAGAGAGACCAGGGTGCGCGTACCCTCCTCCCCGGGCTCGGCCGGCCGTGCGAACCCATTCGCCTCGATACCATCCCGGGATACGTGGTCCACGCGGTATCTCTTCCCCGGCTGCGGGAAGGTCACGGCCAGCGTGGCCTCGGCCAGGCCATACACGGGGTACGGCACCTCGGGCCGCAGCCCGCAGGCCTCCCCGGCCGCGACGAAACCGTCCATGACCTCTTGATCCACGGGTTCGGCCCCGTTCAGGGCCAGGCGCAGGGGAGAGAGGTCGAGGTCCCCCGCGGTCCCGGACGCAAGAACGCGGGTGGAGAGGGCGAAGGCGAAGTTGGGTCCGCCGGTTATGGTAGCCCGATACTCGCTTATGGTGCGCATCCATACCGCCGGATCGGCGACGAAGCGCTGGGGCGACATGAGGATGAGGCTGGAACCGGCCGCGAGGGCGGTGATGAGAAAGCCGATGAGGCCCATGTCGTGATAGAGCGGCATCCACGAGACTATGCAATCGCGGTGCGTGACCTTCACCTTGCGGGTTATGGCCCTCACGTTGGCCATGATGTTGGCGTGGGAGAGGATGACGCCGCGCGGCTCGCTGGTGGAGCCGGAAGTGAACTGCACCAATGCTGTATCCCCCGGCGTGGAGGGCGTGGGTGGCATGTCCCCGGCGCGGTCGAGCTCCTCGCTGGCGACCAGGCGCAGCCCGTCTCCCATATCGCCCACCATGGGGATGAGCGAGCCCGGAAGGGTGAGCAACCTCGCCTCGACCTTCTCCAGGCGCCTACGGCTCTGCTCCACGAAGGAACGCGGTTCGACGGCGCGCATGGGAAGCGGCAAGGGCACGGCCACCGCTCCCGCCGCCCAGCAAGCCAGGAAAGAGATGACCGTGGAAGGTGTGGTCTGGGCCATGATGCCGACACGGTCGCCCGGGACCACGCCGGCTTTGAGCAGCCCTAGCGCCGCCCTCTCCGCCGCGGCCTTGAGCTCCCCGGGCGTGTATGTCTTCTCACCTTCCTCGAGCAATATGTTCAAGCCCCGTTCCGACCGGGACAGGCCCCTGCATATACCCTGCCAGACATTCCTCGCGTTTCTCATAGACGTACCTCCTTTTCTCCCCGCGGTGCGGGCCGCGTTTTACAGCCCCTTCCGTTTCCATTTCCGCAAGGAAGCCGGCCGGCCCTCGTCCCTGGAAAAAAGCGCAAAACATCCCCCGTAGAAATGGTGCTTCTTGCCAGTAAGGCCGAGACGGCCCCGTTGCATGAGGTCTATCCTTTACCTTGCAAGAAAAAACACTCGTGGCGCGCAAGGGTTACAGCGGACCCTGGCGAGCGGCGCTGGCGTCCGGACGCCGGCAGAGCGGCCTTCATATGAAAACGGGCATGCCTTGAGCATATCCCGCTTACCGTTCCTTCCACTGCCGTCTTCTCCGGGTAGATACGGCGTATTTAACCAACTCGGAACACCGGACCCGGAGGGCTGACTCACCCGGGTCGAGGGGCTGCCGCATGACCGAGCTCCATGGGTGAGAGTTCCGGCGTCGGCCAGTGTCGAAGCTGTGCAAGGATGATAGAATCGGTAGTATCGCGAAAGTGCCCTGGGGGTTACGGCACCTGCAAACCATGGGAGGTGACGATGATGGGAGGGAAAAGACCGGTTTCCCCGCTATTCAGGTTTACGGCTTGGATGCTGCTCCCGGTCTTCCTGGTCTCCATGCTCGTACTCACGGGCTCCTCATCCCCTCCAGCGCTGTCCGCGCAGAGGACATTCGCATGGACGCAGCTCAACACCAATGGTTTCGGGAGGCCGGCAAATATCGGCTGCCTGGGCATGTCCGTCAATGAAGACCAGCTCTACCTGGGCACATGGACCACGTTCATCGGGGCATCCGTTATGAGATACGACGGGGCGCAGTTCACGACCATCGCCAGCGGGGGTTTCGAGAACCTGGCCAACTACGCGGCGGGGACAGTCGTGCACGACGGCACGGTTTACGCCGGCACCTTCAACATCGTGACCGGCTGCGAGGTGTGGCGATACGACGGCGGCACATCCTGGACGCGGGTGGACGGGGGGACCTCTCCCGGGAACGGCGGTTTCGGGGATGCCAGAAACACCGGGACATACTCCGCCGCCTCCCATGGCGGTTCTCTCTATATCGGTACCCAGAATGCCACCACCGGAGGCGAGGTGTGGCGCTATGACGGCGGCACATCCTGGACGCGGGTGGACGGGGGGACCTCTCCCGGGAACGGCGGTTTCGGGGATGCGACTAACAGGGCTTGCCACATCCAGACCTATGGCGGCCATCTGTATGCGAGCACACAGAATCTCACCACCGGCTGCGAGGTGTGGCGCTATGACGGCGGCACCTCCTGGACCCGGGTGGACGGGGGGACCTCTCCCGGGAACGGCGGTTTCGGGGATGCGAATACCGAGGTCTGCGGCCTTATAGAATACGACATGAGTCTCTACGCATACACCACCAACTTCACCACCGGCTGCGAGGTGTGGCGATACGACGGCGGCACATCCTGGACCCGGGTGGACGGGGGGACCTCTCCCGGGAACGGCGGTTTCGGGGATGCGAGCAACACGGAACTCTACAGCGCCACGGTATATAACGGCCGGCTCATAGGGGGTACGGGCAATATCCAAGGCTGCGAGATATGGTCCTACGACGGGGCGGCCTGGGAGCGCATCGCGGATAACGGCATCGACGGAACCCAGAACCATACCGCAGAGTCCCTGGCCGCCTGCCAGGGAAATCTCTTCGTGGGGACGGGTAACAACTCCACGGGCACGGAGATATGGACGACAAAAACCGCACCCGCATGGTACCTGGCGGAGGGCGCCACGGCGGGCGGCTTCGAGACCTGGGTGCTGGTGCAGAACCCCAACCCAGAGGCGGTGGAGGTGGACTTCACCCTGAAT
>QZKE01000039.1 GCA_003598015.1 Actinomycetota bacterium | reverse complement strand
TTCAGGCAGATCTGGATAAGTGGCTGAACTACTACAATCGCGAGCGTCCGCATAGGGGCTATCGCAACCAGGGCAGGAGGCCGTATGAGACCTTCAGCCGAAAATGAGGTAGGATGGTTTCCGGATTCCTATATTGACTATACAATGACTGATGCGGACAAGGCGTCACTTGGGGATACCTATAAACCAGGCTATAGCATCGACTATGGTTGGATAGTAAATCAAAGTATACCTAAGAGCGATTATGGACCACCTGGTGTAGAGATGGAATTTGTATTTGGTAGCATTGAGTCAGGGGGGGGAAGCGCTTCAGCGGAGTGGCCTGGGTTTTCTACGGAACAGATTTTCTTTTGGGGTGGCATGTATGATTACATGTTTTGGATTAATGGTCAGTCATTAATGCAGGGAACTTTATAGAGAAAGATCCTAAGAGAAAAATAGCTCTTTGATCATGGTATTTTAAATATGAGGAGGTGAGTCTTGAGAAAGAGGCAATATATCGAAATAGCAATATGCGTTTTTATCGTTCTTATAATGAATAGTTGTGCCAATGGACATTGGCATGAGATGGCAGAATTCAATGGCTCAATAGATCAGATAACAGAGGTATTCAATATTCCAGAAGGCTCTGCACAAAGCAAGTGGACTGCATATGTAGAGCCGCTAGAAGAAGGATTCTATTTTAAGTGCTTATTGCGCAAGGTAGGGGAAGAAGACAAGCACATTGGAGGGTTAGAATTGGAATATAGACCTGGGGTTGCGTTATCTCCAGAAAAAAGTGGATGGATAATAGAGGCTACGGGAGATTTGTATTACGATATTGAAGCACAAGGCTGCAATTGGCAAATTATTGTGGAGAGTTACTACTGAATGAAGCACTAGCCTCGATTCCCACGCCAAGTTATTGAGTTAACATTCACGCGATCTCCCCTGCCACTATCCATCATCAGAAGATAAGGCGCAAGGTCTTGCCACCGAGCCAGGGCACCGGGACTTTCTCCTCTGCAAAGCCCGCGGCGATGAGCAGAGGGTTATGGGCGCGCTTGTGGAAGCGCACCAGGATTTCATCATCGTTGATGGTGATACGGGCCGCGGCATCCACCAGGTCCCTGAAGATATGGCGGGACTTCGCCATCTCGTATCCGTTTCCCACCCTTTCCCCGAGCAGCCGGTACAGGCTATTTGCCATCAGGGTAAGCTGCAGGTCCATGTCGACCTTCATGGCCACTGCCGAGGACAGAGCGTCCATGTGGAAGAAGTCGATACCGTCCGCTATCTGGTTCTCGATCACCATCCTCTGGGCGTAGCGGGTGACGAGCTTTACCGGGGAGGTGCGCATCTGGTTGGTGATGAGCAGGGTGGGCTCCTCGTGGCCCAGGTCGGCAATCGTTATCTGCCGGATGGGTCCCTCGTACCCTTTCAGGGTGACTTTCCGGTCTATGATCCGTGGCGTCCTGTACGCTCTTGCGACATTGGACAGCTCTATGCGCCTCCAGGTGCCGGGGGGCTCGCTCGCGATCTCGGCGAGCATCTTTGCCGAGCGCCGGCGCAGGGTCACGAAGGGGATGCCCATCCCGGTAAGCTCGCTCAGGTGCGGATAGGTGGTGAGCTTGGAGTCGAATATGAGCTCCCCCGGGAAGTGCCCCGTCCTCTGGCGCCAGAACTCCGCGAAGCGGATGACCTCAGCGTCCCTGTTCTCTTTTCTCAAGGTCCCGTTCGCATAGCAGAACACGCGCTCCTCTGAATCATGGGCGAGGAAGGCGAGTATGCCCTTCTGGCGGCGGCTTCTCTTGGAGACGTAGTGCTTTTCTACAAGCGCGTCGGCTCCGTGGAATGGGATGGTGTGGAAGTCGAGGTCGAAGGAGGAGCCCGTCCCCAGGCCCAGCTTTCGGGCGGCGTCGAACCAGCGCTTTGAAAGCTCCGGGTAGGACCTCGGGTCTACGCGGCAGGAGTACTCGGTCAGGAAAGACCTCTTCGGGATGACGTTCAGCCCGGCGAACAGTAAGAGACCCTCGTCCAGCACATGGCTCATGACGTGGCTCGTGCGCGCCACCCCCCAGAGCTTCAGGGCGAGCAGCGCGCGCATGGCGCACCCTGCCGGCACCATGACCGTCCCCGGCAGCCCCACCTCATTCATCATCTCGTCGAAAGGAAGCCGCGCGATCATGGGAAGGAACAGGAACAGGCCCCCCGCCTGGGTGCGGAACCGCCGGGGGGCAAGGTCCAGCTTGCCTCTGTCCGCGGCATCGCCGGCGGTGGGCCTCACCAGGCCCGGTCTCTCGTCATCGGCCCTCCGGGGGAGGCGGGAGAACCCCTCGGCCTTGAGTATCTCGTGCACGGAGGAGGGGGCTATCCTTTTACCCTCTTCTGAAAGCTCCCTGGAGATGTCATAGATAGAGAGGTTGCGCTTCCTGAGCTCAACCACCCTCTCGGTAAGCTTGTCCCTCTTTGGGGCCGTCCCGGGTCCCCGCCGGGTAGGAAGAAAGAACTCGCGGCCGGGGTTCTGGCGGAACCTGGTGCACATCACGCGGAAGCTCCCAGGGGTGTATCCGAAGCGATCCGCGACCTCTTCAGCGGAGTAGCCGTCCACGAAGTACGCGCGCAGAGCCTCGTACTGCCTGTGGGTGGAGTTGGCTGGCTCCAGGAACGCCCTGGCCAGTTGAGTTACTGTATCTGCCGAACTCCCGGACATAGTTCCACAATACTACTAACTTCACTCTCTGTCAAGCTTTGAATCGCACATGTTGTGAATTACACGGTAATAATGCACTATCTGTGGATAATGAGATGCCAATCAGTTAATGTATTGGAGCGTTCAGCCACACCTTGATATTGCTGTTAATGTCCATAAGTCCGGGCTTGAGATAACACTGGGAATCTATCCGCTGCGGGAAAAGGTGGTGGTTTACGACGAAATTGTTAGGTTATGATGCTTCGTGGGAATCGAGGCTAGATCAAGGCTTAAGAGCTTCCTAAATATGATGTGCCTTCAAATTCATATGTCAAACTCACTAGCTTCCCGGACAGTGCCCCCTCCCCTTCATGGCTCTGGAACATATTTAAGCTCATCTTCTACAGTTGAGGACCAAATTTTACTGCTTACGAATGTAATACCCCAGGTTAAGCCACCTTCTTGACCGCCATTGACCTCAATTGGGCATGCAAATGTCTCCTCCAGAAAACCGCCTGTTTTCTGAACTACCTTCAACATCGCCACTTCTATATCCTGCATAAACGCATGTACCGGCCAGGAGAAAGTTACGGAATTTTATTCAGAAAACACTACAGAGGGCTCTTTTCGGGCTCTTCGCTCACTAAAACCTGTCCAGGGCCTTAGCCTTTTCGGTGAAACGTTTTATCTTGCCGCGGTCGAAAGCGCTGAAATAGGCGGCGAGGGCGCGCCTTAAGATCTCCGATTGCGATACTCCCTCGAGGTTCGCGCAGACCTCGAGGGAGTCGGCAAAGTGGGCGTCCATGTATAGGAGTTTCTTTATCTTCGGTGCCCTCGCATCCCCCAGGGTCTTTTCGCCGATGTCTTTGGCACTCATCATACCTATATTATAACATTAGTTATATCAATTTATTAGATATATCAGGACATAGGTAGAAATAGTCGCGGCCGGGTTGCCCGGGCAGGGGAGGGCAGGGGAGAGGCAACCCAGGCTGAAAAGTCGCCTCGATCCGGGCCTGCGGCCACTTTCGCTGAAAGGGCGGAAAAACGGCGCCATGAGAGGCCGCAGGAGAGCCGTTCTCGATCGGGCAAGGGGTTTTGGTACGGCGGAAAGCCAGGGCCCTTTCCGCCGGGTAGGAGGAAGTGGAAAATCATTAACCTCGCGGTGGGAGAGGCGCTTAAGATATCGCCGGTGGTGAGAGGACCTAGGAAAAAGTAAACCCCACCAGTCCAGAAACCCAGACGGTGGGGAAGATATGACATATCTTTCAGTTAAAATTGTATCATAAAATCACTGATTGTGAATAGGATGGAGCACAGAGAAGGTGGCGGAGGGCTTTTATGGCTAACGAGCTGCCCAGGAGGCCTGGGATCCTAAGGGTCGTCGTTTTCGTAGATGGGCAAAACTTCTACAACGATTGCCGAAAGGTATTCGGACACGGCGAGGCCCATCCCCATCTGCTAGAGCGGGAAGTATGCTCTTCTCGTCTTGGTGAAGACAGGGTATTGAAGCAGGTGAGATTCTATACCGGCATCCATTCTCCGGACAGAAAACCGAGGATGCACGCCTACATGACTCGCCGGTTGGAGACGATGAGCGCAAACGGCGTCTGGACTTTCTCAAGGCCGCTTAAATACAGCATGCAATGGATCAGGAAGGACGATGAATGTATCGAGGTCATGAAGGGTCGCGAGAAAGGCATAGATGTGAAGCTGGCGTTGGACCTATACGTGCTTGCGCAGAAGGGCGAATACGATATAGCAACAGTTGTAAGCACGGACACGGATCTCGATGAAGCGATAAGGGAAGTGGTTGACTTCAGAGAAGAAACGGGGATATGGCTCGCGGTTGAGAATGCGGTGTGTGTTAAGCCCACGGACCCAAGACCGGGAGAAGGCCTCCGTATAAACGGCTGAAATCAGCCGGTAGGATTATTCACTTAGACGAGGAGATCTTCGAAAGGATGCGTGACGACACCGACTATTTCCTCTCAGCGACCCGGAGGGCTAGAACCCCAGAGGGATCCGGGCACCTAGGCTTCCTTTTGCTAATGCGGCGGTAGGGGAGGGGCTTCTATTTCTCGGCCGGCGGGGGAGGGTCGAACCCGGTTCTTTTCCTCACCAAGCACCGCGGGAGGGACGGCCAGGGGGACGTTATGAGGAGCATGGTGATCACCATCACCATCAGCGTTAGCAAAAAGATACCCATCCCACTCAGCTATCATGCTTTACCGCGACCACCGCAGCGGCGATGATCGCCATCACCATGATTAGCGCGTCAGTGTCAGCAAACAAGCGGCCAGGCCCGGGGCGCCTGGTGCCAGTTGGTCCCGGCTCGAGCTCCGGATCCTGGGCCTGGGATCCCTCAAGCAAAGCAAGCACCGCTGTTAATATTTATTCTGTAAAGTTAATCAATCCTGATTTGGGCAAGTCGATTTTGGGCACTGAAGGGAAAGTAGTGATCGACCCATAGTTCGATTGGGCGGGAGACTTTTCTGAAGGCATGGCGTAGGTAAGAGTCGAGGATAAATTCGGATACATCGTTAAGGCCGGAAATATAGTAATCGAACCGCAGTTCGACAGCAGCCGTAAGTTCTCCGAGAGCCTTGCATGTGTGTTAGGCGGAGAAAAGTTCGGATATATCGACCAAACTGGGGAGATAGTGATAGAGCCACAATTCGCCGAAGCCGGGGACTTCTCGGAAGATATGGCCTGGATAAGGTATTAAAATACCAATCATGTACGTGAATGAAAGAAAATACTCCAGAGGGGCAATTCCTGTAATATGGTCATTGGCGGGAGTTCCGCCAGCAACTTTGAAAATTGCCCGGCTTCATGGATTGATAAGGCTCTCATCTATGGCTATAAAGAGTGAGAAGACGATACTCAAAGATCTCAACCCGGAGCAGCAGGAAGCGGCCCTCTACTTCGACGGCCCCCTGCTCATCCTGGCGGGGGCGGGGAGCGGCAAGACGCGCGTGCTCACCCACCGCGTGGCCCTGCTTGTGGGGTCCAGGGGGATAGACCCGGGGCGCATCCTGGCCATCACCTTCACCAACAAGGCGGCGGAGGAGATGAGGGGCAGGATACATCGCCTGGTGGGACCGCGCGCGGGAGCCATCTGGATCTCCACCTTCCACTCCGCCTGTTCACGCATCCTGCGCCGCGAGGCGGAGAGGCTGGGGTACCGCGGGGGCTTCGTCATCTACGACGATGACGACCAGTTGCGCATGGTCAGCCGTATCATCCGGGACATGGACCTGGACTCCAAGCGTTACCCGCCGCGCCTGGTGCGCTCGCGCATCGAGGACGCCAAGAACGAGATGGTGGACGCCGATACCTACCGCGGCAGGGTCGATGACGAACTCAGCGAGGTCGTATCCGGTGTATACAAGACCTATCAGGAACAGCTCTTCCGCAATAACGCCATGGACTTCGACGACCTGCTGCTCAACGCCATCGCCGTCTTCGAGCTATTTCCCATGGTGCTGGAGCATTACCAGGAGAGGTTCTCGCACATCAACGTGGACGAGTACCAGGATACCAACCCCGCCCAGTACCGCCTCGTGAAGCTGCTCTCCGGCCACCGCCGCAATCTCTGCGTAGTGGGCGACGACGACCAGGGCATATATTCCTGGCGCGGCGCCGACCTGCGCAACATCCTGGAGTTCGAAAATGATTATCCCGATGCCAAGGTGGTACGCCTGGAGCGCAACTACCGCTCCACGCGGGTCATCCTGGAGGCGGCCAACCACGTTGTCTCGCTCATAGCCGGGCGCAAGGAGAAGAGGCTGTGGACGGAGCGCGAGGGGGGGGAGCAGATAAGGTATTTCTTCGCAAACTCCGGAAGCGAAGAGACTGCATTCGTCGCCCTGGAGATCAACCGCCTCCTGGAGGAAAGCGAGTATAACCACCGTGACTTCGCCGTTTTCTACCGCACCAATGCACAGTCACGACCCTTCGAGGAGATGTTGCTGCGTTTCGGCATCCCCTACAAGATCGTGGGCGGATTCAAGTTCTACGAGCGCAGGGAGGTAAAAGACGCCCTCGCCTACCTGAAATTCCTGCTCAATCCCGACGACGCGGTGAGCCTGCGGCGCATTGTCAACGAGCCCAAGCGCGGGATAGGCGATACCACCCTGGCGCACCTGGATGCTTTCGCCCGCTCCCAGGGCACGGGGATGTGGGAGGCGCTGCAGCGCGCGGAGGAAGCACCGAACCTGGGTCCGTCGGCACGCAAGAAGTTGGCGCAGTTCGTGGAGCTCATCCAGGGTTTGAGCGGGGAGATGGAGCAGCTTCCGCTGCCGGAGCTGCTGCAGGTGGTGCTGGAGCGCAGCGGCTATCTCGCTGCGCTGGCGCAGGAGGGAACCTTCGAGGCCGAGGGACGGGCTGAAAACCTGCAGGAGCTGAAGAACGCCATGGTGGAGTTCAGCTCGGCCAATCCCGGGGAGGGATTGGACGCTTTTCTGGAGCGGGTGTCGCTGGTTGCGGAGATCGATCTCTACGACGAAGAGGAGGGCGCAGTCACCCTCATGACCCTGCACAACGCCAAAGGCCTGGAATTCCCGGTGGTCTTTATCGTGGGTATGGAGGACGGAGTATTTCCCCACCTGCGCTGCATGGGGAGTGTGGAGAGCATGGAGGAGGAACGCCGGCTCTTCTATGTGGGGGTGACCCGAGCCAGGGATCAGCTCTACCTCACGGGCGCTGCTTACCGCTCTCAGTACGGCAACCTCAAGATGAGCCCGGAATCACGCTTCATCAGGGATATCCCCCGCGAATATCTCCAGGTGTTCAAGACCGAGGGCCCCGAGGCAGTTGGGGGGGCGGCGGAGAGCGCACGGTCGGGTGAATTGGATGCCCTGGCCGCTTCGTTCTCCGTGGGCGACCGCGTAATCCATGACAAGTGGGGTGAGGGAATGATCACCGCTCTCTCCCGCAGCCGCAGCGGACCGGAGGTGACTATCAATTTCCCGGGGCTGGGGGAGAAACTCCTGCTCCTGGAGTATGCGCCCATTAAGAAAGCCAGCGTTTAGTGCCCTATCTGGTCATCTTCATCGACTTGAGCAGGTCTTCCACGGCTTGCGTACTCGCATGCCTCATCACCGCGAGCTGATCCTCCATGGGTATGGAGAAGTTCTCGTCGAGCACGTTGCCATCGGTCTCGAAGGTCTCCAGGCCGCTACCCGTTCCGCGGCTCACGATACGGTTCTCCCGATTGTCCAGGAGAAAGGCGCTGACCTGCACGAAGCCGAAACCGCTGTCCTCACCGCTGCCCGTCGTATGCAGACGGGGGTAACGGAAGAAGAAGTACCCTATTTCGGGCAGGAAGAGATACTCGGGATCATACTGGTTCTGGATGAGCACGAAGAGTTCCGTGGGCATGTTGGCAGCCTTCTCGGTCACCAGGTCAACCTCGCTCGGATCCGGGACATCGTAGAAACCCAGAGGGTCCAGGTAGCTCTTCACCAGGTTGGGCAGCATACGCTCGGCTTCGGAGAAATAGAACTCTTTCTGGCTTATAATGATGCGGGCTTTCTCCAGGTCGCTCGACATGAACATCTGGCAACCGATGGCCTGGGCCGGTTGGAGCTCACCCTCCTGCTCGACCATGCTCCGGAATTCTCCCAGCGATTCGGGTTCCTGCCCGCTCTCCACGAAGGGCATGATGACCACTCGCATCAAGGGGATCAACTTCGCCCCGCAGGATGTACAGAACTCGGCCTTGGGATCGCCGAAGCTCAGACACTGGGGACAGTAGAGTTTTCTAGGCAATGCCCCTCCTCTCCTGTAGGCCGTTCTTGCTGGCCTTCAGCTTACCTATACGATAAGGCACGTCCCATCAGGATTACAATTCCGTAAATCATATCGTCCTGGCGTTGTATACACTTGAGAAAAGCCGGTTTTCCCTCATAGGGGCCGGAACCGGCTGTATGCCGAGTCGGACATTGTCTGCACCACTCTAGCCAGTCCGTATCCATGCGGTTCGAAATACCCATTGAACGGTGTTATAATATGGTGTCGTTTTCCGGCACAATGTCGTTTTCCGGCGAAAACCATGTGACCGTGCAGCTGCGGAAACGCGGGCGCGTGTCTGGTCATGAGCTACAGGGAGGTCGTGTCCACGGTGCTGATCCCATATTACGACAAGTCCCCACGCATATCGCCCGAGGCATTTCTGGCGGAGGGCTCACAACTCATCGGGGACGTTCGCGTCGGCGCCAGCGCCAGTATCTGGTACAACGCCGTCCTGCGGGCGGACAGGGGAGGGATCGTGATCGGCGATTTCTCGAGCATCCAGGACTGCTGCGTGCTGCACGGCCCGGTCAACGTCGGAGCACACGTGACCTGCGGCCACGGGGCCATCCTGCACGGGGCGACCGTCGAGGACAACTGCGTCATCGGCATGAACGCGGTAGTCCTCGATGGTGTGGTGGTCGGTCACGGCAGTATTGTGGCGGCGGGAGCGGTGGTGCCGCAGGGGATGAACATCCCGCCTCGTTCCATGGTGGTCGGAGTGCCCGCCAAGGTCACCAAGGAATTCCCCGCGGAGAACGAGGAGAAACTGCGTGAGATAGCCAAGGCCTATTTCGAATTCGCCCGGCCGCATATGCAGAATAGATAGAGCCCGTAGGGAACACTGACGTGGAAAGCGGGGAGGTGATTCCGGCCAGATTGCCCCGGCTCGTGAATGGGGTCACTTACCGAGAGTGTCGTGAATGCAGCGGCGCTCGCGCGCGACCGTATTCGCGAATCGAGGTACTAATCCTCTCGATGTACCAGCGAGGGATCCGATTGTAAGGAGGTTGCTTATGCGAGAGAAGGTTGCCATAGCCGGCATCGGCTATACAGCTTTCACCTCGGTGTCGCCGGGGAGCTCCTATCGGGAGCTGACCTATGAAGCCGCGGTGAAGGCCTACGATGAGGCCGGTATAGAGCCGAAGGACGTCGATTCCTTCATCTGTACCTCCGAGGACTTCCTGGAGGGCTACAGCATCTCGGACGAGTACTGCAACGACCAGCTCGGGGCCGTACTCAAGCCCGCGCAGACCATCCCGGGGGATTTCATCCACTCCCTCGCCGTTGGAATGATGCATGTCCTCACCGAAAGATTCGATATCGTGGTCGTCCAGGCGCTGAGCAAGGCCAGCAACATGAAGACCATCCCGGAGATGATCAACTTCGCCCTGGACCCGGTGCTCAACCGCCCGCTGGATATCACGGCCTATATGGTGGCTGGCCTGGAGATGAACCGTTTTCTGGCAGAGGAAAGGGCGACCAGAAAGCAGTGCGCGGCCGTGGTGGTCAAGAACAAGGCCAACGCGCTCCTCAATCCGGTGGCTGCCTACGGGGCACGAGTGAGCATCGATCACGTGCTGGACTCGGAGCCCATCGCCGAGCCCGTGTGCCTGCTGGACGTCGCGCCCTATGCCGACGGCGCCGTGGTGATGGTGCTGTGCTCGGAGAAGCTCGCTCCGAGCCTCAGTGACAGGCCGGTGTGGATCAACGGCGTGGGGTGGTCTTCGGACAGCCCCACCCTGGAGAGCCGGGAGTGGACGGATGCGGTGGCGGTACGCCTGGCGGGGGATATGGCCTACAAGATGGCTGGCATCGCCTGCCCGGCGAAGGACGTCGATCTGGCCGAGGTGAACGACGAGATAAGCTTCAAGGAGTTGCAGCACCTGGAGGCCCTGCGCCTCTTCGATCCGGGCCAGGCCGGTAAAGCGACGGAAGACGGCAGGACGTCTCCGGGAGGGACGCTCCCCGTCAACGTCTCTGGAGGCGGTCTTGGCGTCGGCCATCTCTTCGAATGCTCGGGGGCGCAGAAAGTCCTGGAGCTGGTGTTGCAGCTGCGCGGCGAGGCCGGTGAGCGCCAGGTGTCCGATGCAAGCGTTGGGCTCGCACAGGCTTGGAGGGGGATCCCCTCCACCTCCGCGGCCGTGGCCATACTGAGCAATTGAGGCCGGGGAGGTGACATAGCATGGCATATCAGAAAGTAGCGATAGTCGGAGCCGGCATCACCAAGTTCGTGCGCCGTGCCCAGGAGACCGGCAAGGAACTGGCGTTCCAGGCGTCCAAGATGGCGCTCGATTCCTGCGGGATGACCATTGATGACATCGAAAGCGTGAGCCTGGGGACCGCGCCGGATGCCTTCGACGGCGTGCACATGAAGGGAGAATACCTCTCTGATGGTTCGGGAGGGTGGAGGAAGCCATACATGCGCCAGTTCGTGGGCGGCGGCACCGGGGTGTTCGCTCCCATCCATGGCTGGCTGCACGTGGCCTCGGGCATGTTCGATACCTGCCTCGTGGTCTGCTCGGAGAAGATGAGCTCCTGCTACCCCCATCCCCAGGGTGCCTTCAAGACCATCTTCGACCATACGACGGAGCAGGCGCTCGATCCCACGTTGATCTGGATCTTCGCCCTGGAGATGAACCGCTTCATGTCCACCTACGGCATCACCAAGGAGGAGATCGCCCAGGTCTCGGTCAAGAACAAGAAAAACGCCATGGACCATCCCGCGGCCCAGCTCCCCATGGAGATCACCGTGGACGATGTCATGAACTCCGAGACCCTGGCCTGGCCGGTGAACCGCCTGGACATCAGCCCCGCATCGGATGGGGCGGCGGCCATCGTGCTCGCCTCGGAGCATGCCTCCAAGCGCATCACCGACAAGCCGGTGTGGATCGACGGCGTGGGGTGGAACCTGGATACGGCCTACTGGGCGACGCGGGACCTGTCATATCCCCGCTACGTGGAGAAAGCGGCCAGGATGGCCTACGACATGGCGGGCGTCGTCGAGCCCAAACGGGAGATCGAGATAGCCGAGCCCTACGACCCCTTCGACTACAAGGAGCTGCACCACATGGAGGGCCTGCAGCTGGCCGACCGCGGCAAGGCGGTGGAGATGCTGCTCGACGGGGTGACCCAGAGGGACGGCGACCGGCCCATGTGCCCCTCAGGAGGAGCCTTGGGGGTAGGGAACCCCATCGCCGCCACCGGGCTGATGAAGGTCATCGAGATCTTCCTGCAGCTGCGCGGCGAGGCGGGCAAGCGCCAGGTTCCGGGAAGCCCCCGCTGCGGCCTGGCCCAGGCCTGGGGGGACCTCATGCAGGTGGGCACCGTCGTGGTCCTGCGGAGATAGAAGGGGGTGCGAAAATGGAACTCGATAAGAAAGAACTCGGCGCCACGCATTACAAGGAATCCGCATTGAAGGAAGGTAAGCTGCTCAGCCTGGCAAAGCAGCCGAAACTCCAATACGCCTGGGACAACGGACCGGCCATCGGCAGGTACCTGGAGGAGCTCAAGGAAGGGCGCATCATCGCCCGCAAGTGCAACAAGTGCCGGCGCATCATGATCCCCCCGCGCATGTTCTGCGAGCTCTGCTGGCGCCCCACGGATGAGTGGGTGTACGTCAAGGATACCGGCAAGGTGAATACCTTCTCCATCTGCTACGTGAACTGGGATGCCTCGCGTATCAAGAAGGGCGATAAGCCCCATCTCCCGGCGGTCATCGAGATCGACGGGGCCTCGGAGGGCATGGGCATCCTGCACGTGCTGGGAGAGGTGGAGCCCGAAAAGATCAAGATCGGCATGAAGGTCAAGGCGGCATGGAAGAAGCCCGAGGAGAGAGAAGGCGCCATCACCGACATCCTCTACTTCAAACCGGTGAGGGGGTGAGAGTATGGGACTCACGGAGAGGATAAACAAGACGGACAAGCTGTCCTACTACGAGGGCCAGATACCGATTGAATATGTCTACACCTACGGCCTTGGCTTGGAGAAGTTCTTCCGTGCCATCAAGGATCAGGGCAAGTTCCTGGCCTCCACATGCAAGGAATGCGGCGTTACCTACTTACCGGCGCGGTCCTTCTGCGAGCGCTGCCTGGTGAAGATAGAGGGCACGACGGCGGTCCCGGGCACGGGCACCGTCTACTCCTACACGACCGTGCATCTGAACATGGACGAGTCTCCCAAGAAGGAGCCCGCACTGGTCGCCCTCATCGACATGGACGGAACCGACTGCCGCTTCCTCCACTACCTCACCGGCGTGAAGGCGGACAAAGTAAAGGTGGGCATGAAAGTGAAGCCGGCGCTCAAGGCCAAAAAGGACCGCAAGGGCCATATCGAGGACATCGTGGGCTTTCAGCCCTCCTGACGCGGTCTAACGGAAAAAAGGGGGAGGTACAGCCTCCCCCTTTTGCTGTCCGGCGCCATGAAGTGAAGTCGCCGGCTACCTCCCGAAGGATGGGGTCGGCCCCGGACACGGGACGTTTTCCGCGAACGAAGGTGTCGTATATTCGTTCTTCGCATCGATCCCTTTGTTGTTTTGACGCTTTCGTGTTGCCCGGCAACCGAAAAACGAAGATACGACCTTCTTTTTTTGAGCGTCTAGCGAAGAAATCTGCCTTGTCCGTGTTCTGGCTACGTTTGGATACGGCGGGGATTTACTATATAATCCCATGGGGAGCTTCCGGCGCTCCCCCGCAGCGTTATTCATAGCAATACCTGCAGGTAGAAAGGAACAAAGTAGGGAACAAGAGATGAGGCAGGTGAGGTAGTTGCTGTACGAGCTGGACGAAGAAAAGAAGCTATTCCGCACCACGGTCAGGGACTTCTCGGAGCAGGTCATACGCCCCCAGACGGATCACCTTTGGGAAACGGGAGAGTTCCCCTACGACATCGTAAAACAGATGGGAGACCTCGGCATCCTGGGCATACCCTGGCCGGAGGAGTACGGCGGGGCGGGAGGGGATTACCTCGCCTACGCTATCGCGGTGGAGGAGATAGCCAGGGTAGACGGTTCCTGCGCCATCACCGTCGAGGCGCATATCTCGCTCGGCTCCAGCCCTTTCTTCTACTATGGCAGCGAGGAACAGAAGCAGGAATGGCTGGTGCCCCTGGCCGAGGGCAGGATACTGGGCTCCTTCGGCCTCACCGAGCCCGAGGCGGGCAGCGATGCCGGCAACACCCAGACCAAGGCGGAGCTGTCCGGCGGAGAGTGGGTGATAAACGGCACCAAGTGCTTCATCACCAACCCCGGCACGGAGATGAGCGGGGTGGTCACGGTGACCGTGGTTACGGGAGTGCGCGAGGGCGGGCGCAAGGAGATATCGAACATATACATCCCCACGGGCACGCCCGGCTACAATATAGCCCCCAAGTACAAGAAGATGGGCTGGCATGCCTCGGACACCCGGGAGCTCAACTTCGAGGATTGCAGGGTCCCCGCCGGCAATATCATCGGCAAGCGCGGTGAGGGCTTCCGGCAGTTCATGGACTGCCTGGACGGAGGCCGCATAGCCATAGCCGCGCTGGCGGTCGGGAATGCGCAGGGGGCTTTCGAGGAGAGCCTGAAGTATGCAAGGGAGCGCGTACAGTTCGGCCGGCCTATCGGTAAGTTCCAGGCCATCCAGTTCAAGCTGGCCGATATGGCCACCGACATCGAGGTAGCCCGGGATATCACCTACAAGGCGGCGGCCATGCGCGACGCCCACGTGCCCCATACCAAGGAGGCGGCCATGGCCAAGCTCTTCGCCTCCGAGATGTGCATGCGCACGGCCTCCCAGGCGGTACAGGTATTCGGGGGCTATGGCTTCATGGACGAATACCCCGTATCGCGCTTCTTCCGCGATGCCAAGATCCTGGAGATAGGAGAGGGAACGTCCGAGGTCCAGCGTATGGTCATCGCCCGTGAGCTCGGGTTGAGATAGTTCGCGTCATACCAGGTATCACACTAGGATCGGGAGGAAGAGATGAAGGAAACCGTTGTAGTAAGCTCCGCGAGGACCGCTTTCGGCCGGCTGTCCGGCGCGCTCAAAGATTTCACGGCCCAGGACCTCGGGGGCATCGTCATCAAAGAAGCATTGCAGCGGGCCAAGCTCGATCCCGAGCTGGTAGACTGCGTTATCATGGGCCAGGTGCTCACGGGCGGCCAGGGACAGATCACGTCGCGCCAGGCTGCTATCAAGGGCGGCATTCCCAAGGACAAGTGGTGTATCAACGTGAACAAGGTATGCATCTCCTCCATGTCCGCGCTGGAGATGGCCGACCAGATGATCAAACTGGGCCAGGCCGAGATACTGGTGGTGGGGGGGCAGGAGTCCATGACCAACGCCCCTTATTACGTATCCAAAGCTCGCATGGGTTACCGTATGGGCAACGGTGTGCTGGTGGACGGCATGATCCACGACGGCCTGTGGGACGCCTTCGAGGATATGCATATGGGCAGGGGCGCCGATGCGTGGGCGAAGAGCTACGGCATCACCCGCGAGCAGATGGACGCAATCGGGGCCCGCAGCCAGCAGAGAGCGGCCGAAGCCACCGAGAAGGGACTTCTGGCCGAGGAGATCGTAGCGGTGGAGATACCCCAGAAGAAGGGGGATGCATTGATCTTCGACAAGGATGAGGGAGTGAGGCCGGGGACGACCGTGGATGCCCTGGCCAAGCTCAAGCCGGCCTTCGGCAAGGATGGCATGGTCACCGCGGGCAATGCCTCCCAGATCAACGACGGTGCCTGTGCTGTCGTGGTCATGAGCGCCGAGAAGGCCAGGGAGCTGGGCCTGGAACCCTTGTTCGGCGTGGTCTCCTATGGTTGGAACGCGGGGGAGTTCGCCGACCTCCATCCCTGCCCGGCCCTCTCGATCCTCAGTGCCCTCGAGAAGACCGAGCTGCAGGTGAAAGACCTCAAGCTTGTGGAGATAAACGAGGCCTTCGCCAGCGTGACCTGGCGTTCCATGCAGCTGCTCGGCCTGGACGCGGAGAAGATGGAGAACGTGAACGTGAACGGGGGAGCCATCGCCTTCGGCCACCCCATTGGGGTCAGCGGCATTCGCATCGTCACCACCTTGGCCTACGAGCTGCGCCGCCGCGCAGGCGGCTACGGCGCGGCGGGGATCTGCGGCGGCGGCGGGCAGGGCGACGGGATGGTCATCAGGGTGGGCTGATTAAAAGGGGCTCAAATATAATCCGTCCCCTGACGGAATAAAAAGAGAAGGAGTGACCGCTAGAGTTGTAGTCCTAGGAGGGAAAGATGTACGAACTGACCGAAGAACAGAAAATGCTCCAGCAGACCGTGCGCCAACTGGCCAAGGAGAAGGTGGAGCCGAGGGCCATGGATATCGACGCCAGCGGGGAGTATCCATGGGACATGTTCGAGCTCCTGCGCGACAACGACCTCCTGGCCCTGTGTTTCCCGGAGGAGCTGGACGGGGCGGGGGCGGACCTGCTCACCATCTGCATCGCCATCGAGGAACTGGCCAAGGTATGCACCAACACCAGCCTCATCCTGGGGGTGTGCAAGCTGGGCTCCCAGCCCATCATGCTGGCCGCCACAGGCGCGCAGCTGAAGAAGTACATCCCTCCCCTGGCGCGGGGAGAGAAGCAGTGCGCCTTCGGCCTCACCGAGCCCGGCGCGGGGTCCGACGCCGCGGCCATGACCAGCCGGGCGGTGCTGAAGAACGGCAACTACATCATTAACGGCCAGAAGTGCTTCATCACCAATGGTGGTATCGCCGACACCTATTCCATCTTCGCCAAGACGGACGAGAGCTCGGGCGTCAAGGGCATCTCCGCCTTCATCGTGGAGAAGGAGTTCCCCGGCTTTTCCATCGGCAAGATCGAGCACAAGATGGGGATCAGGGGCTCCCAGACCTGCGAGCTCGTCTTCGAGGACATGGAGGTACCGGCCGAGAACCTCCTGGGCAAGGAGGGCGAGGGCTTCAAGATCGCCATGATGACCCTGGACCGCACCCGCCCCTCCATCGGGGCCCAGGCGGTGGGTATCGCGGCGGGGGCGCTGGATCACGCCGTCGCCTATTCCAAGGAGAGGGTGCAGTTCGGTGGACCCATCGCCCGCCTGCAGGGCATCCAGTTCATGCTGGCCGACATGGCCATGCAGGTGGAGGCGGCGCGGCAGCTCGTCTACTACTCGGCACACCTGGTGGAGACGGCCGGGCGTGAGGCCTCGGGGGTGTCGGCCATGGCCAAGTGCTTCGCGGCCGACACGGCCATGAAGGTGACCGTGGACGCGGTGCAGGTGCTGGGCGGCTACGGCTACATGGTCGAGTACCCGCTGGAGCGCATGATGCGCGACGCCAAGATCACCCAGATCTACGAGGGGACCAACCAGGTGCAGCGGGTGGTCATCGCCAGGCACCTGCTGGGTTGAACGGAAAGCGCATCATAACAAGAAGACGCGCAGAAGCTTCGCGGCGTCTGCGGTTACGTTGAAGCAGAGATGATGAAATGGGACGCGGACCAACCGCGTCCCATTTTCCTGCCCCGGTAAGACAACCCCTGCACTAAACGCGCCCATATCCCCCCTTATCACCCGTCTGTAGGTCGTTTTTCGCATAAACGCCCGATCCTCAGCTTCCCTCTCATTCCCGAACCACAAGATGAGGAACGAAGAGAGGGATGTGAAAATGGCCGTCAAGCGAAAAAAGTCCAGTACAAGGGCTGCTATCGTAGCGATAATCAGTCTTGTAATCGCCTGCATGGCAGTGCCGTTACTATGCTCCGGAGAGCCGGCCATTGCTGATTCAGCCACGGAGAGCCGCCTGCTGATCGCCTGGGAAGAGGGGAAGGTCTGTGTGGACAGCCTACTCTCCCAGACGCAGCAGGATCCCCGCCTGGAAGGACTGGTGGAGATGGTGCCGGGCCTGGAGGAGGAACTACAGGAAGGCAGCTGGCCGGCACCATCACTCCAGTCCATATCCCTGCCCGAGGGGGCGATGCAGGCTGCGGCGGAGGAAGCCATCGAAGCCCTCCCCGGGGTACGCTTCGTCGAGGAAGATACGCTGGCCAGCTCAGGCGACATCTCCCGGGACCCATACTATTCCGAACAGTGGCATCTACAGCGAATAGGCGCAGCCAGGGCGTGGGATGTAACCGCGGGAAGTCCGGGGGTGATGGTGGCCATCGTGGACAGCGGCGTGGATGCCGCCCATCCCGAGCTGTCGGGGCGTGTGCTGGGCGGCTATGACTTCGTGGAGGACGATGGCGACGCCTCCGACGCGAACGGCCATGGGACCCACGTGGCCGGGATCGTCGCAGCCTCGGGGGATAACGGCGTAGGCGTGGCGGGCGTGGCCTGGAGAACCAGCATCCTGCCGGTGCGGGTTCTGGACGAAAGCGGCTACGGTTATTATTCAGACGTTATCGCGGGGATTCGTTATGCGGCCGATCAGAGTGCCGACGTGATCAACCTCAGCCTGGGCGGATCCGCGCGCTCTCAAGCTCTTCAGGAAGCCGTTGACTATGCCCACACGAAAGGCTCCATCGTCGTGGCGGCGGCGGGAAACGACGGATTGGACTCGCTGAGCTACCCCGCCGCCTGCCAGTACGTGATAGGCGTCGGTGCTTCGGGTCAGGATGACCTGCCCACGTCCTTCTCCAACCGGGGCAAAGACCTGGATCTGCTGGCCCCGGGAGCATCCATCTACTCGACCTTCCCGAACAACCGCTACGTAAAGCTGAGCGGGACATCCATGGCGGCACCTCAGGTTACGGGAACGCTGGCCATGTTGCTCTCCGTGCGGCCCGGCTTGAGCCCCGAGGACGCTGAAATGGCATTGACACGAAGCGCCACCGACCTGGGGCCTAAAGGCCGTGATGACTTCACCGGATGGGGCCTGTTGAGGATGGATAGAGCCATAGGCCTCGATGAGCCTGCCGCGGAGAGCTCCAGTGGTAAACTCTTTTTTGCCGAAGGGTATACCGGCCCCGGTTTCGATACCTACATGCTTCTGGAAAATCCGGACTCCCAGGCGCATGAAGCGGGGATAGAGCTCTTCGGCGCCCAGGGACTGCTCTATTCCACAACGGTGAATTTAGCGCCGCGTTCCCGGCTCACCATGCACATCAACGAACTCGTGCCTCCGGGAGACGTTGCGGCGGGAATAGATATCGAGGATGGTGCGCCGCTGAGAGCCCAGCGCTCGATGTACTTCGACTATCACGGCCTGAAGGACGGCCATACCACGCAGGCTTCCGCAGCTTCGCAGGAGTGGTATTTCGCCGAGGGATACACCGGGGCGGGATTCGACACCTACATACTGGTCTTCAACCCGCAGAATGCCGTGGCACACGTCGATCTGCGCATGATGACGCCGGCGAGCACCCTGGAACACAGCCTCGAGGTAGCCCCTCTGGCTCGTTGTACCGTGAGGTTGAACGACATCATGCCGGGGGCGGAAATAGCGACCGTCCTGACAGCCGATACGCCGGTGGTGGCGGAACGGGCGATGTATTTCGACAAGGATGGAATAAAAGGTGGTTCTGTGGTAATGGGAGCGGGGTCCCCATCGGAGGAGCAATATTTCGCCGAGGGATTTACGGGTGGGGAATTCGACGAATGGTTGCTGTTTGCCAATCCCTCGGACAACACGGTGACGGCCATCACCTCCTTCCAGCGCAGCGATGGCGTTACCATCGAGCGCGAGACGCTTCTCCAGCCCCGCTCCCGGGCCACCATCCATGTAGACGAAGTACCGGGATTGGAGAACGCGGAGGTTTCCGCGCAGGTGACGGCCGCTTATCCCGGCGTGGTGGCGGAACGGGCGATGTATTTCACGTATTCCGGCAGCATGGGCTCGGTATCAGGCGGGCATGCGGCGATGGGGGCGAGGCAACCGTCCTCGAGCTGGTGTATTCCCGAGGGATATACGGGCTCGGGATTCGAAAGCTGGATTCTCGTAGCCAATCTCGAGGAGGAAGCGGTGACGATACGCGTAGACCTGCTCGGGGAGAGCGGCACCACCATCAGCCGGGAGTTTCAGGTAGGCCCCCATTCCCGTTATACCGTCAAGGAGAACACGCTCCTGCCCGGCGAAGGCGTGAGCGCCGAGGTCAGTGCCCCGGATGGCGCGCGGCTGATCGTCGAGGGCGCGTTCTATTTCAACTACCGTGACGATATCGGCGGCGGGAGCACATAACCGCTCCGGTCCTCATATCGCGCATCATCAACGCATTTCCATGGCCACCGGCGATCGCTCGTATACAGCGGGGGCAGGGAGTCCGTGCATATTCCTGGACGGATCAAGGCGGTGCGGCATAATCGAAATAGATAGGGCGTTCGCAGGTCAGCGGCGCGGTCGATTCCACCATGGTGGAGAACTCCACATCGTCACCCACGTAGGGGTTCACGTAAATAGTGGTGCGTGAAGACGGGGGAAGGGTGAGGTAGTGCTCGCCGGGGGGCAACCCTTTGTAGAGAAAGGTGATCCTCACCCCTATCTCCTCGCATGCGCTGTTACCGAAGCATAGCCAGACCTGAAATCCGGAGCCGGTGTATCCCTCCGCGAAGTAATAGTCGTACGCGTATGCCGGCAGAGCGGCCAGCGCGTTTCCCATGGCTATGCGCGCTTCCTCCCAGGTGGATGCGTTCTTGCTCCAGGCGGTAGGGTTTCCCTCTGCGTCCCCGAAGGCGGAGGGAATCACTTCCGCCACCAGGTTGTCCACGAACCCCCCGCGGCCTCGCTGCTCGAGAAGCCACATGTACTCGAAGTCCTGGGCGCCTCTCCGCCACGATTTGAGGCGCAGGGAACACACCGGACCCGCGATCCCCCGCGGGGTGCCCGGATAAAAGAGAGTGCCGTCCCCGTTTCCCCAATCCGGCCAGGTAACACCCGCACGGCGCTGGTCGAAGGTAAGGGGGTCGACCCAAACATCGTTCGCCGCATAACCGTTGTAGATATCCTTGAAGTAGCACGCGTCCCAGAGCAGCCAGCATTCTACGCCGTAGCGCCGCGCGATCCAGGCCCAGGTGCGCGGCCCCAACCCCGAGGTGTCCATGATCTGGCTGCCCGCATACGGTTCGCCTCCGTTGTAGGTCCAGCAGCTCTCCCCGGCTGCCTGTCTCTCCCACATGGGGCCGGGCCAGGCGTTGCCACCGGCGCACCAGATATCGACCGCGCCCACCAGGCTGCCCCAGGAGGGTTCATCCGGCAGCGGGGATTCCGTGACCATGAGCGGGAAACCGGTCCCAGAGCGGTCCACGAGCCCTCCATAGTAGCGCACCAGGTCGTATCCTTCAGAGTCGTTGGGCTCATCGACGATATACAGGAAGGAACGGTCGAACCAGCCCCTCTCCCGAAAATGATCGCGGAATTGCTGCAGCATGGCGATGAAGGTATCCTCGTACTCCGGGCTTCCCAGCCCCCCGTGATCGGCGGGGTCGGGATAATCCTGGCCGATGGGCAGGGCGTAGGGGGTGCTGCCCCGGCCGTCCGCGAAGATGGTGCCGTCCAGGTACCGCTCGGCGAAAGCGTCATGCCAGGAGTCCCAGATCACCACCGTGCCGCTCCCGCTGCCCGCGTATTCCGGATACACCGATGTGGAAAGGTTGCAGCGGTGAAGACGTGCGGCACGGGCGTATTCCGCCTCGATGGACAGGTACTCGTCCCCGTATTTGGCTACGCCGTGCGCGTCGGCGATCTGCCCCGGCTGGTACATGAAAAACGAACTCATGTGGATCTCGTCGGGCAGGCTGAAATCCCAGACCCGCAGTTCCACGGGTAGCGTCCGGGATGCCATCCCGGACGCCGCAATGGTTATATGCCCGTTGTACGTGCCGGCGGATGCGCTTTGCGGTACGAAGATATCGACCCATACCCCCTGGTTCGCTCCGGACGGGACATCGCACGGGGACCCGCCATCTGGCGCTTCCAGCGGGACCAGCGGATCCGGGTACCAGCCGGGGCCGGTGGTCGACAGTTCTCCGTACATGGCCGTGGACGGCTCGGTCACGTTGAGATAGTGCTCGCGCAGGAGCTGGATGTTCTCCACCGCAATAGCTGTTTCCCGCCCCGTGAGGGCGCTGCAGCTCATATCCACGCCGTACAGGTCCCCCCCGTCTGCCGTTATCATCACCTGGAAGGCCACGTATTCGTTGCGCGCGGCATGGATCACCACCTTGCCGGAGCTCTCGGACCACACGGTGGAGGCGGACCAGGGAGCCTCGTAACGCAGAATCTTGTCGCAGTCAGAGACCGCCCATATCCGCAGGGTGGGGGGTTGAGCCCGCGCCGCGGGAACAAAGATAAAAGATATGGCGAACAATAAGGCGATGATCACAGCCCTTACGAGCGTGAGTTTCCCGGGTTTGGAGGTAATCATTTACAGCCCTCCGGGCCGAGACGGCGTATAGCGCTACACTAATATTCTCGGTAATATCCGCGCCGGTGATAACCAGTATATGTTCAGGCCTGGGGGTGAGGCCCGGCTTGAGGCCGGACCCCGGAGAAGGACCACCCGTATAGGCCCGTGGACCCCGGTGCTTTTATCTGTCTTGACTGCGAGGGGGTGAAGTGATAATATTTCGACCGGATGGTCGGTCGATAGGAGGCGAGCCGTTGGCGAGACGCGAGAATCCCGTAAAGGAACTGAGAGAAAAACAGATCAAAGAGGCCGCGCTCCGGCTCTTTTCCGCACGAGGCTTCCACAACACCACTATCACCCAGATAGCCGAGGCGGCTGACCTGGGAAAAGGCACAATATACTGGTACTGGAAGTCCAAAGAGGATCTGGCCTTCTCACTCGTTTCCGATATGCTCCAGGATTTCCTGGCCCTTATCGAGGACGCGGGGGGCGGTGAGGGAAGCGTGGTGGAGAGATTCACCACACTGGTGACCAGAGTTGCGGAGCTGTACTACCGTGAAACGGATTACCTGCGCCTGTTATGGAAATTCAGGGTGGACCGCAGCTATATCTTCAGCGAGGAATACACGGAGAAAGTGGCGAGCTATTACGTGCGTATGCGCAAAGCGCTCGAAAACCTCATCGCTGAGGGCATGAGGAGAGGGGAGTTGAGAAAGGTCGATGCGCGCCGCATGGCGTTTATCCTCCTGGGTATCGCGGAAGGCCTCGAGCTCGAATGGCTGGAGAACGAGGAGGAGCTGTCCATGCGTGATGCGCTGGTAGAGGTCATGGACATGGTCCTGGCGAGCATCAGGAAGTGACGTATAGCGCAGGCCTGCGCATAGCGAGGGCCGTGAGAGGAAAGAGGAAAGGAGTGGAAGGATGAGGATTATCGCACTGGGAGGAGCTGGCGTGATGGGGCGCTTCGGCGTCAGGGACCTGGCCGCCAGGGAGAAGGTTGAGGACCTGTTGATAGCGGATTACGATCTTGCGGCAGCCGAGGCGCTGGCGAACGAATTGGGAAGCAAGTGCAGGGCTCAGAAGGTGGATGCCAACGATCACGCCGGGATGGTGGAGACCATACGCGGTTTCGACGTGGCCATGGGAACCATAGGGCCGTTCTACAAATACGAGAAGAAGGTGGCCAGAGCGTGCATCGAGGCCGGGGTGGACTACGTGAGCATCTGCGACGATTACGATGCCGCCGCCGATTTCATGGAGTTGGACGGGGAGGCCAGGCAGGCCGGGGTGACCGCCATCACCGGCGTGGGGTGGACGCCAGGTATCACCAATGTCTTCGCGCGCCTGGGTGCCGACCAGCTCGACGAAGTGGAGGAGATAGCCACCGCCTGGGCTTGCGATCCCGCGGATACCGCCGGCAAAGCGGTCACTCTGCATTACCTGCACGCGGTAACCGGAATGATCCCTTCATACGTAGACGGCAGGCTGCAGAACATCAAGGCCGGGTCCGGGCTGGAGCAGCTCACCTTTCCCGCAACGGTGGGCTCGGTGGGCGTTTTCCACGCCGGGCATCCGGAACCGGTGACCATCCCGCGCTACATCAACTGCAGGTCGGTTTCCTTGAAAGGGGGTCTCACCGACAAGTTCCTGGTGGTGCTGTGCAATATCATCGTCGCCGCCGGCCTCACCAACAGCGAACGCAAAAAGGATGTCGTGGGGGGGATATTCAACTACCTGCTGCCATACCTGGAGAACATCGGTAAGCCGCCCGAGACCTGCTCGGCCTGCCGCACGGACATCACCGGCAAGAAGGACGGAAGATGGGTCCACCTGGCCTACGGCGCCGCCGCGCACATGGATATGCTCACCTGCCTTCCCTCTTCCATAGCGGTGCAGATGGTCGGCGAGGGGCTGGTTTCGGAGAAGGGAGCGCTCGCTCCCGAAGCGTGTTTGCCTCCGCAGAAGTTCCTGAAGCGTCTGGCCGAGGGCGGGGTGCGCCTTTACGAGGGCGACGATATGGTGACGCCCCTGAAGCTGTAGGGGTTGATACAAGAGGGGCTTGGTGATGAGCCCCTCTTTGTAACGTCTGACTCGGGTGGGGCATCAGGCAGGCGCATAGGCGAGTATCAGGTACTGATAACCCGCGTGTGTTCCCTACGGGAAGGCACGAGAAAGGAGCTGCCCATGATCGTCGACGCCCATACCCACATCCAGGCCGCGATCCACGGCGTTACCACAGATCCCGGGCGCAGGAAGATGACCCGGCTGCTTATGTGGAACTACGAGCTGATGGGGTTCAATAACCCTTTTTGGAAAGGAGAACCTCCGGAAATAGCCCGCATCATTATCGCCATGGAGGGCCAGTTGCGCATCTCCCAGGGATGCAGGGAAAACCTCCTGCGCTACATGGATAAGAACGGCATAGACAGGAGCGTGGTCTGCCCGGTGGCGCCCTTCGCCACCCCCCGGGAATACCTGGACACCTGCGCCGGGGAGCCCCGGCTCATCCCCTTCACCTGCGTACATCCCTCCCCGGACTGGGAGCGGGGGCTGAAGGAGGCCATGCAGGGTGGGTGCAGGGGGCTCAAAATCCATAACATCCTGCAGCGCATCCCCCCCGAGGACCCTTTCTGGTTCGAGGTGCTCGAGGCCTTCGCGCCCTACGGCAGGCCGGTGCAGATGCATTCCGGGGAGTTCGATTACTATATCGTGAAGGACGGCTATGCGTCTTACGGAGATACATTGCGCTTCGAGAAGCTGATAGCCGCCTTTCCGCAGGTGCCCTTCATCCTCGTGCATATGGGATTGTACTACCCTGAAAAGGGGCTGGAGCTCGCCCGCCGCCACGAGAACGTCTACCTGGAGACATCTTTCCAGTCCCGGAAGACGGTCAGGGAGGCGCTGTCCGTAGCCGGCCGGGACCGGGTGATGTTCGGCTCGGACTGGCCGGAGAGCGATCCCAAATACGCGCTCAAGATAGCACGCCGGGTGGCGGGGGAGGACTCCGCGCTGCGGGAGAAGCTCACGGGCGGGAACGTCCTGGCCCTCGTGTCCTGATGGGGCCTGCCCCCGCGGGCATGGAGCATTGGCACTCTTGGTTTGCGTTACCGCATGCAAGTGGCGGAGTGTCGAGGCCCGACCGGATAACCGAGCAGGTAGGTTATCTTGTGCCATCCTTTGCCGTGGATCCGACCCAGGTCCCAGGTGCCCGGGATCTTCCCCGTTTCCCAGGCGTAATCAGCGGCCTCGATGCCCTTGATCAACTCCCTCAACTCCTCGGGGGAGTAGGTGCGCATATTCGAGGCCATGCCTTCCCATAGAGTGCCCAGGGGCAGAAGGGGGATCACGTAGGTCCAGAACATCTTCCGCCAGCTGAAGGGCTTGATGAAGGGCATGGCCAGCAAGAGATACAACGGGGACAGGAGCATGATCAGGAAAATACCCGGGTTCCGGCCCGTGAACTCGAAGACGCCGATCCCCTCCCCCCTGCGAGCCGCGTCCGCCAGGATCTTCTTGGCCTCCTCGGGCCGGAAGTGATGGAAGGAGGCGAACAGGGTGCGAAATCCGCGCAGCCCTTCCGGCACGTCAGTTGCGTCCACCGGGTCCGCCACGTAGCTGATACGGCTGGCCGCTTGTGCGGCGGCGGCCTTGAAAGCCTCGATATTCGGCCATTTATCGGTCAAGGTTACCCGGACGGGATATCTCTCCCGGCTTCCCAGTTGCTCCTGGATGAGCAGCACCGGGCCCGTTCCCCCGGAACAGAGATCGACGATGTCGTGGCAATCCAGCGCCTCCAGCACCGATTTCAGGCGGGGCACGATCGGGCCGTACATGTTCGTCCTGACGCTGGTGAAGCGCAGGACATCGGTCGCGGTATCGCGCAGCAGAGCGGGGCACCAACCCCGATCGGTGATCTCGGGCCATTGCCTTCGCCGCACCCCGCACCCTCCCTGCTCTGAGCTCTCTCGAATGCGCGAATATCAGGGACATTCGTTCCACCATAATATCGGCAGCGCCAGGTATCGGGGTTAATCATGAGAGTTCTTTTGCGTGAAAGCGCGAGGGCAACCGCTGAGACTGATGCGAGGGAGAAGACCTCCGATGAGGGAAGGCCTCCGGTTCAGCGTTACTCTGTGGCATACATTGGAGACGTTCCGAGAATGCCGCAAAGGCGATCGAATGCCTGCTTATATGTGAGACGAAGCACCTAAGGTTCTCCCCCAAGAAGTATGGGCAGTCCGGACTCCAGGTCTGACCTCGAGGCCGGACCGCATCGGTCTCATCAACAATTCACCCACACTTCTTGCTGAAGAACCATACTCAGTAACCCACCACGTCGTGGCCGCCCTGGCTGATGCCGAAGGAGCCCATGTAGCTGAAATACATCGCCCGCTCGGCAAGCAGGGTCGGCGAGCCGTCCTTGGAGGAGACCCGCATGGAGAACTCCAGGGACTCCTGTTCGAGCACCTGGTTGGCGTATACGGTGGAACGGGAATTGGGCGGCAGCTCCAGTTCCTGGGTGATGACGTCGCCGCTGTAGAGGATATAGTCGATTGCCGCTGTCTTCGCCTCGGGCGAGGTATTCTGGATGAGCACCCAGGTCTGGAATTGGGAGCCGGGATTGCCGGTATACCCTTCCGCGAAATAGAACTCGGACGCGGGGAGCGTGGCACCGAGGCAGTTGTGCCCGCCCTGCCAGGCATCACGATAGGCGAAATACATCGCCCGCTCTACCACTACGGGAACGTCCGAGTGGACATGCGCGCTGACCATCTGCCCCTGCCCCACCTCGGCGTCCGCGCTCACCGTCATGCGGCTCCTGGCGGCCGCTACGTGTTCCACCACCCGCGTGCTTCCATCCGGGAACATATAGGTCACGGTAACGGCGGCGGGTTGGCCGTTCTCGTTAGCCACCAGTATCCATTCGTCGAACTGGCTGCCCTCCCAGCCGGTATAACCCTCGGCGAGGTACCAGTCGTTACGTGCGCCGGTTGCGGCCATGCCGTTGTGGCCGCCGGGCCATACGCCGTTGTAGACGAAATACATGGCCCGCTCGGCGACCAGCGGGAGTTCAGAACGGATGCGGGCGCTCACCTCGCGTCCCTCGCCGACCTCGGTGTCTACGTTGATCGAGACACGCCGGCGTCCCGGCACCGCATATTCCCTGCGCATCGTCTCTCCCCCCGAGAAGAGGTAGTCGATGGTGACGAGGGATGCGTCGGGATTGGGATTGAGCAACAGGAGCCACTCCTCGAAGGGGCTCCCGGGGGTGCCGGTGAATCCTTCCGCGAAGAAGAGATCTATGCTGGGCGCATTGGCCCCTATGACGTCGTCCCCTCCGTTGATGCCGTTGTGCTGATAGTACATGGAGCGCTCGCAGATGAGGTTGTCCTCGCCCGTTACGATGGCGGCTACCCCGGTTTCGCCCGGCATCTCGGCGTTGACATAAATGGTACGCCTGCTGTGGGGCGGCACCAGGTGTTGCGTGGTTTTCTCCGTGCCGCCTTCCGTTATGTAGGCGATGGCGACGGCCATGTCGCCGTCCCCCATGTTGGAGAGCAGGATATATTCATCGAAGCCGGGCTGGGTGCTGCCCTCGGCGAAGTACCAGGTTGCGGGCAGTTGCGCCGAGGAACCGTTCACGCAACTCGCCTCCAGGGGAGGGATACCGCTCGCCTCGCCGCTGGCGGTATTGCGTATCGAGGCTCCCAGGGGAAGGTCGTTGCCCACCTGCACCATGAAGGTGACCACGGCCTCCGCGCCCGGAGCGATAACGCCCGAAGTGGCACCGGGCGAGTTTACCGCCATGCCGGATGCCAGGGGCGTCATGCTTCCCGTATCGGGGATGCGCTCTCCGTTCAGGGTCGTGGTGTGGCTGACGTAACTCGTATAGGTGGGTATGGCGTCGCTCAGCCTGGCTCCACTCGTGGCCGTGTCGCCGTCGTTTCTCAGGCTCAAGGTGTAGGTTATCACCTGCCCGCGTGCTATCGCACCCGGCGGATTCGATGTCTTCACCAGGTTCAGGGCGGCGGGGCTCCCCCCGATATCGAGGTTAAACTGCTTGAAATCACCCTGCTGTCCGTCGGCCGCCTCGACGGTGAAGGTGAAGGTCCCGGAGGCGGTGGGGGTGCCCGAGAGGGTCCCTCCCGCCGACAGGGACAGACCGGGTGGCAATGTGCCCTCGTAGGTGAACCATCCATAGGGAGATGATCCGCCCGTGGCCGCCATGTCGATGGAGTAGGGGGTGCCCTGCGCGCCCGCGGGGAGGGGAGAAGTCGTGGTCACCTGGACGGGGGAGAGCGGTGGGGTACCGCCGTAAGGTGCGTTCAGGTAGGGGCGCCAGTCCAGGTCGCCCGAGAATGCATCCCCGTACGTCACGCTGCCATAGCTGGGGCCGTGGGGGCTGTTCCAGTAGCACCACACGGCATCCAGCGTATTGGATGACTGGTTGTCTATGGCGTAGGTGGTATTGCCGCCGAAGCTGTTGTAGCGCAGGCTGGTCACCTGCGCCGCGCTGCCGACCAGGATGCCCACGCCGCAGCCGCTGATATCGTTCGCGGTGATGGTGTTGTCGCCCGGGAAGACCATGTTCACCCCGGCGGCGGAAGCGCCGCTGATGGTGTTGCCGCCTACGAGGATGGGGGCGTAGGAGCTGCCCCAGTCGTCCCAGGTATCGACCCCGTATTCCCCCGTGTCCGTGATGGTGTTGTCCTGTATGGTCACGCCGTTCATATCGCTCTGCATGCATATGCCGGCGTCGCGTCCGTTGGGAGAGGATACGTCGTGGATGTCGCAGTCGTGTATGTAGATGTTGGTGGCGTATTTACCCGCACCGTTCCCCCATATGGAGATGCCGTGCGCCCAGGTGTTACCGGTATGCCCATGCTTTATGTTGTAGATCTCGCAGTTATCCACCTCCACGTTGCTGCATTGGCCCAAATTGATGCCCACCGAGCCGTAGACCACCGGCGAGCGGGTGGGCGTGCCGATGTCGTGCACGACGCAGTCGGCGATGCGCACGCCGGAGATGGTGGACGATTCGGTGACGATGATGCCGGAGGCGTCCGAGCCGCCCGCGTATTCCGGGTTGGTTACGGTGAAGCCCTCGAAGGTGATGTCGCTGGTGCGCAGCCTGACCACGTAAGGCCAGGTGTCCAGGCCGTCGATGATGGTGCTCGCCGCACCGGAGGTCGACCTCACGGTCAGAGCCTTGTTGACGTAGAGCTGCTCGTTGTAGGTGCCGGGGTCTACCTCGATGATATCGCCGGGAAAGGCCGCGTCCAGGGCGGACTGTATGGTGGTGTACCTGCGGGTCGGACCGACAGGTATGATGTTGGTCCGCTCGGCGTAGCCGACGGCGTAATTGGTGGAGGGAGTGTTGGTCCTCCCCGAGAACCACATCTTGAGCAGCGTATTGCCCCCGTGGCCGTCGAAGCCGGTGGCGCTGTAGAGTACGGAAGGAGTGTAAGTGCGGACGTCTCTCCAGGCGACGCCGTCGTCCTTGCTCAACTGCGGGTTATTCGGGTCCCTGGTCCAGTTGATGCCGTCCGGGGAGGTGGCGTAGCCGATCCCCTCGTTGCCCCCACCTGAGGGACCGCTTCCCGAATACCACATATGCCATTCGCCGTTGACGTCGGGTATCACCGTGCCGTTGGTGACGTAATCGCTGTCCCAGTCCCCCGGGTTCCCGTGGTCGAGAACGGGATTGCTCCCGTACCTGGTCCAGTGGTTGCCGTCCGCGCTGTACCCCAGGCCGATGACCTCGAGCCCGCCCGTGGTGCCGTCGTAATACATGGAGAAGGTGTAGTTGAAAGGATCGCTGCCGGTGTTGGTGGCGGAGGGGTTATAGAGCACGGAGACCGGGCCGTAAGAGCCGCGGTTCCAGTCGGGCGATACCCCGGTCACCAGCGGCATGACCGCGTCTTGCGTCAGTACCTGGTCGTTGTCCCAGTTCACACCGTCGGTTGAATCGGCGGTGCGCAGGTCGTTTATGCTGTAGGTCATGCTGCCGGTCCAGTACCACATCTTGTAATAGTATGTAGTCACGCCTACAACGTAGCCCCCTGGCACGTATACTACCTTGGCGTGGTATCCGGTTGCGGCTATTCCCTGCATCTCCACGGGAGCCGACCAGGTAACGCCGTCGTCCGAGTAGGTAATGGCCTCGTTATGCACGCCAGTAGCGGGGTCGTTGTAGCCGCCGTACCACATCTTGTAGTAGCTGGAAGCACCGTGACCGGAAAACTGGTCCGCATCGTACAGTACGCAGGGATAATAGGCGCGATGGGACGCAGGGTCGTAGACCGGGTTGGCCGGGTCCTCGATCCAGGTGACCGCTGAGGCCAGGGCCACCACGCTGCCTAACGATATCAGGGAAACGGCAAGGAGCAGGGCGGCCGCCAATCCCACATATCCTCTGTACAAGTGAAAACGAGACATTTTCATTCTCCCCCATCCGAGGGCTTATCATCCCATTCGGAAACGTTTACATATAGAAGAGTGTCTAATAAATATGTCGTTTATATTCGGCTGCCCAGTCCGATAATTCGGTGAATGGCGCTATTTTGGGGGGCAACGGGCATACTAGAGCTTGAATGACGCGCCTAAAATACCCCTTTTATCGGGTTTTACATGCTGGAACGCGCTATCGCGAGCACATAGGAGACGTTGCGCCCCGCATATCACTAAGTCCTCAACCCCATGCATTTCGGACGCAGGCGACACCCAGTCCGAGCCCGACCGCAATGGCTCAGCCATTGCCTAGGCTCAGGCCGTGGCCGAGAAGCGTATAGTACAATAGCATGGGACCAGAACCGGGATTGCTGGCCCAGGGGCACCATAAACAGGAAGGAGTCCAGCAGGTGAAGAAGGGAATAGCGTCGGCTGTGGCCGCCACCATCCTCGTTCTTCTCTCCCTGCTCCTCGTGGGGATATCGGGAGTATGGGCGGCAACAGCCCTCCCCGAGACCTGGTATTTCGCGGAGGGGACGACCAGGGAGGGATTCTACGAGTATATTTCCCTGCAGAATCCTTCCACGGAAACGGCCCACGTCGTTATCACCTACATGACCAACGAAGGCCCCCTGGGGCCCTTCGTCTACGATATAAATCCCGTTTCGCGGTTTACCGTAAACGTCAACGGCTACCTGGACGCCGGCCTTGACGTGTCGGCGAAAGTCGAGAGCGACCAGGGACTGGTGGCGGAGCGCCCCATGTACTTCACCTATAAGGGTATATGGGAAGGCGGCCATGTAGTTGAAGGGGTCACGGCCCCCAACACCAACTGGTACTTCGCGGAAGGCACCACCCGGCCGGGTTTCGAGGAGTGGCTATGCATACAGAATCCGCAGGATGCCGCATTGGACGTGAGCGTGGCATACATCACACCCGATGAGGTCCACGAAAAAAACTATACCATAGCGGGTAACTACCGTTTTACCGTGGATGTCAATCGGGAGGTGGCTCTGCTCTGGCCCCAGGAGCCATACAAGGACGTGAGCATAACGGTGGAGGCGGGCCAGGGCATCATCGCCGAACGGCCTATTTACTTCAAGTACATGGACGACTGGGAGGGAGGCTCAGCCGTGGTAGGGGAGACCGAGCCGGGTACGGAATGGTACCTGGCCGAAGGCTACTGCCAATGGAACTTCGACACCTGGCTCTGCTTCCTCAACCCCGGCCTTCCCACCGCGCACGTGACCATCAACTACCGGCGCGGCGACGGGGCAACACTCACCCCCCAGGTGATAGATGTCCCGGGCCTGTCCCGCCAGACCGTCTTCGTCAATAGCGTGGTCGGGCAGGGGGAGTTCTCCTTCCATATCACTTCCGATCAAGCCATCGTGGTGGAGAGGCCCATGTACTTCACCTACAACTACACTTGGGACGGAGGCCATGACAACATGGCCATAGACCGCACGTCGGGGGAATGGTACCTGGCGGAGGGAGCGACCTGGAAAGGATTTGAGACCTACCTGACCATACTTAATCCACTGGAGGTGGACCAGACGGTCATCGTTGAGTACCTCATGGAGAAGGGTGGCCACGCGGAAGTGGAGTTCATGGTACCAGCGCACTCCCGCTATACCCGAAACGTCAACGCGGACGTGGGGCCGGGCCACGACGTCTCCTTCCGGGTTATCGCCTTCAAGGGAGAATCGCTGTCGGAAAAGGGAGAGATCGTGGTGGAGCGCCCGATGTATTTTCTCTACGGCGGGACGCTTCCCGGCGGGCACGTCGCCTCGGGATACCCGGCTGACTAGCGCCCAATTCGCACTATAACAACACTACGCTACGGTAGTTCGCGACGCGCAAGCGACGGCGCCGTCTTCGGTGGGGCGCCTCTTGCAGCCTCCACATTTTCATACGAGGACCCGGTACGCAAGTATCTGAGCAACACGACAGGCGTACACGGATATTTGCCACAGTTGAGACTTTTAGGATAATATTTCATGACGTAACCGAGGGTCGAGGAGAAGCATAAACGGAGGATGTTATGGGCATAATCGATGAAGCCGTGGCCAGGGGGCAGAAAGCGCTCTCGGAATACGAGGCCAAGCGGTTCCTGAGCGAGCATAAGATCCCGGTGACCAGGGAGGAGCTCGTGGTAGGCGAGGACGAAGCCATAGCCGCCGCGGAGAAGATCGGCTTCCCCGTCGTCCTCAAGGCCAACGGACCGGAAATCGCCCATAAGACCGAGCGCAATCTGGTCCAGGTGGGCCTGGACGGCCCGGACGAGGTGAGGACGGCGTACAAGACGATCGTCGAGAATCTGGGTAACGATACCTACGATGGCATCCTGGTGCAGGAGATGATCAAGGGCGAGCGTGAGCTGGTGGTCGGCCTGGTCAGGGACCCGCAGTTCGGCCCCTGCGTCATGTTCGGCCTGGGGGGCATCTTCACCGAGGTCCTCAAAGACACCTCCTTCCGGGTAGCGCCCATAGAGAAGTACGATGCACTGCAGATGATGGATGAGATCAAGAGCAAGGCGATCCTGGGACCTTTCCGCGGCAAGGAGCCGGTAAACCGCGACCTGCTGGCAGATATCCTCATCGCCATTGGAGATATCGGTATGGATTTCGGTGCGGTGAAGGAGATTGACATGAACCCGGTGATCATCCAGGGTTCCGAACCAGTCGTAGTCGACTCCCTCATCGTCCTTGGAAACGGAGAGAAAGAGTAGCCCCACGTAAAAAAGGGCGCGGGAAACCGCGCCCTTTTTTGTATCCGGTCACATTTCAACCATCGATTTTCTGCAAACGAACGTACACGTGCCAGGCCTCCACATTCGGAAATGTGGAGGCACTGGGACACCGTCGCACCGCCCTCCGGGCGGCGCTGTCGCTTACGCGATGCAATCAAACGATACCTATGTAAAACAAAAGGGCGCGGTAGCCGCGCCCTTTTGTTTGGTGTGGTTCATCTTCCGATGATGTAGCGGTTGGGGTCTACCTCCTCGCGCAGGAGACGCAATTCTTCCGCCGTCGGCTCGGGCGTCTCCACCACGTCGGGTACTTTGAGGAGCTCGAAGCCGGTGTTCTCCTGTACGTCGTCGAAGGAGAAACCCTTGTGGATGGACTCTACCCGCATACGTTTGGTATCAGGGTCGTAACCCATCACCGCCATATTGGTGATCACCTTGTGCGGGCCGGTGTTCAACGCCAGTCCGGCCTCCTCCCGGGACCCCGGCCCGTCCAGGTATCCCGGAGTGGTGATAAAGCTCACTCTCTCGACGAAGCGTCGGGAGTCCTGGGGCGTAATAACCATAATCTTCCAAGCCATGGAGCCGAAGTCATTGGCACCGCCGGAACCTGGAAAACGCACCTTGGGATGCTCCCAGTCGCCGATGACAGTGGAGTTGATGTTCCCGTACATGTCGATCTGGGCGCCACCCAGAAAGCAGTAGTCGACCATGCCGCGGGCGAGGGTCTCCATGACCTCGCACATGCCGCTGGCCATGACCGCTTTATAGTAGGTGCGTGAATCGCCGACCGAGATAGGCATCGTGGGAAGCAGGGGCGCTATGCCCCCGGCCTCGAAAATAATCACCAGGTTGGGGGAATGCGCCTTCTGGGCCAGCATGGAAGCGGCGCAGGGCGCGCCGGTACCTACCGCCACGGCTGCCCCGTCCTCCAGGTTGCGGGCTGCGGCGCAGATCATCATCTCCATGGTGTTGTAGTCGCTCATGGCCTACCCCCTTCCGTTCAGGTCGATGAGGTTTTCGATGGCGCGCAGCTGGTTGATGCGTTCGATGCCGCCGCACAGCTCGAGGTACTGGCTGAAATCGCGGGTGCGGTAGATGTACTTGTCCAGGAACCCCTTGAACTCATCCAGATCCTTCTCCACGTTCAGCCACAGCCTCAGGTGGTCTTCATCAGAGAAATATTCATAGGGCATATTGCCGGGATAGCTACCGTACGGAACCTCGCATACCGCGTCCACCAGGTAATAGGGGATGACGGTGGCGGTGGGGTTGGAGCGTATCTCGTCATTGGAGATAAGCCTCTCCGTGGTAATGATAAGCCGCTTCGAAGCCCTGGCCAGCTCCAGGTCAGCGATGGAGATACCCTTTATACGGCAGTTTCCGTAGACGTCGGATTCATGTACGTGGATGGCGGATACATCGGGCCAGAGGGCCGGATAGATGACGTACTTCTCGTCGGTAAACGGGCACTTGATAACCTTGGCCGCACTGTGTTTGAAGGTGTCCGTGCCCAGGATGTTACGGGCCGGTATGAAGGATACGCCCGCCGCGGCCGCTTTGAGGCGGCAGGCCATGGCGTAGTTGGTCCACTCGCAGGACTGCACCTTTCCGCTCTCCATGTAGCGGCGGGCGTTGGGGGAGAGGCCGCGAGCCTCCAGCCCGATGATGTAGGCGATATCACAGCGGTCAAAGACCTCTCCCGCGGCGAGTATCTGGAAATCATGGGTGGAGGTGTGACCGGCGAAGGCCATATTCCTCTTGCGCTGCCGTACTATCTCATGGCATACGGCGGTAGGAATACGGTTCGCCCCGAATCCTCCGATGGCGAGGTATTCACCATCGTGGACGAACTTTCCGACCGCTTCGCTGACGGTCATGACCTTGCTCACCAGTGCTCTGTTCTTGGCGTGGAAGTATTCCCGGGCCTTGTCGGCGTCGGGATCCATGAAGAGGGGTCCTTCACCAGCGGCTATGACTTCGAACATGCTCCCTTCCCTCCCTTATCTTGACGCACAGTCATCATCGCGCAAGCCGATAAGTAGGATAACATTTAGCAAAAGGGGTGGCAAACCATTAAGGAGCACTTGTCATTTGGCCGTACGGAGTGTTAAATGAAACCCTAGCAGGGGATATAATATTCAACTGATATACACTCTACATCGGGGCAAATCTACAGCACATATCAGAGCAGGGCGACAGTCTTTCGTCTGGTCCGCTATGGAAAGGGGGAGCAAAGTGAGCGAGGTGGTCTGGAAACCTTACGGAGACTACATCGAGAAGTCCAACATCACCAGGTTCATGCGCAAGCACGCTATCAAGGACTACGAGGAGCTGGTGAAGAGGAGCACAGGCGAGCTGGAATGGTTCTGGGACGCCATCATGGAGGACCTCGACATCCGCTGGTATAAGCCCTACGAGAAAGTGCTCGACTCCTCGGGAGGGATCCCGTGGTGCAAATGGTATGTGGGCGGAAAGACCAACATCGTGCTCAACTGCCTGGACAAGCATATGGACACCCCGGTCAGGGACAAGTTGGCTTTCATCTGGGAGGGCGATGACGGGGCGGTGCGCAGATACACCTATAAGGATGTGTACCGTGAGGTCTGCAGGATGGCCAACGCCCTCAAGAACCTGAAGGTCGAAAAGGGCGATACGGTGGGGATCTACATGCCCATGAGCCCGCAGATTATTTTCTCCCTTCTGGCCTGCCTGAAGATAGGAGCCTTGGCCATCCCCATCTTCTCCGGTTTCGGGCCGGCACCAGTGGCGGCACGCTTGAGGGACGCCGAGACGAAGGTGCTGATCACCGCCGACGGCTCCATGCGCAGGGGCAAGGTATTCCCCATCAAGGAGAACGCCGATGAGGCGGTGGACATGGTGCCCTCCATCAAACACGTGGTGGTCTATCGCAGGACGGGCATGGATGTACCCTGGCACGCCACCCGCGATATATGGATGCACCAGCTCGTGCAGGGCCTCCCCGAGGACTGCTCCACGGAGGAGATGGACTCCGAGGATTACGCCATCATGATCTACACCTCCGGGACCACGGGCAAACCCAAGGGAGCGGTGCATACGCACGGGGGCTGCCTGGCCCAGATATGCAAGGAGCTCGGCTATTACTTCGACGTCAAGGAAGACGACGTCTTCTTCTGGCTGACGGATATCGGCTGGATGATGGGACCCTGGATGATCATCGGGGTCATGAATTTCGGGGGCACCTTCGTCATCTTCGAGGGCGTTCCCGACTACCCCGAACCGGACCGCCTGTGGGAACTGGTGGACAGGCACGCGATCAATACCTTCGGCATATCCCCTACCGCCATCCGCATGCTCATGCGTTTCGGGGAGAGCTGGATCGACAAGCACGACATCTCCAGCCTGCGCCTCCTCGGCTCCACGGGAGAGCCCTGGGATCCCGAATCGTGGATGTGGTTCTTCGAGAAGGTGGGGAAGAAGAAGCTCCCCATAATCAACATCAGTGGGGGCACGGAGATTGTGGGCTGCTTCCTCTCGCCGCTGCCCATAACCGACCTCAAGCCCATCACCCTGCGCGGCCCCGGGCTGGGCATGGCCATAGACGTATACGACGACGACGGCAAGCCGGTGCGTGGGGAGAAAGGCCACCTGGTGGCGATCAAGCCCGCTCCCTCCATGACCCGCGGCTTCTGGAAAGACCCCGAACGCTACATCGAGACCTACTGGTCGCGCTGGCCGGACGTCTGGTACCACGGGGACTGGGCCTCCGTCGACGAGGACGGCTTCTGGTTTCTGCATGGCCGCTCGGACGACACCATCAAGGTATCCGGCCGCCGCACCGGCCCGGCGGAGATCGAGGCGGCCCTCATCGAGCACGAGGCGGTATCGGAGGCGGCGGTCATCGGGGTGCATCACGATATCAAGGGCGAAGCGGTGGTCTGCTTCGTGGTGTTGCGCAACGAGTTCGATCCCACCGATGAACTGAATGAGTCCATCAAGGACAAGGTGGCCGAGATACTGGGCAAGGTCGGGCGTCCGGACGAGGTACATTTCGTCAACGCCCTTCCCAAGACCCGCTCGGCCAAGATCGTGCGCCGCCTGATCAAGGCCAAGTACCTGGGCGAGGAGTTGGGGGACCTGGCTTCGGTGGAAAACCCCCAGGCCCTGGACGAGATCCCGGTCAAGGGGGAGTAGGTTTCCAGCCCGGGCAGCCCGTCTGCTCGCGCCCGTCCGTCCTTTTCCCCGTTGGGTGTGGGTCAGGTGTTGCGTCTCGAGCTGAAAGCGAGAGATGACAAGACCTGACCCCATTACCTATTACTTACCACCCAGG
>QZKE01000030.1 GCA_003598015.1 Actinomycetota bacterium | reverse complement strand
CCTCACTCGCAGTGCGGCATATCCGGAGCGCATCCCTTCTTGCGGGTATACTGCTCGCCAATGTCGCTTCGGACCGACCCCCGGTTCCCGGGCAGGTGTTTCAATACAGGCTACGCCCGAGCCGGTATCGTCTATACCTTGGTTGAATACGCACGAGTGGTTTGCTCGAGGCTAGACTGGCTATTTTTTCTGCCCGGTCTGCAGGGATTGGAGAAAGTCCCGGTAGACGCATTCCAGGTTGGAGCAGGTGAAACAGTCGGTGCTGAGGTAACGGTCGCCGCGGTCAGGGAGTATGACCACTATCCTGCCGCTCTCCATCTCGTCCGCTACCTGGAGCGCGGCATGTACGGCTGCGCCGGAGGATATGCCCACGAAGAGCCCCTCGATATTGGCGAGCACACGTACGGTATTGAAAGCGCAACCGTCCTCGACGTTCAGCTTCTCGTCCAGGAAGGATATGTCGAGGATGGGGGGCATGAATTCCTGCAGGTTGCGCAGCCCCTGTATGAGCGAGTTGGGATAGGGCTCCACGCCCACGATGCGCAGGTCGGGATAGGTCTCACGCAGCCGCCTGCCTACTCCCATGACGGTACCTCCCGTACCGATACCGGCCACCAGGGCATCGATGCCCTCTACCTGCTCCAGGATCTCCACCCCGGTCCCTTCGTAATGGGCCCTCACGTTGTCGGGATTGGCGTACTGGTTGGTGTGGTAGTATCGGGGATCATTCTCCAGCTCGTGGGCCAGGGCGATGGCTCCGTTCATCCCCTCCGCGGCGGGGGTGAGGACGACCTCCGCCCCGAAGGCTTGCATGACGCGCCGCCTCTCCACGCTCATGGACTCGGGCATGATGATCTTCAACCTGTACCCCTTGTGGGCGGCCACCATGGCCAGCCCGATGCCGGTATTGCCGCTGGAGGCTTCCACTATCGTCTTGGCGCTGGTCAGATCGCCCCTTTCCTCCGCGCCTTCGATCATGTACCTGGCGATGCGGTCCTTAACGGAGGAACAGGGGTTGTACCCCTCCATCTTTGCGAAGACCTCGACGTGGGGATTCTTGGGGGTCACTTTGTTCAATCGCACCACCGGGGTACGGCCGATGAGGTCGAGCGCTCCCTTGGCGTTTTCCATGCGGGCGACTCCATCCTTTGCGACGTCCATCATTCTATCCGGGCAATCATCGATTATCCGAAATTATATCTCAAGAGGGTTACGGAGAACAGGAAAAGCAACGCGTCATCCTGCGGTGCCGCATTAAACCTGCTATCCTATTCTCGCCATCGATGAGAGGCGCATGCGGGGTAAGGAGGATAGTAATGGGCGGTGGAAGCCTGCGCAGGATCGTGGTCCTCAGCGACCTGCATTTCGGCGACCAGAGCGCACTGCTGGTCCGAGATGAACTGGTGGAGAAGCTCTTCACCGAGTTGAGCGCACTGGGGGATATCGACATGCTGGTCCTGCTCGGGGACGTGTGGGACATGTGGAGCGCGGGCTTCACCGCGGCGGCCAGGGCGGGCACGCCTTTCTTCAGCGCCTTGGCCGCGTGGGGGGTTCCCCGGGAATGCCTGCTCATCACCGGCAACCACGATTATCATCTCTGGGCGGCATGCGAGGAGAGGCGCCTGCGCCGGGAGATGGGATGGGAGGATGTGGAAAATGTGTCCATCCCCATCGCGCCGGGGCAGGCAACGCTGGAGAGGGTGTGCCTGGTGAGGGACCTTCCCCTGTGGATGCGCTACCCTTTCCTTACCATCGAAGTAGGCGGCAGGACGGTTCTGCTCATGCACGGACACCACCTCGATTTCTTCAGCCGCTCGTTCTGGTGGGCCAAGACCTCATGGCTGGCGCGATGGGTCCTGGGGAGGTCGCGGGGCGTCGCCCTCTCCGATCTCGATCGCTTGAACAAGCCCTTCTTCGAGCTGTTGACGCATACGGCCCACGTCCCCGAACTGCGTGCCTGGGAATACCGTTTCTACGGCCTGCTCAGGTTCTTCGCCCGCCTGCTGCGCTTTCAGTCGAAATCCGGGGGCAGCCCGCGCCGTCTCACCAGTGTGGAGCAGAACACGGGAGAGGCCGAGGAACTGCTGCGCGACTTGCTCCCCGGCCACATACCCGACCTGTTCGTCTTCGGTCACACCCATCGCGCGGGGTTCTCCCACATCATGACAGGCGAGCGCCGGGTGCTCATGGCCAACAGCGGTTGCTGGGTGGAGGGTTCCGGCGGCGAGACCGCCATGACCTACCTGGTCATCGACGGCGCGGTGCGCCTGCGCCGCCTGGGCGGGGAGGAGATCACCGCACGCCTGTAATGGCGGGGGATCTACGGGGGGTCTTGAACCCCGGATTCCTAGCTGAAGCGGTGGGAGGCTTCCTTCATGATGCGCAGGTTCTGGAAGGGGGTATCCAGGCCCAGCCCGCAGGGGGGAGCCATAATGGCAGCTCCGTTCCTCACCGCCATAAGGGTCTCCTCGAGGACCATCTCCGGCGGGAAGTAATGCACCAGGGAGGAGGGTACGGTCCCGACGATGGGCTTGTGCAGGATGGCGGATGCCTCCCCCGGGTCCACCTCCGCCTCGAAGGAGTAGGCGTCGACGTCGGTCTCCCGGCACATCCTTACCTGCTCCATGCGGCCGCCGCAGACGTGCAGGATAACCCTGGCCCCGCCGAGGTGGGCGTAGCGGCTGAGTTCATTGAAGTACGGCAGGACGTTGTGGAAGAGGTCGAATCCCATGTATGAACCCGAACGGGCAGCGGGTTCGTGGATCATGATGATATCCGCCCCGTTCTCCACCATGGCTTCAGCGTAGGCGCACAGGAAGGATACTATGCCCTCCAGAAGCCGGTTCAGGAAGCCCGGGTCCTTTTTCACCAGCTCGATCATGGCCGAGGGGCGGATGAGGGATGCCGACAGGGTTGCCGGCCCCGCGATGTTGCCGATGATAGGGATACCCGGGCGCATGTCGCGCAGCAGCTCAACGGACCGCAGCACCTGGGGCACCCGCCCGTGTTGCAGCAAGCCGGGCAGGGCATTGGCGATGATATCCTCCATGGAGATCTCCGGGAAGGCTACGATGCGCGGCAGAGCCGTGCTGTCACCGATCTCCACCCTCGCCCCCAGCACCTCCGCCTCCACGGTGAGGCACAACGGTACGCCGACGTTGTCGAAACCGGCCATATCGTAGGTCGCCGCCGCCAGTTCAGCCATCATCACCCCGCTGTAATGCGCCGCGGGCAGGGGGATCCCGAAGCGGTCGAGGACGGTACGGGTGATAACGTTTATCAGCCCGCCGGGACCTATAACCGGAAAGCGGGGGGTTGACTCGCCGGCCAGGGCGGCCATCAGGATCTCGCGCCGGTTCAATTCTCTCTCCCGTCGTAGCTCTCGAGCTTGCCAGCCCGGTGCGTTTGGATTATACATCTCTTATCGGCTTAAGGCCACGCAAGTTGACAGTCAAGCCATGAGGGGAGGTCGACCGCCTCTCATCTGATCACATGGCCCGTCCGAAAGGAGGAGGCATGAGCTATTCAGAGATGGGCGAGGTATGGGAGGAGTATGTACGCGCCCGCTGCGCCACGGCCGTAAACGCCCTGCAGAAGAGGGAGTTCGACGCGCGTTTCTTCCCGGGCCGCGAGGATACGGTGCGGGCGGTGCTGAATACCATCCCGGGCGACGCGCCGGTGGGGTGTGGGGGGTCGTGGACTACACGCCAGATCGGGCTGCTCGACGCCCTGCGGGAGCGGGGAAACCGGGTTTTAGCTCACGAGGCGGGAATGGACTTCGAGGAGGCCACGCGCGTGCGCAAGGAAGCGCTGCTCTGCCCCTTCTACATCTGCAGCGCCAACGCCATAACCATGCGCGGCGACGTGATGAACATCGACGGCATGGGCAACCGCGTAGCGGGCATCTCCTTCGGTCCCGGCACGGTGATCATCGTCGCCGGATACAACAAGCTCGTGGCCGACCTGGACGCGGCCTTCGAGCGCATCAAGGAAGTGGCCGCGCCTGCCAACGCCATCCGCTACGCCATGGCCGTACCCGGTATGGATCAGAGCCCATGCGTGGAGAAGGGCAGGTGCTACGACTGCACCAGGCCCTCCAGCATATGCCGTATCACCACCATCATCAGGCAGCGGCCCATGATGACCGATTTCAAGGTGTTCCTGGTCGGCGAGAGCCTCGGGTTCTGACTCCAGCCCGCCCCGAAGCCGTATGTTAATATAGGCGGGAACAGGGGCCAGAACGGCATTGCAAGGTGATTGCCATAGGATCTCGTGCAGCTTCCGGGGATGACTTTCTCTACCTGGCAGTGGATGTCGGGTCGTACAGCCTGCGCGCCGGTCTTTTCGACGGCCGCGGAGAGAGGATCGCGAGCGCCGCCCGCGAGATCTCGGTGCTGAATCCCCAGGGCGGCCGTTACGAACAGTCCTCCACGGAGATATGGGACAAGGTGCTGGAGGCATGCGACGAGGTACTGGAAGCGGGTGACCGCGGCAGGGTGGCGGGCCTGTCTTTCGACGCCACCTGCTCCCTGGTGTTGTTGGACGGGGAAGGCAGGCCGCTCTCCGTCTCCTCCAGCGGGGACCCCGAGCGCAACGTCATCATGTGGATGGACCACCGCGCCGCCCAAGAGGCTGCATCCATCACCTCCACCCGGGGGGAGCCCGTACGTTACCTCGGTGGGGCGGTGAGCCCGGAACACGAGCTCCCCAAGCTGCTGTGGTTGAAAGAACGCATGGGGGGAACCTACGCGGAGATGGGCGAGGCTTTCGACCTCGCGGATTTCCTCGCCTACATGGCTACGGGCTCGCGGGCGCGCAGCATCTGCACCATGGTGTGCAAATGGGGCTACCTGGCGCATGAGGGCGCCGGGGGTTGGGATGAAGGATTCTTCACGGCGGCCGGCCTGAAGGACCTCTATGCAAAACACCTGTCCGGGTACGCCATCAGGCAGGTGGGGGAAGCGGTGGGCGCGGTATGCCCTGATTTCGCGGCGAAGCTCGGACTGGACCCCGCCTGCATCGTCGCCGCCCCGCTCATCGATGCCCACAGCGGAGGGATAGGCAGCGCCGGAGCGGCCCTCGACCCCGCCAGGGAAGATGAATGGCGGGATGTTCTGACCCGGACCCTGGTGATCATCATGGGTACGTCCAACTGCCATATGGCACTCTCCGCCGAGCCCGTGTTCATCGATGGCGTCTGGGGTCCCTACTTCGGCGCCATGGTGCCGGGATTGTGGTTGAACGAAGGGGGGCAGAACGCCACCGGGTCGCTGCTCGACCACATTTTGCGGGAGAGGAGCATCTATCGCGAGCTCACGGAGGAAAGCGGTGAAGCGATCTTCGCCATCCTCAACCGCGAGGTCGCGCGGCTGCGCGAGGCGGACTTCTGGTTCAACAAGAACCTGAACGTACTGCCTTATTTCTACGGCAACAGGTCGCCCCGGGCCGATCCCGATGCGTGGGGGATGATCGACGGCCTCGGGCTGGAGGACGACATCCCGTCATATGCGAAGCTCTACCTGAGCACCGTGCAGGCCCTGGCCTTCGGAACCCGCCATATCATCGAGGAGATGGAGAGGCACGGCTATCGCATAGAATATGTGGTGGCCACCGGGGGCCACATCCGCAACGAGCTCCTGCTGCAGGAACACGCGAACGTGCTGGAACGGCCGGTATATCTCACGCAGGAGACGGAGAATATGCTCCTGGGCGGCGCCGTAAACGCGGCCGCGGCCGCGGCACGGTATCCCACCGTCATCGCGGCCATGGCCAACATGACGCGCATGGGAAGAAGGATCACACCGCAGCCGGAGAGGTACGATCTCTACCGGAGGAAATACGAGGTGTTCAAGAGGATGTACGATTATCAGCGGGAGATCAAGGGCATCCTGGGATAGCGAGGAGGCGTGATGGACGGCGGCAAAGGCGTGATCGGCATCTTCTCTCCCAACGATTTCAGGGCATGGGTGAGGGAGGAGAACATCGACCTGATGATAGAGCACGAAGGCCTCCTCACAGGCTTCCTGCGCGGCGAGGGCTACATGGTGGTACGGGGAGGCGAGGGACATGGCAGGATGGACAGCATAGCCTGGAATACTGCGCTGGTGAGGGAACACATCGAGCATATCGTGGACGCGGGAGCGGATGTGCTCGTCCTCAACCAGGGCTCCTGGACCTTCCCCTACGACTCCCGCGACGCCGCGCAGTACTTCGCACAACTCAAGCGCGGGAGCGATCCCTCCCTCTCCCCGCGGGTGCTCATCTTCGCCTACCAGGACACGCAGGTGCCGGGCCTGGTAGCCGGCATGGCGGTAGCCGGAGCGCTGAAGCGAATCGGCATTCCCTACCATCTCGTGTATGGGAGGATAGACTCCGACGAGGCGGTGCGAGAGAGGGTGCGCAACATCCTCGCCTTTTACGACAGCAGGCGCGAGGCGGCGGGGCGCGCGGCGGAGGTGCAGGATGAGCTGCACCGCCAGAAGTACGTAGCCTTCGGGGGCATGTCATTGAAGATGTGCACGACCACCGCCGACGTGGACGCCTGGGCGAAGCTCTTCGGCATCAGCTACGAGGCGCTGGACCAGTCCGAGCTGACCAAACGAGCCCTGCGCTGCGTGAGCTGGAGCGGTAAAGCAGGCGAGAGCGAACCCTCAGCGATCATGGACGAGCGTGTGAGCGCGGGCATCGAAAACCTGAAAGGGCGCTGCCGGCTGGATTACTCACGCGACAAGTTCAAGCATCTGAACAAGCTCATCTATCAGTTGAGCTATTACTACGCGGCCTGCGACCTGCTCGCGGAATACGACGGCACCTTCGCGGGAATCAAGTGCCAGGACGAGCTCTCCGCCTCCGAGTGCACCATGTGCCTCGCCACCGCCTTCCTCTGCAACGATTTCGGCCCCGAGGGGAAGGCGAAAGCGGCAATCCCCTGCGCCTGTGAGAACGACATGGACTCGTCCCTGACCCAACTCATGCTCTCGCTTGTGAGCAAGGGGAAGAGCGCGGGCTTCGGCGACTTCCGCGACGTTGAGGGCGACGTCCTGGCCATCGTCAACTGCGGGCAGCACCCGCCGTCCTTCTTCGGCCTCGAGGGGGATACGGTGGAGGAGAAGTTATCGCATACCGAGTTCATCGGGCAGGAGGTCTTCTACCATGCGGGAGGTGCGGCGGTAAGGGGCAGGACGGGGGGAGGCCAGGTGATGACCGTGGCCAGGGTGGCGCGGGAGAATCTCAGGTACTACGTGGCCGGTACCGTGCTGAACACCATAGACGTAGGCCCGGAGGAGCACGAGCGCTACAACGTCTCCTGGCCGATCATCCGGGGCAGGACTCCCATATCCGGCGAGGAGCTGATCAGGCTCTGGCCCTGCAACCACCTGGGGTTCGTCTACGGGGATTACACTCCACACCTGGTGGAGCTGGCCGCCAGGCTGGGGATCGGATATCGCGTCTACGACCGCCATGGCATCCTGCACGAGGGTATCGCCTGATGTGTGGATCAAGCCAGGCCTGGAGGCTTGATATGACCAATCTCGTCATCCTTTGCCCACACTTCTTGCAGAAGAACAATGTTGAAAGGGGGGTGCCACTTGTCCGCCGTGCATGACCGGGTGATCGCCGCGCTGGAGGGAAGGGAGCCCGACCGGGTCCCCACTATGGACCTGGTTTCGGAATACGGCGCCGTATACGAGATACTGGGCAAGAAACACATGCCCATGGCCTGGCTTTTCGAAAACCCGTATACCTCCCGCGCCATAGGCCGCTTCTCCCCCCTGCTCAACCGGCTGCGGGTGATGGAGAACGAGGTCGAGCGATTCACCTACGACCGCACCGCCGCGTCGGTGAAGCTGGGGAGCGATGCCGCCTGGGTCATCTACGCCCCCATGTGGCGCCTGCGCGGCGCGAAGGAGGCGGACGATTACATCGGCCGCCGCTGGGACCTGGTGCCCGACGGCCACGGCAACCTCAGCACCCCCATGTACGGCGGCGGGCTGATAGCAAGCCCCGCCGACTGGGATGCGTGGGACAAGAGGGACTTGCTGCGACTGCCGGAACGGGCCAACCGTTTCATGAAGCGGCTGGAGAGGGATTTCGGAGGTGACCTTTTCATATTCACCGCCGTGGGCTCGGGTATCTTCGAGAATACCTGGCAGCCGCTGGGCTTCGAGCGTTTCGCAGTCGCCGCGCGCAGGGAGAAGGATTTCGTGCGCCGCCTCATCCGCTTCTATACCGATCTCTGCTGTGTGTTCATCGAGGCCGTGGCGGATGCGGGGATCCCCGGTTACTGTTACGGCGACGACATGTCCTACCGCTCCGGGCCCATGTTCAGCCCGCGCATGTTCGAAGAACTCTTCGGGGAATCCCTGCGGCGGGTCACCGAGACCGCGCACACCCAGGGCATGAAGATCATCATCCACTCCTGCGGCAACACCTACAAGCTGCTGGACTGGTTCGCCGACTGCGGCTTCGACGGCGTGCATCCCCTGGAGCCCACCGCCGGCATGGAGCTGGCGGAGGTGAAGGAGATGGTCGGAGGGCGCATGGCCCTGGTGGGGAACATCGACGTCTCCCATGTCCTGGTCGACGGCAGCAGGGAGGAGGTCCGCGAGTCGGTCAGGCAGGCCATCCACGACGCCGGAGCCGGGGGAGGTTACATCCTGGCCCCCAACCACAGCCACGGCACCGTATCGGTGGAGCGGCTGCGCTGGATGATGGAGGCGGCTCACGCATACGGCCGCTACCCCCTGACGGTATAGACTAGCGACTGCTCCTTGCCGTCCGGATAATACCCCAGGTCGTGGCGGTGGCGGCGAGGGGGGCGGCCATGATCATACGGTTGGCTGCGGTAGGAACCGGGCGCCGTTCCTTCGCGGGAGGCAGGGGGCGGTAGGGCGTGTGCGGTTCCTCCTGGTACCAGTAGGTGGTGCCGTCGATATCGGCGGGGAGCAGGTTGTCCAGCCCGTGGTCGATGGTCACCCGGATGCGCTCGCTGAAGAACACGGGCATCTCCACGTGGAAGCGGTAGCAGGAGACGCGGCGCGTGTCGTAGCGCCGCTGGGTCACCCCGTGGGTGAGCCAGGTGGAGGGCACGCGGGTGAAGTACCAGGCGCCGTTGAAGTAGTCCTCGCCCCCGGTGCCGTGCACGTTGGGTTCGGCGGCATCGTCGATCCACATCGTCTCCCAGCCCTCCAGCACCCCCATGCCATACCCCTCGGGCAGGGATATGCGCGCCGGGTTGAGGCGCCACGGCCATCCCCTACCCTGCATGTCCAGGTGGCATCCCAGGTAGAAGCCGCGCCCTTCCGTATCCAGCACGGTGTAGGGGGGGTCCTTGCGCGCGCAGCCCTCCCGGTGCCAGCTGCAGTGGAAATATGGCGTATCATCGGGCAGGTCCCGCCCGAGCTTGAGCCAGGTCACCTGGTAGAAGAACATCCTCGCGGGCAGCTTCCCCTGGTTTTCCAGGGTGAGAACGGCCTTGCGCCGGAAGGGCATGGGGAAGAAGCACAGGTAGGCACCTGAGGTGATGGCCGTGTAGGCCGAGGCGTACTGCCTGGGGCGGGCGAAGGTGGTGCCGAAGAGGTCCCCCAGGGGGGTCTGTACCGATGGTTCTTCCTCATCGTCGAACCAAGCCTTGAGGACCACGTTGCGCAGCACGCCGGGGTTGATCTTGCGCGGCACCGTCACCCAGATCCTGGTGATCACGCCTGGGCCCTCCAACTCGGCCATGGTGAAGGGCCCGCCGGGCGCGAGGTCGAGGCACTTCTCCTGGAACTTTCCCGCCACCCCGGGGCTCACCCTGCCGCGCCTGCCGAAGCTGGAGGTCTGGTGGGTGATGCCGTCCCGGGGATCGATGCCCAGCAGGTCGCGGCTCAGGTTCACGTACATCTCAACCCACCAGTTCCTAGAGGCCGTTTATCTTCATCACCAGGTCGTAGGCCTGCTGGAAGAGGTCGGCGGCGGGGGTGATGGTCGCCCCCAGCTCCAGGTACTCCGCGGTGTCCGCCGTGTAGGCGGGCCACTGCACGGACGCCCCACCGCTGTTGGGGTCGCCGCTGCTGGCGAAGCCGGTCCAGTACTCCATCATCTCCTCGGAGAGGGCGTAGTCCTCCTCGTCCAGCCCCTCCACCCCGACTTTGTCCAGGTTGCCGAAGACGTACATGATCTCCAGGCCGTGGAAAGAGCCAAGCGCCGTGGTGCGCGGATCTTTCAGGGTCTGGGTGAAGAGGTAGAGGTAGGCGGGCTCGCCCACCTTTTCCATGCAATCCGCGGTGAAGCGCGCCGAGGCGCCGAAACCCATCTGGGTGATGAGCCTGTCCATGGACGGTTTGACCTCGGCTTCGCTCTGCGCGGGATAGAGGGTCTCCACCTCAGCGGCGTTTTCACCGTAGAGGTAATCGCCCATGAGACCGTACTGGTTCAAGGTGATGTCCGGCAGGAATATGGTGCCCTCGTTGGCGTTGATGCCGGTGAGGAGGGGGACGGCATGCTGCCCGCCGTCCGCGAAGGCTTGCGAAGGGTTCTCGGAGAGCAGGTAGCCGTCGATGTTCGGGCTCAGATTTATGGGGCTGAAGAACTGGTTGCCGGCCGAAGTAGCCGCCATCAGCTCGTCCGGTGTCGTTTCGCGCAGCGCGGCAAGCTCATCCTCCGCCTCGTCGCAGCCGAGTTCCTCGGAAATCTCCTCCCCGGTCTTCTCGGCTTCCTCCAGGGTGGGCATCTCGTTGATGGGCAGCCCCAGGTCCAGCATGGGGCCGCTCTCGACGATGGCGCGATCGAAGAGGCCGTCGGCCAGGGGACTGACCATGAGATCGAGGATGCTCATGCCGCCCGCCGATTCGCCGAAGACGGTGACGGTGTCCGCATCGCCCCCGAAGACGTCTATGTTATCCTGCACCCACTCCAGCGCCGCTACCTGGTCGAAGAGGCCGTAGTTGCCGGAGACGCCCTCGGGCGATTCCTGCGAGAGCAGGGGATGGGCCATGAGCCCCAACGCGCCCAGGCGGTAGTTGATGGTCACCACGACCACGCCCTTCTCCGCCAGGTTGTGGCCGTCGTATACGGGCAGGGAGCCCGCGCCGCTGCGGAAGGCCCCGCCGTGGATCCACACCATCACCGGCAGCTCCTCGTCCGGGCTCTCCGCGGGGGTCCAGACGTTGAGGTAGAGACAGTCCTCGTCGGTGTAGCCGACGTCCATCATACCCGTCCAGTCGTCCTTGGGCTGCGGGCAGGCCGGCCCGTACGAGTCGCAGGCGAGCACCTCTTCCCACGGCTCCACCGGCTGTGGTTCCTTCCAGCGCAGCTCGCCGGTGGGCGGGGCGGCGAAGGGGATGCCCTTGTAGGTCCACACGCCTTCCTCCAGGATACCGCTGATGGGCCCGCTGTCGAGCTGGGGAATCTCCAGGGTGGTCTCGGTCGTGGTCGCCTTGCTGCCGCACCCGGCAGCGAGCAGGGTTGCCGTTGTGAGCATGCAGAGAACGGCAATGCTGACCATCGCTTTTCTGGACATATTGGAAACCTCCCATCCACTGCCGGAGCCGGACCTCTACCTTCTCCTATAATAACCTAAGGCGGCGTGGGTGGGAGGTAATGGGGAATGGGGTCAGGTTTCGACATCTCTCGCTTTCAGCTCGAGACGCAAGACGCTAACCCACACCCTACGGGGAACAGATCGAAGCGTTGGTCTAAGGTAGTGGGAGATGCTATAATCCCCTCGACCGGTATGTCAGGCGACTTGCGGCACCAGCCAGGTCGGCACCCAGCCGGAGGGACGGCTGGGTTTTTATTTTGGCTCTTGACCGAGGAATGTGGGCCGGTATCTCGGGCATTTCTCTCGAAAGAGGTGATGAGGTGGCGGGCGGCAGGATACTGATGATAGACAACTACGACTCCTTCACCTACAACCTGGTGCAATTCCTGGGCAGGCTGGGAGCGGACCTGGTGGTCTTCCGCAACGACCACACCCGCCTGGAAGAGGTGGAGGAATTGCGGCCGGCGGGGATCGTCATCTCGCCCGGGCCCAAGGCTCCCCGCGATGCCGGCCTCTCCAAAAAGATCATCGCCGAGTTCGGCCCCCGCGTTCCTGTCCTGGGGGTATGCCTGGGGCACCAGTGCATCGGCGAGGTCTACGGAGGCAGGGTGGACCGGGCGCCCTACGTCATGCACGGCAAGACCTCCCAGGTGTATCACGACCGCCGTGGCGTCTTCGCCGGACTCCCCAGCCCCATGGAGGCGGCCCGCTATCATTCCCTGGCCATCCTGGAGGAAGGGTTCCCCTCCTGCCTGGAGGCGAGCGCCCATACGGAAGACGGCATGATCATGGGCGTGCGCCACCGCGAATACCCGGTGGAGGGCATCCAGTTCCACCCCGAGTCCTTCATGACGCCCGAAGGGCTGAGGTTGCTCGCCAATTTCCTGGAGGTGTGTTCATGACGACCTCGCGGCGCATGGAGGGCACCCGGCTGCGCCTGGAGGCGGTCGAGCTGGCGGAAGCACCGGCCATCGAGGCCATGTTCCACTCCCTGGCGGCGAAGCCCTATTCCTGTTTCCTGGACTCCAGCCTGGCCATGCAGCGGCTGGGACGCTACTCCTTCATCGGCTTCGACCCGCACCTGGTGCTGACCACGCGGGGATCGCGCTGCAGCTGGTGGAGGAGGGACGGCGGGATGCGCTATACGGAGGAGAACCCATTCGATGCCCTGCGCTCGGCCCTGCACGAGTACTATATCGTCGACGGCGCCGGGGGATTGCCGCCCTTTCTCGGCGGTGGCATGGGCTATCTCGCCTACGAGTTGGGGCGCTATATCGAGAAGCTGCCCGGCGCCGCCGTGGACGAGCTGGGACTTCCCGAGCTCTGTTTCGCCTTCTACGACCGCGTTCTGGCGCACGATTACCGCGGAGAGAAGACGTGGCTGGCGGCCGTGCATCCCGAGGATCCCGGCGTGGTGCTGGAGGAGGCCCGGCGGGAACTGGAGGCCGCGCCGCCCGATTACCCCTCCCCGGACGGAGCCGGCGAGACGCGTTTCGTCTCCAACTTCACTCGCGACGAGTACATGGAGGCGGTGCGCAAGGTCAAGGAGTATATCTACGCCGGGGACATCTACCAGGCAAATCTCTCCCAGCGTTTCCAGGCGCCCCTGCACGAGCATCCCTGGATGCTCTACCGCAGGCTGCGCCGCCTCAACGCGGCCCCGTTCGCGGCATACTTCAATATCGTCGACGGCCAGGTCTGTTCGTCCTCACCGGAGCGTTTCCTCAAGGGGGAGGGGAGAAAGGTGGAGACCCGCCCCATCAAGGGCACCCGCCGACGCTCCGACGACCCGGACGAGGACCAGCACCTGGCGGAGGAGCTGCTGGCCAGCGCCAAGGACCGCGCCGAGCTCTCCATGATCGTGGACCTGGAGCGTAACGACCTGGGCAGGGTATGCGAATACGGCAGCGTGGAGGTGGAGGAGCACGCGGTCATCGAGCACTACGCCACCGTGCACCACCTGGTGTCCACCGTAGTGGGGGATCTCCACCCGGACAAAGACGTGGTGGATCTCCTGCGTGCCGGCTTCCCGGGCGGCTCCATCACCGGCGCGCCCAAGATCCGCTCCATGGAGATAATCGACGAACTCGAGCCTACCGCGCGCAGCGTGTATACGGGAAGCATCGGCTACCTGGGATATAATGGCAAGTACGACCTGAACATCGCCATCCGCACCATCATCGTCAAGGGCGACACCGCCTACTTCCAGGTGGGCGGGGGTATCGTGGCAGATTCCGATCCCGCGGACGAGTTCCAGGAGACCCTGGACAAGGGCAAGGCTATCTTCGCAGCCCTCTCAGCATAGGATAGAATTGAAGCGGGGTGATGGACATATGGGTGATACTTCTTCGAGTAAAGGCGGATCGCAGCCCAAGGGCAAGATATCCCTTGCCGCGGCGGTGGCGATAGGGATAGGCGGCATGGTGGGCGCGGGCGTCTTCTCGGTGCTCGGAGTGGCGGCCGAGTCGGCCAAGAACGCCCTCTGGCTCTCCTTTGCTATCGGAGGCATCATCACCCTTTTCTCGACTTATTCATACTCTAAGCTGGGGGTGAAATATCCTTCCGCGGGAGGAGCCGTGGAGTTCCTCGTGCGGGGATTCGGCGATAACGTCTTGAGCGGAGGCATCAATATCTATCTGTGGATAGGATACGTCATCGCCATAGCCCTCTATGCCATGGGGTTCTCCAGCTACTTCGCGACCTTTTTCACCGCCAACCCCTCGACCCTTTTCCTGCGGGGCGTAGCCGTCGCGGTCGTCCTGCTGTTCACCCTGGTGAATTTTCTGGGAGCCCAGTATGTGGGACGGTCGGAGACAGTCATCGTCGCAATAAAGATCGCCATCCTGGTACTTTTCGCCGGAGTGGGCCTCTTTTTCGTGAAGGGGCAGAACCTCTCGCCCTCCGGCTGGCCGGGGATAGGCGGCATACTCGCGGGAACGGGAGTACTCTTCATCGGCTACGAGGGTTTCGGCCTGGTGACCAATACCGCCGGCGATATGAAGGACCCCGAAAAGATGCTGCCGAGGGCTTTGTACACCAGCCTGTTCCTGGTGGTGTTGATCTACCTGGCCGTCTCGATCACCGTTTCCGGAAACCTCACCACAACCCAGATCGCGGCCAGCCGCGATTACGCGCTGGCGGAGGCCGCGAAACCGTTTCTCGGCAATTTCGGTTTCAAATTGATCGCCATAGCGGCCCTCTTCTCCACGGCCTCCGCCATAAACGCGACGCTCTTCGGGGGGGCGAACGCCAGCTACATCATCGCGAAGCGCGGCGAATTACCAAAGGTCTTCGACCGCACGGCCTGGAAGGGGAGTACGGACGGGCTGTTCATAACGGCGGGTCTCGTGGTGGCTTTCGTCCTGCTTTTCGACCTGAGCGGCATCGCCATGATGGGAAGCGGAGCCTTCCTGCTCATCTACGGCGTCGTGAACATAGGCCACTTGCGCATCGCCGGCAAGACGGGAGCGAACCGCGCCATGGTCGCGGTGGCGGTGGCGCTATGCCTGGGGATGTTCGTGCTCCTGTCCGTGGATATGTTCCGGGAGTCAAAACCCTCTTTCATCGCCATGTTCGCCCTGCTGGCCGCCGCTTTCCTGGCGGAATGGGCCTACAGGAGATTCACCGGGAGGAGGCTCCACGCCCTTTCCAGGAGCGATGATGGGAACTCATCCACGCCGGCTGCCCTAAGCCCCGATGCGGTCAGAAAGCAAGCTCCTTCTTGACCAGCTGCTTGTAGGCGTCCGCGAGACGCACGGTTATAGGGCCGGGGCACTTGAACCCGATGGATGTGCCCTCTACCTCGGCGATGGGTACTATCTCGCCGGTGCTCACGGTGAAGAAGGCCTCGTCCGCCTGCAGCAGTTCATCCAGGGCTAACAGGCCCGTTTCGCAGGCGATCCCGTATTCCTCGCATAACTCCAGGACCGCCTCGCGGGTGACGCCGGGCAGCAGCCCGCATTCCACGCCAGGGGTGGCTACCTTGCCCCGCCACACCAGGAAGAGGTTGGAGGAGGTCCCCTCCGTAAGGTAACCGCTGGAATTGAGCAGCACCGCATCGTCGCCCCCCCGGTCCCTCGCCTCCTGCTTGGCCATGAGGTTGGCGAGATAATTGTTGCTCTTGATGCGGGAGAGGGGAGAGCCCTCGCTCCTGCGGATGCCGGATACGACCACCCTCATGCCGCGCTCGTACCATTCCTGCGGGTAACCCTCGAAGGGTTTGACCACTATGTAGACATGCGGGGGGCCGGGCCTCTGCAGGGTCCTGTTCCCGTCGAATATCCCTCCGGTAAGCGTGATGCGCACGTAGGCATCTCCGCTCACCACATTGAGCCGGTAGAGCTCGGCTACGGCGGCCGCGATCACCTCGTCCGAGGGAACACCCGTCAGCCTCAGCTCCCGGCAGCCGGCACTCAGACGATCCAGGTGCCGGTCCATGCGGAAGGGCTTGCCGTCGTAGGCACGCACGGTCTCGAAGATACCGTCGCCGAAGAGCACGCCCCGGTCCCCTGCGGGGATCAGTGCCTCACCTTCGTTTAAAATCGCTCCGTCGAGGTAGACCTTCATGCGTATCGCGCGCTCCTTTATATTGGAGATTACATCATCCCGCCGCAAAGGCAAACAGCCCACCGCGAGGAGCGGCTGAGCCGCCATCCGCCCCAGCCACGCCGTCAGCATCAGGCTGAAGGGCCCCGGCCACGTGCAGGAGGCCATCGGCCGTATCGGTAATGCGGTGGACGTCGCCAGAGGTTGTGGGATAATGGGGTCACCATGATCTCGCGAGGGGAAAGGGGGAACTGCCATGCATGGCACCGGAGGGGTGGTCACGAGGAAGATCGGCGATTATGCGGGGGTTTCCAGGCCCCACCTCGACCTGGTCAAGTCCTACTCCAGCCCCACGCTCCTGGGCCCTCCCGTATGCGACGAACTGGTGGCCCTGGTGGAGCACATGTTCACCGAGGAGGAGGCGGAGATAGCCCGCTTCATCAAGCCGTGGAGGCCGAAGAGCGCCGCCTCTATCGCGGCCGCGGCGGGCCGCCCCCTGCCGGAGGTGAAGGAGATCCTGCGCACCCTGGCCCACGAGAAGTACGTCTTCATCTCTTTCGGGGAGGGCGACAGGGAACGCTTCGCCATGTTGCCCATCATCCCTGGTACCTTCGAGCATGTGCTGGTGCGCAAGTCGGCGGACAGCGCCACGCCGTGGCACCAGGGCTTCGCCGAGCTCTTCGAGGCTCTCTATCTCACCAGGTTCACGAACGTGTACTCGCGCAAGCCGGTCAATGCCGTGCGTTATCTGCCCGTGGGGGAGGTGGTGGAAACCCTGCCCATGGCCCTCCCCTCCGAGCGCCTGGAGGATATCCTGGATCCCTACCGTGAATTCGCCATAGGGGTGTGCCAGTGCCGCCTCACCAAGGAGCTCATCGCTCAGGGCTGCGGCAGGATGCTGGAGACCTGCACCGTGATGGGCGATTTCGCCCCTACGCTGGTGAAGGAGGGGCGTATGCGCCAGGCGAGCAGGAAGGACGTGCTGGAGGTCAAGGCGGCGGCGGAGAGGGAGGGCCTGGTGACCTGGATGCTCAACGATCGCAGCGCGAAGTTCTTCCGCTGCTCCTGCTCCTGCTGCGGTTGCTGCTGCGACGCCCTGCGCCAGATATCGGAGTTCAACGCGCCGGGCTTCATCGCTCCCCCCCATTTCCTGCCCGTCATCGACCTTGCGGCCTGCGATCTCTGCGGCAAGTGCGCCAAGGCCTGCACCATGAAGGCCATGGAGGTAGCGGGAGAGGGGGATGCGAAGAGCCACGTACACAAGGTGGAGCGCTGTATCGGTTGCGGTGTCTGCGTGGTGACCTGCCCCAAGGGTGCCTTGAGCATGCGGGAGAACAAGGGATACGAGGAACCGCCCTCCGGCTACGCGGCATACCTGGCGAAATACGGCCGCAACTTCGTCGCCAACAGCTTCCGGGTGTGGGCGGAGCGGCGCCGCGTTCCCTGATGCGCGGTCCCGCACATACCCTGGCGCGCGGGCGCACGTGCATCCCCACAACAAGAGCGCCTTGCGAAGCGAACAATCATATTCACCTTGTATAAACGCATCTTTCCTTCGGCGGGAATTCCTGTTACCCTCAAGCGGGGATGCTTGTATTAAGTTCCGGTTCACACTCCATGCCATTCCTTTCGGGCGTCGGTCCGGCTTGCTTGCATGAGGGGGGATTAGAATGCCGGGTATCCTGTCTCGCCGTATCTTCATCGCGCTGCTCATCGCCTCGCTTTTGTGCCTGTGCATGGGCGCAACCGCCGCGCCTGCCGCCGGTGAAGCGCCGGAGACGGCGCCTGTCTCCCCGGCGCCCAACGAGGTCGCCAGGATCACCGAGGACTGGACCATGTGGGATGGCATCACCCTGCCGGTATCCGTATACTATCCCGCCGCTCCCGGGCCGGGCGAGGTCTTCCCGGCCATCCTGTTCGTACACGGCTGGACCCTGGACAAGTCGATGACGGAGTGGGCGGCGGAATACTATGCCGCGAGGGGATATGTCTGCGTAGCCTTTACCGCGCGCGGCTGGTTCGGCGCGGGGGGCGAGGTGGGGTGCATGGACCCCGAGTACGAGATGAAGGATGTGAGCTATATCATCGACCTGCTCGAGCGGGACGAGCGCTTCCCGCTGCTCGCGGACGACAGGGGCCCCGTGGTGGGCATTACCGGCGCCTCCATGGGCGGATGCTTCTCCTACCTCAAGGCCCCCAGAAAGGATCCGCGACCGGGGGACCCGGGGGATGAGCGCATCCGGGCGGTGGTGCCCATGCACGGCTCCTTCGACCTGCTCTTCTCCCTCTACCCCAACGGCGTGATCAAGCTGTTCTGGCCTACCGCCCTGCTGGTGTCCACGTACATGGGGGACCTCACGGGCTTCATGATGAACATGCTCAATATCTCCATGGACGATAGCTCGGACGGGTGGCAGAAGATGTACGCGATCATCGACGCCGTTTGGAAGATGATACCCCCCATCACCAGCGTCACCGACGAACTCCCCTATATCTACGGTGTCGCCATGCAGCGCAGGAAGGCCGAGGAAGAAAGCGCCAAGCAGTTCCTCAGGGAACGCTCCGCCCGCTACTGGTGTGACGAGGGATACGATGGGGTGGTGGAGCACCCCATCACCGCCGCCACCCTCATCCTGGCCGGCTGGAACGATGACCTCTTCTACGCCAACGAAGGCCTCACGGCATATTCTTCCATTGAAGCACCCAGGCGCATCATCATCACCAACCACGGGCACCTGGGATGCTACCCCGGCCCCTATCCCGCGGAAGGCCTGGGCAGCCCCGAGAGCGCGTGGGTGATGGAACAGGTGGACAGGTGGTTCGACCGCTTCCTCAAGGGCGTGGAGAACGGTGTCGAGGATGAGGCGCCAGTGGCCTTCTATCGTGACCGCTCCCCCGACGATTACGGGGAGGCGGCGTCCTACCCCGTTCCGGGCACGCGCCAGGTTTCCCTGTACATGGGCGGGAGGGGAGTGGGCGGCGGCGGAACGCTCAAGGCCCGCCAGCCGGGCGCCTCCTCCGCCTGCGACTTCCTTTTGAATATCGGGCTGACCGGCTCGCTCTCGCTCTTCTACTTCCAGGACGCCCCGCAGCTCATGGGTGGGGAGGTCATGGATATCCCGCGCAGGATGGAGTTCATGGAGATACCTTATACCGAGATTGGCTACCTGAGCGAGCCGCTGAAGCGCGATATGACCGTCATGGGCGCCCCCCTCTTCGAGGCCTTCTACCAGTCTTCCGCGGCCTTCACCCAGCTCATCCCGTGGCTTTACGAGGTCACGCCCGACGGCAGGGAGATACTCATCTCGCGGGGCTGGTTCGAGGGATACAGCGAGCGGCCATGGAGCCTGGCGGGGACGGAGAAGCCGGTGGAGATGCAGGCCTGCTACCACCGCTTCGCTGCCGGAAGCCGCATCAAGCTGGAGGTATCCACGGCGGACCTCGTCTCCTGCTGGCCGTACTGGGGGCTGAACTTCATCCTCCTGCAGCGTCATGCGGGAGCCGCATCCCGTATAGTGCTCCCCGTGGTTCCCAATACCTATTGATGGGGTCGGTGTGTTACACACCCTTGAGGATGATTATCGCCGTGCCGCCGCTGCACAGAAAGAATATCGCCCCTATCACCAGGGCGTTGATCACCTTGCGGTCGCGCAGGCCCTTCCCGCCGGGCCGGGAAAACTCCAGGATCTGGGGGCGCATGAAGAATAGTATGATACCCCAGATCACGGCCACGCCGCCCATGATTACCGCTTCCCAGTCCATGCTCCAAGCATCTCATCGCTCCTAGATGAGGGCAAGCCCGGCCCGCCCCCATACGTACACTTTCCAGGCTGCTTTCGCGATGCGCTCTTGCATGCGTATCGAAAAGTGGTTCATCTCCGAGAAGTGTGGGTAGCTACCGTCAGGCCTAGGCCTGACCACAACATCACCATACTATTCACCCACACTTCTTGGAGATGAACCCCAAAAGTATACGGAAATAACTCTTGACACAGTTAATCATATCCATTAAGTTATATAACATAGCTAAATATGGAAAGGTGGAAAAGATGGTCGGGGTTACTCTGGCGCAAAGATACCGCATTACGGAGAAGCTGCTTGGAGGCGAACACCTCTCCACCTATCTGGCTCAAGACGTGGCGATCGGGGTCGAGGTCGAGGTGGACGTGTTGGACTTGCTGATGTCTGAATGCGGCATACCCGCCCAACGCCTGGAGGAGATTCTCGATGCATCGATGCATATACATAGCCCCTACGTCTCCGCGATGCATGGATGGAGCGAGGAGCCTGGGGAAGGTTTCTTCTATGTGGTGAGGGACCGCAGCGATGGCGCGGACCTTGCCGAGATCCTGTCGGGTACGGGGCAGCTGCCGCCGCATCAGGTCGCCGAGATAACCAGGGCGGTTGTGGAGGTGCTGGGTGAGGCCTATGGGAGAGGGCTTTCCTACCTGGGCATAAATCCCTTCCAGGTCCGCGTGGACGGCAGGGGAGGGATCAAGCTGTTCCGTGTCGGCTTCGCATGGATCCTGGAGGAGATGGAGCCCTCACTTGCGGCGCGCGTCTCACCTTACCGGGCACCGGAGACGGATGGCGGCAAGGAGGGTTCGCGCACCTCAGACGTCTACTCCTTGGCGGTGATGTTGCGCGAGATGATGCCGCCAAGCGAAGCATCCTCCCGCCTCGCGCCCCTGCTCGAGAAGGCGATTGATCCGCTTCCCAAGCGGCGCCCATCCTCACCCCGCCTGCTGCTGGAGGAGTTGGAGGGGAGACGAGACGATGCATGCGAGCCGCCCCCCTCTGGGAGCGAGGAGCGTGGGGCCGGCTCGAGGAGCGGAGGCCTGAGTTTTCTGGAGAGCGAAAAGAACCCCTCGTACGTATCGCTTACGAAGCGGCCGCGCAGGCGCATACTCCGGCACCTCCTCCTGACGCTGGCGGGAGGGCTGGTCCTGTGGCTGGTTTTCGCGGCCGTGGCCGGCCTGCTGGGTAGCCAGGGAGAGGAGGAAGAACAGCATCCCGCGGTGCTCGAGGAGAGCGTCACCCTGCCCGACCTGCAGGGGCTGTCCGCCGAAGAGGCCGAGGGGATACTCGAGGGATTGGGGCTGCGATGCACCTGCCGCGAAGCGTCTTCCCGCCTCTGGTCCGCCGGCAGAGTGGCCGCGCAGGAGCCCGCGGAGGGTTCTTCACTGCGGGAAGGAGAGATGGTCTTCCTGGTCATCAGCAAGGGCAGGGATGATGAAGGCGCCGGCGAGGCGGCAGGCGGTGAGGAACCTCCTGTACCGGCGCCCTCCGAAACCGCTCCCGGGCAGGTTCCGGCTACCGCGCCCGCCGTGGAGACATCGCCGGCCCCCTTGCAGGGGTCGCCTATACCGGTATCTCCACCAGCCGTCAACCAACCTCCTCGTGCCGTTCCGGCCCTGTCCGCCTGCAGCGGCTCCGCACCGCTATACGTGGCAATGCACGGCGGCGCATCTTACGATCCCGACGGCGATATCGCCCGTTATGTCTGGTACTGCGGCGACGGGACGGTGCTCGAGGGAGCAAACGCCCAGCATGTCTACAATCCCGCGATAATCCCGGCGCGTTTCCGGGTCGTCCTGGAGGTATACGACTCCGGCGGCCTGAGCCATTCCTCCGCCATCACTGTGGAGGTATATTGAGTTGGTCTTCACCCGGAAGGAGAACCGCCCCGAGAGGCCGGTCTGCAAGGGAAGCCCGTGCAGGCCCCGCTTGAAAGCGTTCTGGCCGTGGGGCCGGCGGGCTTTCCAGGCCTCCCGTCTTACGGGCTGCCGCGCGAGTGGCCGCCGGGGCGGCAAGGCACCCTTCATTAGCTGGGCATCAGCCCTACCCCTCCTCATCTTACCCCTCCTCACCCTCCTCTTTATCTCCTTCCACCCGCTATCTCCCCCGGCCGTCGCGGCCGGGGGGATGGCACCCTCCTTCGAGTGGCCGGCAAGGGGCGAGGTATTGCGCCCCTTTTCACCATCCAACGGACCTTACGGCGCCGGCGGCCACGCCGGTATAGACATAGCCCTTGAGCGCGGAGGCGAGGTTCGCGCCTCCGCACCCGGAAGGGTGAGTTTCGCGGGCAGCACGCCCGTCGGCCTGTGTATCAGCATCATCCATGCGGGTGGATTCAAGACCACTTATGTCTCCCTGGGCTCGCTGGCGGTGCGCCGCGGGGAAGAGGTGCAGGCGGGACGGGTGATAGGCTGCGGCGACGGGTCGAAGGACCGATCCAGCTCCGCGCCCCATCTCCATTTCGGATTGTTCGTGGGCGGCGTAGCCATCGATCCATTGCCGCTGCTTCAAGGCCGTCTTCTCGATCCCGGGGAGTGCCTTTTTCTGGGGCCGTGGGAGGATCAGGAAGCCATCGATACCTATGTGAGCTATCACGACGAGGGCGGGTTCTTCGACTGGTTGGGCAGGGGGTTTAGATGGGTGGGCAGAACCGCGGGCGGCGCCCTCAAGGCCGTGGGCAGCGTGGCCGGTAAGGCTTTCGGCGCGGCCTGGAGAGGGGTCTGCCGCGCGGCTGATGCGGTCGCCGGAGCATGCGCGGGCTTCTACCGTACCTGCATTGCGCCCTGGTTCGTGCCCATGTGCAAGGGAGTGGTCGAGGTGGCCAGGGTGGTCATCTCCAACCGTTATGTGCAGGCCATCCTGGCCGGACTCGCAGCGGCGGCGGCTGTCTGCCTGGCAGTGGCTGCGATCGCGCTCGCCTTCGGGCTCTCACTCGCCACCGCGATAACGGCGGCGGTGGTAGGCAGTATAGCGGCCATAGGCTACAGCATCTACTACGCCTGCACTGCCGGCGATTCCTTTTCCTTTACCGGTTGCTTCCTGGGTTCTCTGAGCGTAGGCGCGGCGGCGGCAGGTTCCTGCCTGCTTCTCTCTTACCTGGCGCCGCTCATAGGCACGGGGTGGTCGAGCCTGGGGTGGTTGGGACTGGGCAAAGCCTTTCTCGTCCACGGCTGTGCCGACTCCCTCGTCTATATAGTTTTCTGCTTGTGCACGGGCAGGGAGGTATCGCCCTGGGGGGTCATCGCCTCTTTCCTCATCGGCGGCATAACCGGGGGCATAGGCAAAATGGTGACCACGGGATTCCTGTCCCAGGCGCAAGCCCTGGCCGCAGGCTGGTTGTCATCGGGCGGTGCGGTACTTACGGGGGAGGGAGTAGCTACTCTTTCGACCTACGCCTGGACTGCCACCATGCGCCTCGCCCACAAGGCTGCCTACGTGCTCTTCTGCGGCTGCACCGGCTTTCTCGGCGATGTCGTCTTCAGAGCTGTGAGCGGAGGAAGGCCATCCATCGCGGAGTCCCTGCTCTGTTTCGGCGGAGGCGCCCTGGTCGGGATGATCAACCTGGCGGGTGGTGGTGAGGGTGTGGCCGGCCTTATCTCGCGTGTGACCGGGGGGAGATTCAGAATATCGAGCGACCTGGTCCGGGCCTTGCTGGGCAAGTCGCTTTCCAAGGGCTTGAAGGAAGGCTCATCCCGGCTGCTGCGTTGGCTCACGGGAAGGGAAAAGGGCACGCGGGAAAGCCTGTGGGGATTGCAGACGAGGGGTGAGGGATGATATGAAGGAGACCATGCCCACATGGCCTCAGACCATGCTTATTGGCGCTTGCGGCATCCTGGCCATCGTCCTCGGCTATCTCCTTTCCCGCATGCGCGGGAACTGGGGGTCTTCGGCCTGGGCCGTCCTGCTGCTGTTTATCCTGTCCGGGATGGGGTTCCTGGTAACGGTCTTGCTCTTCTACATGCGCCCCCAGTACGGCGCCAGGGCATTTCCGTTCCTGCTCGCCTTCTTCCTGGGCCACGCGGCGCTGGTGATGGTGCTGTGGAGGATCGGGGTCTTCGGGCGGTAATCCCGGGTATTCAGAGAGCCTGGCTCCTGGGAGAACGGGAGGGCTCCTTCGCGCGCGGCTCGGCGCGGGACCTGGTTGCGATGTTGGGCACGATGAGCGCCAGCGCCCAGAAAACGATAAGGAGGACGCAGAAGATCGCGAAAGTAACCAGGCACCAGACCGCCCCGCTTACCAGCGTAGCCACTCCCCAGATGGCGGCGAAGACGGTGAGTGCCGCGATGATGCGGCCCCTTCTCACCGCCGCGCTGCTCCTGCGGTAAGTACGCGCCGGGACCGGGCGGAGCCGGCCTTCCCGGCCGGCTCTCGCCGCTGTCATATATTCCTCCGGCCCCCTGCCGCTGGACTGCTCCCTCTCCCGGCCGCTGCCGTATTCTATGGAGTTGGCCATCTCCTGCATGCTGCGCTGGAAGCTCTGCGTGGAGGCGAGGGGCGACTCTTCCAGTTTCCCCCTGATAATAGGAGGGACTATGGCCAGCATGGCTATGAAGCCGAGCAGGAGCAAGGCCAGTATCTCCAAGCCGATCCCCCCTGCATTCCAGGTCCTCGCCGCTGCGGGACCAGAAACACTACATATAGTTTTTATGCGATCTTCCTGACTCTATATAATGTATTTCCACCACCCTGCTGTTTTTCCTTTATCGTGTTCGATTTCCTCCACACGACTCTTGTACGGGGGGAGGACATGCCAGCGGAGGCGGCTATAATGGCATTATCATGAACGGGATGGAAGAAGAGAGGACATTCACGGTCGGTGAGGTCAACCGGCTGGCGGACAACCTTCTGCAGGGGCTGGTGGTCTGGGTTGAGGGGGAGGTAGCGAACCTCCGCTCCTATCCCAACTACACCTTCTTCAGCCTCTCGGACGAGGACGCTTCCCTGTCATGCATAGCCTTCCGCGAATCCGTACAGGGCATGGAGTTCGAGCTGAGCGAGGGCCTGAGCGTGCTGGCCAGGGGACGCCTCGGGGTATACGTACGCAGGGGGCAGTTCCGCCTCAACGTTTTAGAGGCCCAGGAGTCCGGGGAGGGGAAGCTGCGTCGCGAGTTCATGTTGCTCATGCGCAAGCTGTCCAAGGAAGGCCTCTTCGATGAAGCCGTCAAGAAAGCCCTGCCCGTATACCCGGAGATCGTGGGCCTGATCACCTCCCTGGAGGGAGCGGCCGTGCGCGACGTGGTCACCAACCTTACGCGGCGCTTCGCCTGCTCGCGCCTGGTGGTGCGGGGGGTGAGGGTGCAGGGCGAGGATGCGGTCGGCGACATCGTAGCGGCCATAGGCCTCTTTAACCGGGCCTTCCCCGTAGACGTGCTCATCCTGGCCCGCGGCGGCGGTTCCCTCGAGGACCTGCAGCCCTTCAACAGCGAGGAGGTGGTGAGGGCCATTAGGTTCTCGTCCATACCGGTGGCGACCGGAGTGGGACACGAGCCGGACATGACCCTGTCGGACCTGGCCGCCGATTTCCGCGCCAGCACCCCTACCGGAGCGGCCGAAGCGGTGGTGCCCTGTTCCCCGGAGGTGCTCACGCTGCTGCGGGAGCGTGAGGTATCGCTCGCGTCCGGCCTGCGGAGGCGGCTGCACCGCATGGAGAGGGACCTGGGTTCTCTGGGGGGAAGGCGTCCATTCTCCGACCCCGCCTATATCGTGAACCAGGCCGCGCAGAGCCTGGCGGAGGGGGAGGCGAGGCTGTCTTCCGCCATCCGGTTGTCCTTGCAGGGGATGAAGCAGGGGGTGGAGGCTGCGTCCCTGTCACTGGCACGCTATCCGCGTGAATACCGTGAGCTGCCACACAGGATAGAGATGGCGGCGCGCAAGCTGCGCTCCACGGCCATATCCTGGTTGAGGTGGCGGGAGAGGGAACCGGGTTTGCGGGGGAGGGATGTGAGAGCGGCGGCGCTGTCCGTGTTCACCCGCGAGGATGGCCGGTTGCGGATGGCGTCCTCGCGCCTGGATGCGCTTAGCCCGCTGGCGGTTCTCGCCAGGGGATATGCCATAGCGACCAGGGCGGGGGATACGAGACCATTGACGGACAGCGCGGCAGTGGAGAAGGGCGAGGCGGTGGACGTGCGCCTGCACCGTGGGGAGTTGCACTGTGAGATCAGAGAAGTGGTGATACGCGATGGCGAAGAAGGAAGAGAGGGAAGGGGGTGATACGATGGGCGAGATGACCTTCAAGGAGATGATGCAGAGACTGGACGAGATCACTTCCACGCTGGAGAAGGAGGACCTCGAGCTCGAGGAGGGCTTGCACCTCTTCGAGGAGGGGGTAGGGCTGATAAGGGAGGCGAGAAAGCGCCTGAACACCGCCAGCTCCAAGGTCGAGAAGCTCATCGGCTCCATGGAGGAAGGGCTGGAGACCGTGGAGTTCGAGCTGGAGGCGGCCGGCGAGACGGAAGAGTAGTCGGCGATCGCCGTCCGGCGGGCCGGGAGAGCTCGCGGATGGAGGCCGGGAAGGGAGACGGCCCTACCCCATGTGCGCCCCATGGACATATAATATTCCCTGGTTGAAGGTATAGAGGAACGGGAAGCAACAGGTAAGCCCCGGAACTGGTTCGTTTTGGAGTACGTCTTATCGGCAAATGAAGAGACAGGAAAGACTGAAAGCGCGTAAGCGCAAGAAGAGGCAGACCGTCATCAAGGTGGCCCTGGCCTTGCTGCTCATCGGTGGCCTGGTGGTCGGCATCATGAACTTCGATGCCGTAAAGACCTGGGCCAGCAAGCATTACTTTCGCCTGCGCTGGCAAGATACTCAGATCACCCCGGAAGAAGAGGTCGAAATCGAAAAGGTTACGACTCCTTTCGAGGGCGAGACCCTCAACGTGCTCTTCATCGGTATAGACCGGGGAAGCGTGGCCGGTGAGGAGGGCTACACCCGCTCGGACGTGATGATCCTGGCCTCGGTGAACGTGAAGAAGAAGAAGGCGGTGCTCGTCTCCTTCCCCCGCGACACCAGGGTCACCATCCCCGGTTACGGCACGGAGAAGATCAACGCCGCGCATTCCTTCAACGGCCCGGCAGGGGCTGTGGAGATCGTAGAGGAGCTCTCGGGCATGGAGATCAACGACTACGCCGAGGTGGACTTCGTGGCCTTCGAGAATATCGTGGATGCCATAGGGGGCGTCACCTTGCACCTCGATTACCCCATACTCGACCCCAAGGTAGGAGCCCTTCCCAAGGGCGATGTCTTCCTCAACGGAGAAGACGCCCTCATCCTGGTCAGGAGCCGCGACCTCCCGCGCGGAGACCTCGACCGCATCGACAATCAGAAGAAGTTTCTCAAGGCGGTGATGCAGAAGGCGGTCGAGGTCAGGGATCTGCAGGCCTTGCTCAAGATACTCGATGCCGCCGTGATGTACCTGGATACCACGTTGGATCCGGATACGATCTTCGCCCTGGCTGAGGCGCTACAGGGTATGCAGGTGGAAGATGTGGAATTCGTCACCCTGCCCGGCGACGAGCCAGACCCCGCCCCCGGCCAGCCCTGGTATTACATACCCGACGAGGAGGCCGCCGCAGAGCTCTTTTACAACATAGAAAACTATTGCAGCATCCTCTCCCCGGAGGAGCAGGCGGCCGAGGAGACGAAGCAGCAGCAGCAGGAGAAGCTCTCCGAGACCGACATGGAGGTGGACCGCTCCCGGGTGAGACTGGCGGTGCTCAACGGCGTGCGCTGGGAGGGCATGGCTGCCCAGGTCGCAGAGGTCATGGAGGGCAAGGGCTACCAGGGCATCGCGACGGGCAATACCGTCAACCCCTACGAGGCCACAACGGTATATTACGCCCCCGGCCACGAGGAGGAGGCACGCAGGGTAGCAAAGGATCTGAACTCGAGCGCTGACTACGTCATCGAGGAGGACGCCGACGTGGCCATCACCTACGACGCCGACATCATCCTGGTCATCGGCAAGGACTACGTCAACAAGTAACCGAAACCAGACGGATGGGGTTCCGGACAAGGGGCACTTTTCATAATCAACGATGTCGCGAGCGTAAGCGAAGCGATCTCGTCAGGAACATGCACGACGGGTTCCGTCATCGCGAGCGCCAGCGAAGCGATCCCATGTGGATCACGGTCAACCTCCAGAGGAGATTGTTACGTCGGCTCCGCCCCCCGCATAAAGCATCCTGTGTGCCTCCTTCCGGTTAACCCATATGCTTGGTTAACGATAATCGGTAGCACAGGGCGCTTTCATCTTATCTCGCAATGACGTGGACCGTTGCGAAGGACGCCTCCCCGCGATGACGACAGCGGAAGATTTCTCATGTCCGGGGCCGACCCTATCCGTCCAGAGGATGTCCCATGTCCGGGACCCCATAAGCTATAATCGGCGCAGGTATTCGCAGCGAGTAAGGCGTGTGCATGAAACGCGGAGGCTATCTTCTCGTCCTGGGCGCTATAGTCCTCTTCAGCACCATCGAGGTAGTTTCCAAATATCTCCAGAACGGCGAAGGCGCGGCCGGGCAGGTAGGCTCGACGCAGGTAGCTACGCTGCGTTTTCTCTTTGGAGCCGCGTTCATCCTCATCCTCCTCCTGGGACAGAGGCAGGGGAAGTATATAGCCGATGCCAGCAGAAAAGACGGGCTGCCCATCGCCCTGCTGGGGGCCGTGGGGGTATTCCTGACCTTTTTCCTCTTCCACGAGGGCATCGAATCGACCAGCGCGTCCGCGGCCGCGGTAATCTTCTCCATGAACCCGGTGTTCACCGTGCTCCTCGCCTCCCTGGTTCTGCGCGAACGCCTGGGGGCATTGGGCTGGCTGGGGGTGGGCCTGGGATTGGCGGGCGCCTTCGCCGCCATCACCGGTTTCCGGTTTTCCGGCCTGCTCTCCAGGGAGGATTTCCTGGGAAGCATCCTCGTGCTGGTATCCGCCGTTACCTGGTCGGCCTATACCGTGTACGGCAAGAGGTACTCCGAACGCTACGGCAGTATGGCGCTCTCCTTCCTCACTATGCTCAGCGGATCGTTCCTGCTGGCGGTGCTCCTTACCGTCCAGGGCGGTTGGGGAGAGATGGCGGGATACAACCTGCGCGCATGGGCCTGGCTCCTCTACCTGGGATTGATCACCGTGGGCCTGGGATACATCCTCTACTTCGAGGGGATGCGGCGCGTGCCGGCCTCCCGGGGGGCCAGCCTCTTCTACCTCAAACCGGTCCTGGCCCTTCTCCTCGCCCATTTCGCCCTGGGCGAGCCCATCTCCTATACCCTCCTGCTGGCATCGGTAATGGTGGCGGCGGGGATTCTCCTGGTCACCTTGCCCCAGGATAAGGTGCAAAAAGCCCGCCGATGAAGGCACGGCGGGATGCTATAATGGACGCGCAATGAAAGCCGAGTCGAGAAGTTCTACCATCCATAGGAGCGCATAGATGAGAGCCAGGCCTTCCCGGCTGCTTGCCGCCTCCTTCGCTTGCGTCCTGCTCACGCTGCTATTATTCGCCAGTTCGTGTGCTTCATCCGAGCCTTCATACCGCGTGGCGCTGGTCGGCTTCGAGGGGGGTGAGCAAGGCGAGGAGCGCAACACCCTGGCCGAGTACGGGCAGCGCAGGGTCGAGGCGGAACTGGGGGTCGAAGTGGACTTCATCCTCCCGACATCGCAGGCGTATATCGAGGACCTCTTTGCGGCCACCGGGGATGGCTATGATCTGGTGGTGTCTCTGGGACAGGACTCCTCCCTGGACATGCTCTTCGCCCGGCCGGAGGACTCGGAGATAGCGGCCTGTGCCTTGGACTTCGAGGTCCCACAGCCGGTGCCGGGGGAGGGAGAAGCAGCTCTGGTCCGTTACCGTGTGGAGGAGGGTTCATATGTATGCGGCTACCTGGCGGGTTGGCTGAGCGGGCGCACGGACCACCCATTGACCAACGCCATGCCCCTGGTCGCCTTCATCGGAGCTCTGGATGACCCCCTGGTTGTCTACTACAACAGCGGTTTCACCAAAGGGGTGGAAGCCGGCTCCACCCAAGGGGGCACCCACAGCTACTTCCTGGAGACGGCCGAAGATGCGCAGCAGGCGAGGGCCTACGCGGAGGAGGCCGTGGAAAAGGGTGTGGACATCATCTTCTGCTCCCCGGGACCGTTCAACGCTGAGGTGCTCGAGGTGGCCGAGGAGAAGGACATCCTGGTCATCCTGGTAGGCGCCGACCGCTCCGGCGAATCGCCGCAGCATGTGCTCACCTCTCTGTTGCTCAGGGACGATAACGCAGTGTTCGCCGCGGTGAGCGCCGCCCTGGACGGGAACCTCGAGGCGGGACGCCAGGTATGGGGAATCGAGGAGGGCGTCTGGAGCCTTGCTCCCTTCCACGGCAACGATCCCTACATCCGCAAGGAGCTCAAGGAGGAACTCCGCCAGCAGGAAGAAAGGGTATCATCGATCGACTTCTCCTCCTAGGGGTCAGGTCTTTCATTTTGCATACCTGAGTACCTGAAAGCTCATTTCTTAGAACATTCCTTGGTATGCAAAATGAAAGACCTGACCCCATTTCCTTATTTACCCACCTGGCATTGGGGTATAATAGAAGCGTTCTGAGTCATGAAACCGCTGCGTAAGGAGGTCGGATAGTGACGGAGGCTTTCGGGAACCGGGATGAATACGACGATTTCATAGATAGACGTGGCGATATGGAGCGCTATTTCAGGCACGTCACATACTGGAAGAAGCCTTCCGCCGTCTTCGAGAAGGCCTGGAAGCCCCTTTGCGATGTCTACGAATGCCCGGAGCATTTCACCGTCGTGGTGGAGTTGGCCTGGGTGGACGAGGAGAAAGTAGAGGTCAACCTGCATGGAAGGGTGCTGTCCATACGCGGCCACCGCAGGCAGTTCAGGCCCCCCGATATGAGCAATACTTATATGCTGGAGATAAACTACGGCGACTTCGAGAGGGTGCTGGAGCTACCCACGGACATCGACGCCGACGCTACCCGAGCCATCTACCGCCGGGGCCTGCTGGAGATCATCCTGCCGAAGTTGAAGCGCGATAAACTGCGCGGCGTGGATATCCGTGACGCATGAGGCCTGGAAAAAGACTGGAAAAACAGGAGGTATACCTTGCCTGATAACGATTTTCCCATGGGCATGACCGAGCCCTACATACCCGATATCCTCCCCGTGCTCCCCTTGAAAGACACGGTCATATACCCGCATATCATCGTGCCGCTGTTAATAACCCGGGAGGAGTACGTCAAACTCATCGACGACGCGCTCACGGCCGACCGCCTGGTGGCGGCCATGGCCAGCAGGGAGGAAGTGGAGACGCCGGAACCGGAGCAGATATACGATATCGGCACGGCGGCGGCCATCATCCGCATGCTCAAACTGCCCGACGGCTCCATGCAGCTCTTCGTACAGGGCGTGCAGAGGATCCGCGTGGTCGAGTACGTCGAGACACAGCCGTATCTCAAGGCGAGGGTCGAGAAAGTGCAGGAGATAGTCGAGGAGTCGGTCGAACTCGAGGGCATAGCGCGCAACGTCCTTACCCAGTTCAAGAAGATGGTCTCCCTGGCCCCCTACCTTCCCAACGAGATATTCATCGCGGCCATGAACATCGGCGAGCCCAACAACCTCGCCGACTTCATCGCCTCCAACATCAACATCGACCTGCAGGAAAAGCAGGAATTGCTGGAAGCCCTGGACGTAAAGGACCGCCTGGAAAAACTGACCGTATTCCTCAACAAGGAGATCGAGATCCTGGAGATAGGTTCCAGGATACAGTCCGAGGTACAGACGGAGATGTCCAAGAGCCAGCGCGAATACTTCCTGCGCGAACAGCTCAAGGCCATCCAGAAGGAACTGGGCGAGGTCGACGAGCGTACTCTGGAGATCAACGAGTTCCGCGAGAAAATGGATGAAAGCGGCATGCCCGAGGCGGCCCGCAAGGAGGCGGAGAGGGAACTGGACCGCCTGGCCAAGATGCCCGTGGCTGCCGCCGAGTACACCGTGGCCCGCACCTACCTGGAATGGCTCACCAGCCTGCCCTGGAACCTGAGCACCGAGGACAACCTGGATATCAAGCGGGCCCGCCAGGTGCTGGACGAGGACCACTACGATCTGGAAAAGGTGAAGGACCGCATCATCGAATACCTGGCCGTGCGCAAGCTCAAGGCGGACATGAAGGGGCCTATCCTCTGCTTCGTGGGGCCGCCCGGTGTGGGCAAGACCTCACTCGGCCAGTCCATCGCGCGCGCCCTGGGGCGCAAGTTCGTGCGTATCTCCCTGGGAGGAATGCACGATGAGGCGGAGATCAGGGGGCACCGGCGTACCTATATAGGGGCCCTGCCGGGCCGCATCATCAGGGGCATCCAGAGGGCGGGCTCCAACAACCCGGTATTCATGCTCGACGAGGTGGACAAGATCGGAGCCGATTTCCGCGGCGACCCCGCTTCGGCCCTGCTGGAGGTGCTGGACCCGGAGCAGAACCACTCCTTCTCCGATCATTACCTGGACGTGGACTTCGACCTCTCCAAGGTGATGTTCATCACCACCGCCAACACCCCCGTGCCCATCCATCCCGCCCTGCTCGACCGCATGGAGGTGCTGGAGCTTCCCGGTTATACCGAGGTGGAGAAAGTCCACATCGCCATAGACCACCTCCTGCCGCGGCAGTATGAATTCCATGGCCTGAAGAAGAGCCAGATCAATATCACCGAGGAGGCTCTGCGCGCCATCATCCGCAACTACACGCGCGAGGCCGGCGTGCGTAACCTGGAGAGAGAGATAGCGACGGTCTGCCGCAAGGTAGCCAAGGATATAGCCGCGGGGAAGCGCAAGAGCCGGAAGATAGGGGAGAAGGACCTGCACGAGCTCCTGGGGCCGTCGAGGTTCCGCTTCGAGGTACTGGAGGAGGAGGACGAGATAGGCGTGGCCACCGGCCTGGCCTGGACGGAGTCCGGCGGCGACGTGCTCTTCGTGGAGTCACAGGTGATGCCCGGGGAGGGCGACCTCATCCTCACCGGGAAACTGGGGGACGTCATGCAGGAGTCGGCCAAGGCGGCCCTCACATACTGCCGCAGCGTCGCTGAGAACTACGGGGTGGCATCCGATTTCTTTAAAAATAACGACATGCACGTGCATGTGCCGGCCGGGGCTATTCCCAAGGACGGACCCAGTGCGGGAGTGACCATGGCCACAGCCCTCATGTCTTCCATCACGCAGAGGAAGGTGCGCAAGAACGTAGGCATGACCGGCGAGATAACCCTGCGGGGCAAGGTGCTGCCCATCGGCGGCCTCAAGGAAAAGGTCCTCGCCGCCCACCGCGCCGGCGTAAAGAAGGTGATCATCCCCGAGGAGAACCAGAAATACCTGGAGGAGATACCGGCCTTCATCCGCAAGGACCTTAGGTTCATCCCCGTCAAGCATATCGAGGAGGTCCTGAAGATCGCCCTGTACCCGGACGGCAAGTCGGGCGGGGTACGGACCGCAAAACCCGCCGCGGCTGCGAAGAAGCGTCCGGCCGCGAAGAAGGCCGCCAAGCCGGCCGCGAAGAAAAGGCCGGGACCGGCCAGGAAGGGGGCTGCCAAACCCTCCGCCGCTGGAGCCTCCAAGCCGGGAGCGAAGAAGAGCACGCCGGTACGAAAGGCCGGGTCGAAAGGGGCTGCGAAGAAGAGGGGGGCGGCAAAGAAGACCTAGCGATTCAGCCTCCCCGGGGGCACCTAATCCACCTCGATGTCGGGGAACCACATCTCCTCGGTCTCGCGCAGGGATACCCTCCACCTGGTCCCCACGCGCCGGCTGACATACGGGATGTCCACCGACTGGTCTCCCCAGCGGAAGTGCGCTATCACCACGGCCCGGTCCCCGTCGATCTGCGCCTGCTCGAGGTCGTAGGAGACATCCGTGGCATACAGGAACGGCTCCCCGCCGACGTAACCGCTGAGGTCCTCCTCGACGGTGAGCTGCGCGGCTTTTTCCTCGTTTCCCGCGATGCGCGCCGAGATGAACTCCCCCACCGCTCGCTGTGGTGTGGAGGCGGAACAGCCGGCGGCAAGGATAAACAGACAGACTGCGGCGATCAAGGCTGCCGGAACGGCCAGGCGGACAGCCCCTGAGGCACCATGAGAACGCCATCGCCGTCTACACGCTGGCCTGTCCAACGTCTTCCTTTCACCTCGACACGCCAATGCGTCCAATACACACCTTGTATCAGAAGGGGAGGAGATCCTGGTCCCCCGACAGTATCTCCATGATGTCGTAGTTCACGCCCGCGATGAGCCAGAGCCCTTCCTTCCTTTCCACGTAGAAGACCAGGTCGGAGTCCCCCAGGTCGAGAACGGCCACGGGTGGCCCTTCTTCACCCCGGTTGTATATGGTAACCCGCCCGCCCTTCAGCTCGACCTCGGCGGCGTCACCCTCCGCGCGTGTCGCGAACTGCAGTGACGAGAAGTCCAAGCGGTACTTGTCCAGGAGGGATGCAATGGTATCGCGCAAGCCCTGTGTGTCCTCCGCCCACAGGCGCCCCAATTCGCCCTCCGGGTTGATACATTCCATCAGGCCGTCCACGTCCCCCTGCTCCACCATCTCGAAAGCCCTCTCCACCATGGCCTGGGCGGCGTGGGTACGGAATATGGTGAAGAACCCGATTATGCCCGCGGCTGCCGCCAGAACTATCACGAAAACCCACTTGGCGGTCTTCCCCGCCTTCCCGGACTGCCTCCCGGCAGCTTTTCCAATCTCATCCTCTTCCATGATAATAAGTATATGTGGTTTCTCTCTATGAAGTATGGGTGAATCGATGACGCATCTATTTGGTCAGGTCTCAAGCCTGGCTTGATCCCGAGGCCTTACGGTCGCTACCCACACTTATCGGAGAAGAATCGTATATAGCCTGGACGTACGATTGTAGGATGTCTGTCATGCGTGAACGGTTCTCAGGCGATGCGGTCTGCATATCATGCGGCGCAAAGTCGCCGGACATCTCGGGTGCCCTCACGCTCTGTTCTTCGTGCGTCAAAGCCGGCGGGGAAGTGGTGGAGAGATGCATCGAGGACGCCCATGGCAAGGCGCGTTCCGCCTTCGGGCTGCCCGCGCTGCCGCCGCGCACCGCGGGAGGCAGGACCTGCCGCATATGCGGCAACGCGTGCGTATTGGGGGAAGGGGAGCGGGGCTACTGTGGCCTGCGCGTGGTCGAAGACGGGAAACTGCGGCATCTCTCCGGCACCACGCGCAGCGGTATCGTGGAGTACTACTACGACCCCCTGCCCACGAACTGTGTGGCCGACTGGGTCTGCGCGGGCAGCAGGGACAGAGGCCGCGACAACCTCGCCGTGTTCCTCGGCGCCTGTACCTTCGACTGTCTCTTCTGCCAGAACTCACAGTTCCGCATGCTTACGGCCTGCCTGGGCCCGGTGTGCACCGCGGGGCAACTGGCCGAGGCGGCCGGTGAGTCCACCGCTTGCATCTGCTATTTCGGCGGCGACCCCTCACCCCAGATGCCCTTCGCGCTGCGCGCTTCCGAGCTGGCCCTGCGGCGGCGCGGGGGGAAGGTGCGCATCTGCTGGGAGACCAACGGCTCCATGCACCGCGGCCTGCTGCGGCGCGCCCTCAACCTCTCCCTGCGCAGCGGCGGCTGCGTGAAGTTCGACCTCAAGGCCTTCGACCGTACGCTGCATCGCGCGTTGTGCGGGACGTCCAACGCGCATACCCTGGAGAACTTCGCCTACGCCGCTTCCCGCGTACCGGAGCGGCCTGAGCCGCCACCGCTGGTTGCGAGCACCCTGCTGGTCCCGGGGTACGTCGGTGCCGAAGAGGTAGGGCGCATCGCGTCCTTCATCGCCGCTCTGGACACCGGCATCCCATATTCCCTCCTGGCCTTCCATCCGCGGCACGCCATGCGCGACCTGCCGGTCACCTCCCGCCGCCAGGCGGAGGAATGCCTCGCCACGGCCCGGGAGGCCGGACTCACCCGCGTGCACATCGGCAACCTCCACCTGCTGGGATGACGGGATCGGCAAGACCGCCATATCGTGCGCAGAGGATATTCTCCGTCCATCTTCCCTGCCGGAATCAGTTCTCCATCTTCCGGTCGTGGGGTTTCAGGGACGGATCGCGGACTGCGGGGTAAAACCCGTAGGGCAGCTCGAGCCCGTACTTGGAGAGCAGGGTCTCGTCGGACAGGATGGAGAAAGCGTCGCCGTCGGCGGCGATCTTTCCCCCGCTCATGACCACCACGCGGTCACAGTTTTCGAAGACGAAGGGGAGGTCGTGGGTGACCAGGATCTTGGTTATCTTCATGCCCTGCAGCAACTCCGAGAACTCGTTGCGGGCGCGGGGGTCCAGGTTGCTGGAGGGCTCGTCCAGCACCAGGAGGTCGGGGTTCATGGAGAGCACCGTGGCGATGGAGGCCCGCTTCTTCTGCCCGTAGCTCAAGTGATAGGCGGAACGTTTTTCCATGCCCGCGATGCCAACTTCATCCAGAGCCCTGGACACGGCCGCAGCGACCTCCGCCTGCGAGAGGCCCATGTTGATGGGGCCGAAGGCCACGTCGTCGAAGACGGTTGGGGAGAAGAGCTGGTCATCGGGGTCTTGAAAGACCAGGCCCACGCGGCGCCGTATCTCGCGCAGGTTCTTCTTCTCCACCGGCAGGTTGAAGATGCGCACCTCGCCATGGCCGGTGAGGATGCCGTTGAGGTGCAGAAGCAGGGTGGACTTGCCGGCCCCGTTAGGACCCACTATCCCCACCGACTCTCCCTCCTCGATGGTCAGGTTCACACCGCGCAGGGCGGTGGTGCCGTCGGGATAGGCGTAGTATAGATTCTTTATCTCCACCGCCGGCCTATGATGCATGAGTGATGCTCCCTTCCCGTCTTCTCGTCTCGTGTCCGGTCATAAACTCCACCTCGAGCCCATCTCCTTCTACCCCCCGGCTATGAGCCTGACCGCCAGGGGGAAGAGGGCCAGCAGGGCCACGAAGCCCAGCTCCGTCGCCCCGAAGTCGTATAGATAGATAGTGCGCACCCCCCCGTCGTAGCCGCGGGCGAGCATGGCGGCGTAGACCCGCTCTCCCCGCTCGTAGGAGCGCAGGAAGAGGGCGGCGATCATGTGCCCGATGACCCGGACATGCCACAGCCACTTGCCGCTCCATCCCCGCGAATCACGCGCCCGGCGCATGCGCTGCAGCTCGTCGGAGAGCACGAATATATAGCGATACATGAAGCTCATGATGGTGGTCAGCAGGTGGGGTACCTTCAACTTCTCCATCCCCTTGAGGAGCTCGGGGAAAGGGGTGCTCGAGGACATGAGGATGACCGCCAGGACGCTCACCGTGGATTTCGCGGCCACGTTCCACAGCACCAGGAGGCCGTGGGCGGAGACGGTGAGGGGACCCAGGTTGTAGCTGCCGCCCCCCTTGTTGAAGAAGGGAAGGAATACCGCCACCACCAGGATGAAGGGCAGAACGATGAGCATGCGCTTGAGGACGTGCTTCCAGGGAAGCCGCGACAACAGCACGAGTATTATCTCCAGGACCAGGTAGGCGGCGAAGGCGGCATAGTGATCGGGCGGCGTGGTGACGCAGATGATGATGAG
>QZKE01000051.1 GCA_003598015.1 Actinomycetota bacterium | reverse complement strand
CAGAAAGGCTGGGCTCCGGATATGCGGCCTGCGAGTGCGGAGCGAGGACCGCTACCCCCGGGCCCGGGCACACAAACCCACCCTACCCGGGATCCGGGCCGGAAAGACGCTTAGTGTTCGGATAGCGACTCTATGGTGTCGTCGAGGCCGCATGCGGCCGTGGTCTCGGTGAAGGTACCCTCCCACAAGCCCAGGGACACTCCCAGTTCCTTGTGCTCTTGTGCGTATTCGTGTATGGGGATGCCGCACATGGTCGCCTCTATGGCCTGGCGGAAAGCCCTGGCGCCGGCCGCCGGCCCCATGGGGTGGGCGTGGATGCCTCCCCCCGAGCCGATCATGATCTCCTTGCCGATATCCGCCACGCAGGCGGGGACCATGTCCGGGGTGATGCCTCCCGAGGGCATGGGCATCATGGGCCTGATGTCGTGCATGGGGTAGTGCATGACGTCCGCGGTGAACACGAAGCGGTCCTTGAGGTAGGGCGCCTTGCCGTAGGGAGCCGGGAAGACTACCGAGTCCGCCCCCGCCAGGCGCGGCAGCTTCGCCAGCACCAGGTGGGAGGCTATACCGGAGATGGGCGACTCGTACAGCGCCCCGGCGCAGTCCATGTGGGCGAGGATGGGGACGTTGATATCCGGGTCCTCGGCCAGGGTCTGCAGGGCCGGTATCCCCACCGCCAGGTAGTTGACCATGATGGCGTTGGCCCCGGCGTCAACGACGCGCTTGGCCGTCTCGAACATCTTGGGAAGGTTATCGGAGATGTTCACCGTGTACAGGGTATGCTCCCCCGTCTCCTCGTACACGCGCTTCTCCATGGCCATATAGGCCTTGACCCTGTCCTCGCAGCGGTTGAATTTCATGTCCGCGATGAGCTCGTCGTCCTTGATGACATCGCAGCCGCCCAGGGCCGCCTCGTAGAAGAGTTTCTCGCCGATCTCGCAGGAATATCCCGTGCAGGGCTTGATCATGTTGTTGAGTATGGGGCGGCGTTCCTTTATCCCCAGCGCCTCGTAGATGCCGTCGATGCCGAACTTAGGCCCGCCGAATCCATCGGTGTATTGTTTGGGGAACTGCAGGTCCAGCAGCTTTATCTTGCCGCCCATGGAGATATTACCCACCACGGCGGTGAGCAACATGGGGATCTGGTGCTCTATGTTGCGGAAGGGGAAGGCCACCTGCACCACGTAGGTGCGCTCCTCCACTCCCTTGGGCACCTCGAACTCGAAGAAAGGCACCTCGTGGATGGCGATGACCTTGGCCACGTGCTGGGCCCTCACCTCCGGCGTCTCGCCGGGGACGGCGGTCCAGGTCCCCGTGGACTGCTCCACGGCCAGGAAGGGGGCCAGGTAGTACATGATCATATCCCGCGGGAGGGCGGCGTAGTAGGTGGCGATGATGAAATCGCCGGGGTCTATCCCCTCCGGCAGCGCTTTCGGCTGTGCTTCGTAATACAACATCTCTCTCCTCCTTGATCGCTCAGACCTTGCAGGCCTGTTCCGCCTCGTTGAGCGTGCGGCATATCCCCGTGAGATTACCGTGCAGGCAGCGGAACACGCCATAGAGTTCGTCATACTCGGTGCAGCAGTCCGGGTTGGGCTCGAAGGTCCTGCGCACCTTGATCACCTTCTTCAGTTCCCGGTAACTGTCATATTCCTTCAAGGCCACCGCCACCGCCAGGGAACAGCCCATGGCCCCGGCTTCCTGGGGCGTCTGGACCGCCTCCACCTCGCGCCGGGTGACGTCGGCCATTATCTGCATCCAAACATCGCTGCGGGCTCCGCCGCCGATGGTGCGCAGGGTAGCGCACGTGAATCCCGCTCTGCCCACGGCATCCACCAGCCAGCGGCAGTTATAGGCCACTCCCTCGTAGATGGAACGCAGCAGGTGCTCGCGCTCGTGCTCCAGGGAGAGGTTGACGAAGGCCGCGCGCAGGGTGGTGTCGGTGATGGGCGCCCTCTCCCCGAACATCCAGGGGGTGAAGAGCAGGCGCTTTGCCCCCGGCTCCACCTTTTCCACCACCTCGTCGAGGATGGGGAAGATGGCCATCTCGTCACCAGCCTGCTTCGCTCTCTCCATCTCCTCCGCCGTGGCGAAATTATCCGCGAACCACTTCAGGCAGGCCCCGGCCGTCTCCGTCTCCCCGATCATGATGAACATATCGGGATCGGCGGAGACCACGGAGACGATGCCGTTCTTTCCCAGGTTCTTCACCCTGGAGGTGGATATGCACAGCCAGCCCGAGGTCCCCAGGTATATGTGCGCGTCCCCGTTCTCCAGGGCGCCCGAGCCGGTAGCCGCCGCGGGCACGTCGCCCATGCCCCCGATAACCGGGGTGCCCGGCTCCAGCCCCATCTCCGCGGCCGCCTCCCGGGTAAGCAGGCCCACCACCTCTATACAGCTCTTGATGTCGGGCATCTTCTCCAGGGGGACGCCCAGCAGCCTGGCGAAGAGGGGGTCCCACTCGCGGGTCTTGTTCTTGAGGAAGCCCGTGACCCCGGCTCCGGTGTGGTCGATGATCATGTTGCCGGTGGCCTTGAATACCAGGTAGCCGTTGACGTCCAGGATCTTGTGGGTGTCCGCGAATATCTGCGGCTCCTTCTCCTTCAGCCACAGTATCTTGCAGATGACGTCCTTGCCCGAGGGCACGGCCCCCGCCACCGTCATGATCACCCTGGAGCCGCCGAAACGGCGTACGATGCGGGACGCCTGTTCGTCGGCGCGGCTGTCTATCCAGATTATGGCAGGCCGTAAAGGGGTTCCGGACACATCCACGGGGAGCACGCCCAGCATCTGGGTGGCGAAACCGGTGCCGATGACCTGGCTCGCCTTTATCTTGCTCTCCCTGATGACGCGCTGGGTGCTCACGCAGACGGCCTTCCACCAGTCACGCGGGTCCTGCTCGGCCCAGTGTGGCTGGGGATAGGAGACCGGGTACGGCTCGAAGCTGGAGGCTATGATGCCCCCGGCGAGGTCGGTCAGGACCGCCTTGCTGCCTCCCGTACCCACATCATGGCTGACGATGAACTTCTCACCCATTACGCATCACCCCGTCCTTTCCCCCTGCCAGTACCGGACCCTCCAGGCCTAGAAATTCAGGTCGATGGTCTCGACCTTGCCGTCGGCGTCGATCTGCTCGATGAATATGGGTGCGCCGTCCCCCATGCCGGAGGACTTGATGACCTCGCCGGCCAGCTGGATCATGTCCAGCGGGTTCACGGCCGCCTCGGGTGGGAAGGCGCCCTTCAGGGTTACCTTGCCCTGGCCCATCACGATGGCTCCGAGGGCGGCGGGGATGCCCGTCCCCTCGCCCATGCCCATGCCACTGGAGGACATCTGGAAGACGTAGGTGCGGGGCTCTCCGCCCTTTTCTCCCTTGACCACGATCTTCAGGCAGCCGCGCGGGAAGTCTATGCCCGCCTCCGCGAGCAGCCCGTCCCGGCGGGAGATAACGTAGGCTACCGCGAACTCGCGGGGGATGATCATCTGTCCCTGTACCTCCAGGGGCTCGTCCGAGGTGAGGCCCAGCCTGACCATGCTCTTGATGAGTTCCGCATAGGAGACCGGGATGACCAACCCGAGGTTGGTGACCCGCTTGATCCCCTTGATGTACTTGGGCAGGGTGATGGTCTCGGGGTGGGGATAGGCATAGACGGGGTAGGTACCCACGTCCCTGAATTCCGCCTTCTCCTCCAGGGCTTTGCCGCTCTCCTCGAAGAGCCTGACCGTCCTGTATTCTCCGTCTAAGAACATGGGAATGTCGATCTCCATGGAGTGGAAGCGGTGCTTGATCACCGCCGGACCTTCCACGTCCTCGCCGCCGTGGGCGTGGTAGATATCCACCGACTCCACCTGGTCGAGAAGGGTATCCGCGGTGAACTTGACCAGCAGGTTGGCCATGCCGGGGGAACTGCCCATGCCCACGAGCGCGGAGATGCCGGCCTCGCTCGCCTTGCCGTCCATGGCGAGCATGATCTCGGTGGCATCCATGTCGTCGCAGATATCCACATAGTCGATGCCCGCCTCTATCGCCGCCTCCAAGATGGGCGGGCCGTACTTGTAGAACGGGCCCACGCAATTGAGGATGACTGACGCGCCGGCGATAGCCTTCCGCAGGCTGCCGGGATCATCGGCGTCCAGCTCCACGGCCTTCACCTTGCCTTCACCGAGTTCGGCGGAGAGCTTGCGGGCCGCCTCGATATCCTTGTCCGCCACCACGTACTCGTCGTAGTATTCCGTCGTCGCCAGGGTGCGTACAGCGGTGCTGCCCACCGCGCCGCAACCACCCAGGATCACCAGTCTGGACATTTCCTACCTCCCGTCGCTTCTCACAAGAACTCAACCCGATATTTCAGCGATCTATACAAGCCGTTCCATGAACAGCCGTTCGCTCGTTTGTCTCGCCCCACGGGCCTTCGTGGCACGGCCCCTGTATGCGAAAAAGACACCCGACCTCGCCTTCCCGTAATCTGCAAGGCTACACGCATAGGCCCTCCCTACCCTTTGCCCGCGGCCTCTCTGGCATTATCGAGGAACAGGCTGGAAATCCTCACGACCATGTTCATTGCCTTGCGCAGGTCGAAGGAGTCCGAGTCCTCCAGCCACTGGATCTCCATGCCCTCTATCAGTCCCAGAAGCATACAGGCCATGTAATACGGATCCACCTGAGGAAGAAGCTCTTCCTCGATACCCTGTGCGATTAGCTCCTCCAGTTTCTCCTTGATCTCGCTGCTGTTGCGGCGGAGCTTCTCCACGTATTGTGGAGAAAACGCTTCCAGTTCCTCGGCACGCATCTTCCAGGAGAGCTTGGTGTAGTCACGGTGGCGATAATGCAAGTCTACTACCTCGTTGCCCAGCCAGTACAGCTTCTCCAGGGCGCTCCCTTCTCTTTCCGCAGCCTCACTTACCAGTCCCATGAACTCGTTGTGAGACTCCTCTACCAAGGCAAAATACAGCTCCTCTTTCGATTTCCAGTACCAGTAGAGGGTCCCCTTGCCGAATCCCGCCTCCATGGCGATCTCCGACATGGTCGTCTTGTGGTATCCCTTGGCTGAGAACAGTTTCAGTGCTGCCTGCTTGAAAGCCTGCTCTCGCTCGTCTTTTGCGGGGTTTTTTCTCAAGCCTAGCGACTTGCCCATCTCGCCTCTTCCTTTAGACCAACCGGTCGGTCTTATTCTATACCCGGCACCTTCCCCCCGTCAATGCTCGATCTTTGAGTGCTCCGATGCGGAGATTCGACTGCTGCCACACCCCTATAAACCCTCATCCGTGCCGCGCCGCTATCCCCCGCCCTTCATCATCTTCCTTATATTGAGGAGGTTCTCCAGGGGCTCCCGGGGCAGCTCCCTGGCCCCTCCCAGCACTTGTGCCGTCATGGTGACCTGAGCGCAGAACTCCACCGTCTCCAGGCGATGGTAGGACTGTTCCACATTGCTTCCCCAGCACAGTACCCCGTGGTTTTCCATGAGCACGGCGTCGTAGTCGTCGAGGTAGGGGACGATCGTCTCCGCCAGCTCCGCGCTCCCGGGAGGCTGGAAGGGAACCAGCGGAACCTCGCCCAGGAAGATAACCGCCTCCGGTATGAGGTGCAGGTCCAGGGCTTTCCCGGCTACGGCGAAGGAGGTGGCCAGGGGTGGATGGGCGTGCACGACCCCGCCGATATCGTCCCTTGCCCGGTAGAGGCGCAGATGCATGGGGGTCTCGGTAGTAGGGTAACCCTCACCCCGCAGCACCTCTCCCTCCAGGGTCACTACCAACAGCTGTTCCGGGCGCATGAAACCCTTGCTCACCAGGGTGGGCGTGATAAGCACCGTGTCGGCGTCGAGCCGTGCCGAGATGTTGCCGGAGTTGGCGGAGGCCATGCCGCGCTGCCACACGCGCTTCCCTATATCGCAGATCAGTTCACGCAGTGTCTTCTCTTCGTCCATGACCAGGATCTCCTCCCCTCAGTCCCGGGTGTGCGCCGCGGTCCCGCTTCTCCCGATATCCATGGGGCGGGCATTCGCATCGCTCCACTATTAGACCAACCGGTCGGTCTTATATTAAAGGCCACCTTTCGCCCCCGTCAAGCAGGGGTCAGGTCTTTCATTCTGCATACCCTGCTATGTCTCATGCTGGCCTTCCAATAGTAGGCCTCGATACTGCCTGGTGTAGGGATGATTCAGGTCATCAGGTAAAGAGCCATGTCTTGGCATGAATTAGATAGCGGAGTATGCAAGATGAAAGACGTGACCCCTACAGCGCGGCGGTGCCCGCCTTGATGATGCGGGCCAGTTCCACGGCGCGGGACAGGGTCGAGACCGCGCTGGCTGTCCCGAGCTCGTCCCGGAGTACCAGCAACCGGTCGTCCCCATCGCGCCCTCCCATGCCCTGCAGGGAAGAGAACGCGGAACCACCCTGCAGCCCCATCTCCGAGGAGGCGATGACCATGTTCACCGCGTAGAAGAACTGGTTCATGGTGATGAGGGCCATCTCCAGGCCGGCCATGCGGAACCAGGCTACGGCCATGGATCCTCCCACCTTGTTACGGAGCATGCCCGCGGAGACGTTGCCGTGCACGTAGACACGCAGGCGGTCGATGAACGCAGCGATGTGGCCGGAGAGGCGCCCGAAATATACCGGCGTGGCAAAGAGAAGGACGTCGGCCTCCTCCACGAGGGGGTAGAGGGCGGTCATGCCGTCATCCACGGAGCATCTGCGAGAGCCTTCCTGCTTGCGCAGACACCAGTTGCAGTGGATACAGTCCCCTACCCCGCCGTCCGCCAGCGTGGCCATCTTGAAGCTCACGCCAGGTTGCCCGTCCTGGCTATATAGTACTCTCTCCAGGAGGGCCTCGACGTTGCCCCCCCTCACCGGGCTGCCGCACACCCCGAGGATCCTGACCTCGGGGATCACAAGCCCTCTCCGATGAACGGAAGCACGCGCAGCCTGATAAAGGCGGTCGTGCCCTCTCCCGTCCTGCCCTTGACCGTAAGGTCTCCTCCCATGGCCGCTACGTACTTGCGGCAGAGGTAGAGTCCCGAGATGCCGATTCTCGCCCGCTCCTCCGCTCCCGTCTCCTCCAGCTCCCGGCCCATGATCTCCTCCACGACCTCCACGGGAATACCCGGGCCCTGGTCCTCTACACGCAGCAGGACTTCGTCTCCCCACCTCTCGGCTCCCAGGATGATCGGGGCATCGGGAGGAGAGAACTTGCGGGCGTTGTCTATGAGCTGCATCAAGGCCTCGCGCAGCAGCCTCTTGTCGGTATGCAGCTTGGGAAGGTCCTCCTCTATCTCGAGGAATATCTCCCCCTTCCGCTCCCCCCTGCCGAAATACTCCTTCATATCCCAGAGCAGGGCGGCCAGCTCGATGCCCCTGGATGAGGGCATGGATTTCTCTATGACCGTTTCTCCGAAAAGGGCCAGGTTATCGGGGGGCGTCTCCTCTCCCTTGACCTCCTTGGCGATCTCGAAATAGTCGTGTCCCCTCTCCTTTGCAGGCGCCAGCGTGGGGATAACGCCACTTTCGCCTCCTGTCACCACGCCGATCTCCTCCCCCGCGCCGTCTTCCTCCCCGGCTGCCATGGGGGCGGAGGGCTCCATCACCATGCCGTCTCGAGCGGGGCTGGTTCGAGCGCCATGCGGTGGTGTTTCCACTTGCGCCACCACGGGGGGCGGAGCGCCCCCGGCGACCCTTTCCTCCAGGGCGGATACGGCCAGGGCAACGGCCTCTCCCATGGCGGCAACGGCAAAATCTTCATACGGCTCTACCTTCACAGGATCGCAGTCGGCCAGGGCCAGGGCACCTACGGCTTCCCCGTCACCACGCACGGGGAATACCAGTATGCCACGCCATCTCCTCTCCCTGAGTATGGGTAGGAGGGTATCCGCCCTCTCGATGAAGGAATGCACTTCATCCCAACCCTTTCTCGGCACGCCTCCGTGGATCTCGACGTTGAGCCGAACCAGCATGCCGCAAAGCCTGGCATGTCCGGGGCGCAACTTCAGCGGGGAGATAATGTCCGCCTCGCCCTCCTCCAGGCCGAGCTGCGCGCGCATTATGGCTTCTCCCCGCTGCACGCTGAAGAAGGCGGCAGCGTCGCACCCGAACTCCTCCTGCATGCTCCGCAGGCATTCCTGGAGGAAGTCCTGGGGTCCCTGGCTGCGCACCGCCAGCTCCATTATCTTCTCTTTGCTCCTCGAGGTCTTCAGCAGCGCTTCCGCTTCCTCCATCTCAGATAACTCGCGCGTGGCTTCCCTGAGTATGGCCATATATTCCCGCGTCCTGCCGTTGGCGGAAACCCCGGGTTTGACGCTCATAAAAAGCGTGCGGCGCTCCTTCTTCCTGCCCGCCTGTACCATGGCCTCCTTGATCTCCTCGCCCCCGGCGGCCTGCTCCAGTAGAGTGCCGACTTCCTGGCGCGCTTCCGGGGGGAAAAGGTCGGGGAGAGGCGTGCCGATGGCGCGGTCACTGGTGGTCGAGAGCATCTGTTCAGCCGAATGGCTGAGGAGGGTCACGCGGAAGTCCGGCGTGAAGCAGACAAGAGCAACGCCTACCTTCTCGAGCAGGCTCCATACGCGTTGCAGCTCGTCTTCCCTCTCGCGCCGGATGCGGGCCTCCGTCGTGTGATCCCTCCCTATGCCCAGGAGCCGGTCCACCTTGCCGTGGGAGGTCTTGAACGCATCCACGGTTACGGCGATGGATGAAGTCGTGCCATCACCGCGGTTGAATTCGAGCTCTCCCCGCCAGGGCGCCGCACAGGCCGCTTCGACCAGGCATTCCAGGGCTTGCTTGGCATCCTCTCTCTGCATGAAGAACGCGAGAGGCCGTCCCACGATCTCGTCCATCTCGTGACCGAGCAGAGCGCACATCACCGGGTTTGCGTAGGTGAAGTTGGCCTCCATGTCCAGGAGGAAAGCAGGCTCGACGAGGATGTCCAGGAACTGCGGCAGATCGAGCGCCTCCTCGGGAGGAGAGACCGGCGGTGCTTCCTCCTTCACCGCCCGCCGCTCCGGCGCGGGGCGCATACCCACGCTGTTTATGGTCACCAGGGTTCCGGTGGTACCCAGTGCCTCCAGCGGATAAGGCGACATGTTGATGTTCAGCCGCATCAGCCGCTTGCCCACCTTGTAGGCCATGGCATAATCCTCTACCCCCCTGCCGCGCTTGGTCTTGGCCAGCAGCTCTTTGAGGGCGGAGTAGAGGGGCGGGTTTGCCTTCTGCAAGGGCGTCTTGCGTACCTCCTCCAGGGGCTTCTCCAGGAAGACCTCGGCGTCCCGGTTGCCCTCGAGGATCCTGTCCTCGCCGTCGAGGAGGATGGAGGCATTGAGAGCGGACGTGTCCCTTCCGTTCAACCTCTTTTCACCTCCCGTTCGCCCTTCAAGCTCAGGCTGAGCGGTGTCGTGCCCGTATCCGAAATCGCTCGCCCGACACAGCCTGGGAGCCGTCGCTGGCACGGCGACGGATAATATGAAACTGCTCCAACAATAGAATATTCGAGGGGCTGCTACTCCCACCCTTCCCCACAGCTAAACTTATACTTTTACGCCGTCGATAAAACCCACGAAAATACGGTTCTTCCTCGTGAAGGGTACCGGCAAAGGGGGATGAGTTTGGCGGCAAATACGTACCGCTTCCCGGTCCAGGTCATATTCGGCGAGGGCTGCCTCGAGGAGACGGGGGCCTTCGTCGGGAATTTCGGAAAGCATGCCCTCCTGGTCACCGGCAGCGGCCCTACCTCAAAATGTGCGGCGGTGGAAGTCCTGCAGGGGATCTTGACGGGCGAGGGCATCACCGTCTCCCACTTCGCCGGCATAGAAGCGGACCCCAGCGTGGAGACGGTGGAAAAGGGCGTGGCGTTCGCTGGCGAGAACGGCTGTGACTTCGTCATCGCACTGGGTGGCGGCAGTCCCCTGGACGCCGCCAAGGTCATAGCGGCCAGGCTGAACAACGAGGGGGATATCGTCTCCTGGGAGGGTTTGGGGCGCATCCCCCGCCGTTCCAAGCCTCTCATCTGCATACCGACGACCTCGGGGACGGGCAGCGAGGTGACCTGGGTGGCGGTGATAACGGGCGGGAAGCGCCGCCAGAAGATGTCCATCGTCAGCCAGAACCTCTACCCGGTGCTCGCCATCATCGACCCCGAGCTGACCTATTCCATGCCCCCCGAGCTCACCGCCGCAACGGGGATGGACGCCTTGACCCACGCCGTCGAGTCGTGCGTTGCCCGCCGGGCCTGGGAGCCCACCCGCTCGCTGTCGCTGAAGGCCGCACAGTTGGCCTATACCAATCTGGAGAAGGCCTGTGCTGACGGCTCGGACGGCGAGGCTCGCCATAATATGTCCATGGCTTCGTTCCTGGCCGGGATGGCCTTCACCTCCGCCGGACTCGGCCTGGCTCACGCGCTCGCCCATGCTCTCGGCTCCCACTCCGGCCTGGCCCACGGCAAGGCCAATGCCATTCTCCTGCCGCATGTAATGCGCTTCAATATCGCAGCCTGCCCGGAGCTCTATCGTGAGCTGGCCGTGGCCATGGGGCTCAACGTGTCCGGACTGCCGGCGCCGCGTGCGGCGGAGGAAGCAGCCAGGGCGGTGCAGGAACTGGTCGCCGTCCTTCCCATTCCATCGCATCTCGAGGAGGCCGGCATTGCGGAGACCAGCCTGGAGACCCTGGCAGCCGAGGCATTCCTGAACACGCGCCTGCGCTCAACAAATCCAAGGGATACCGTTCTGGAGGACCTGGTGCAGGTGTTGCGCAACGCTTCAGGGGGCTGAGCGCCCCGATCGGCAGATACCGTCTCGTGCGAGCGCCGCTGCATCCGCAATTAGACAGCTCCCGAAGAAAGCCTATCTCTGCTAATGCCGCGGAGATCCCCGCAATCTCGCTTGTCTTCGGGAGCTGATTTCCAGCACCTTGTAACTATACTTTACCACACTTTGGAGCGGATTAAACATCGGCGCTATTGGCGGCGGCGGTGACCTCCGACTGATGCATATCATCGTGAACCGGTCTCATCTGGGTTAATATACCCCCATAGGTATATGAGGAGAATAAGATGCGAACCAAGATGCCGTGGATAGACAGGGATTTATGCGATATCGCGGAACGCTGTACGGACTGCAAAGCGGCGAAGTTCTGCAAACACGACGCTTTTCAGGTGATCCCGGGAGGCAATGGTGCGGGGGAGTCGTGCAGGGTAGCTGTAGACCTGGAGAAATGTCGCTTGTGCGGGGATTGCTCGCACGCATGCGAACTTGGTGCCGTAAAGATGGTGTGAGAAAGACGGGAGGAATGACCATGGACGATATGGACCGCGAGTTCTTCAAGAGATATCACCGCGCGGTGGTAAAGGCGAACGCCAATAACGTCGAGAAGCTGAAGGCCAGGATAGGATCTGAATGGGCGGAGGAGTTCCGCCGCCGCAGTACTGGAGCGAGGCTGGAGGGAGAGGAATTCAACCAGGCCCTGGAGGATTACCTCGCAAACGAGTTGCGCTTCTGCGACCAAGTGGACGTAAACGGAGACGGGGAAGAGATCTCCATAGAAGTGAAAGGGTGTCATATCTGCCACGGCAACGAACTCCTCAAGGCCGAAGGAGAGCCGGCATTATGTCCCATCGTGCCCACGGGTCTGTTCTCCATCTCACGGGTAGCCGGTCACAGGGCGAGCCTCGAGGAGGTGCGCAAGAACGGCGTGGTGGGTGAATGCGAGATATGTTATAAACTTGCTTGAAGATGGATAACGAAGCGGCGGAAACGGAGGATTTCGCGGGACTGCAAAGGAGGTGCTCGATGAAGCGTTTCACCATTCCACGCGTGGCCCATTGTTCCGAGGGCTGTAGACCGTAGCCCTGAGGGGACAGAGGAAGCCCCGAGGGGCCAAAGCATGCGGAAGCCCTCAGGCTCGAGGGCCGAACAAGACGATCGGGGGCGAGGCGAACCTCGCCCCCTTTTCTCTATCGCGTTGTTACCCTCATCCCCGGCAGCCTTCCCCCAGAAACGCAGCATCGGGCACCTGCAGAGTTCCCTGTTTTCGTGATACTATCGATAATCAAGGACCGAGGAAGCGACAGCCACAGAACCCTTTTAAACAGTGTGACCCAAGGGGAGGAAGAGCCGACATGCCGAAGACACTCTGGGATCATCTGCCGGCCAAGCAATACCTGGCCGCCCAGGAACAGCACCTGGTGCGATTTATCCGGGAGATGATCTATCCCTACAGCCCTTATTACCGCGAACTCCTTGACTACAACCGCATCAAACCGGGTGTGATCAAGACGGTCAAGGATCTGTCCTGCATACCCTTCACCACCAAGGCGGATATCGCGCCTCTCCCGGAAGATCCGGATATCCCGTTCTCGCTCGTACTCCAGCCGACTCCCGAACGCATGAAAGAGACCGGCCTCTCCCTGCGCATGAAACAGAGGGGTATGAAGCTCACCCGCGGCCGGAAAGGATATGCGGCGGCGATGGACCGGGAGTTCCTGCCCATCCATTATCACTTCACCATCGGGCGGACGGCGCTTCCCACCCCGGTCCTCTACACGCAATACGACCTGCTGCGCATGGGCGAGTGTGGGAGGAGGCTTTTCGAGCTTCTGGAACTCAAGCGGGAGGACTTGGTCATCAATGCCTTTCCCTTCGCCCCCCATCTGGCTTTCTGGATGACCTACTTCGCCGCCGAGGCGGCGGGAGTGCCGGCCTTGCACACCGGAGGCGGCCGCATCCTGGGAACACACCGCATCCTGGATGCGCTGGAGCGCCTCAAGGGAACCGCGCTCACGGCCACCCCCAGTTACGCCTACCATCTCCTGCGCCTTGCGGCCAGCGAAGGCAGGGACTTCTCCAGCCTCCATACCCTGATCATGGGCGGCGACCGCCTGCCCGCGGGGCTGAAAGGCAAGATCCAGGAGCTGCTGGGCAAGGTGGGAGCGGAGAAGGCGGCCGTCGCCTCTACCTACGGTTTCACCGAGGGAAGGGTGGCCTGGAGCGAGTGCCGGCCTTCCGCCCTTTCCAAGGAAGAGAGCTCGGGCTACCATCTCTTCCCCGACATGGAGATCATCGAGATAATCGATCCCGACAGCGGCAGCCGTCTAAGTGAGGGAGAGGACGGTGAGCTCGTCTACACCTCGCTGGAATGGAGGGGCAGCGTCCTGTTGCGGTTCCGCACCGGCGACCTGATCAAAGGCGGACTGGATTACTCACCGTGTCCTTTCTGCGGACGCTCCCTGCCCAGGCTGGGCCTGGAGATAACCAGAACCTCCGAGTACAAGGAGTTCGAGCTGACCAAGCTCAAGGGTACCCTGGTGGACCTCAACGCCTTCTACCCCCTGCTCTCGGGGCATAAGGATGTGCTCGAATGGCAGCTCGAGATACGCAAGCACAACGATGATCCCTACGATCTCGACGAACTCTACCTGCACGTAGCCCCCGCCGAGGGGATGTCCAAGAGATATCTCGAGAAGGAGCTGCAGGAGCTGCTGCAGCGTGAGATCGAGGTAGCTCCCACGCGCATCGTCTTCCACAGCCTGCCCCGCCTGCTGCACAAACTGGGCCTGGATACCAAGGGGCGCGAGCGCCGTTTCGTGGATCTCCGGCCGGGAGCCGCAGGCAGGAGCATGAGCGAGGAAGAGGAACCCGAACCCCAGGAGAGCATGGACTTCGAAGGGATCCCTGAAGAGGAGCCTCACGCGGAGGGATGCGCAGACGACGATCTGCTCGATGAGGATTAGGCGCAAACCTTCGCTGCGCCGCAAGGGAGGTAGCCCGTGATCGTACTCGCCATAGACGAGGGCACCACCGGGACCAAGTGCATCTGCTTCGATCGCGATCAGCAGCCCCTCTCGAGTGTCGCCCTCGAATTCAAGCAATACTACCCACAGCCCGGCTGGGTGGAGCACGACGCTGAGGAGATCTGGGAGCGTACCTGCGCAGCCGCGCGCCGTGCTCTCGATGAAGCCGGTGCCGGTCCCGGGGATGTTGCGGCGGTGGGGATCACCAACCAGAGGGAGACTACGGTGATCTGGGACCGGGCCACCGGACGGCCGGTACGCAAGGCCATTGTCTGGCAGTGCCGCCGCAGCGCTGACATCTGCCGCCGCTGCATCGATGACGGCCTCGAGGACATGGTGAGGGAAAAGACCGGGCTGGTGCTGGATCCCTATTTCTCGGGCACCAAGCTCACCTGGGTCATGGAGAACGAACCGGAGATCGCCAAGCGCGCCGCGGCGGGCGAGCTATGTTTCGGCACTATCGATTCCTGGCTTCTCTACCGCTTGAGCGGGGGGCGCGTGCACGCCACCGACGTCTCCAACGCCAGCCGTACCCTGCTCTTCAATATCCGCGACCTCGCGTGGGATCCCGAGCTGGCGGCGATATGCGGTGTCCCCATGTCCATGCTCCCCGAGGTCAGGGAATCGAGCGGTGTCTTCGGGGAGACCGACCCGGAAGCGTTCATGGGGATTTCCGCGCCCATCGCCGGAGTGGCCGGCGACCAGCAGGCAGCCCTCTTCGGGCAGGCCTGCTTCCGTTCCGGCATGACCAAGAACACCTATGGCACGGGGAGCTTCGTGCTCATGAACATAGGCGGGGAGCCCCGCTTTTCCCAAAAAGGGATGCTCACCACCGTAGCCTGGTCCCTGGGGGGAGAGGCCACCTATGCCCTGGAGGGCGCCATATTTATAACCGGGGCGGCCATAAACTGGCTGCGTGACGGCCTGCAGATGATCGAGAAAGTCTCGGAGATCGACGAACTGGCCGCTCAGGTCGAGAGCACCGGGGGCGTCTATTTCGTCCCCGCCTTCGTGGGACTGGGGGCTCCGTACTGGGATCCCCAAGCCCGCGCACTGCTCATCGGGATGACGCGGGGGACGGGCCGGGCGCACGTGGCCCGTGCCGTCATCGAGTCCATGGCCCTGCAGACCGCCGACGTGGTGGAGGTGATGCAGGAGGAGACCGGTATCACCCTGAAAGAGCTGCGCGTGGACGGCGGCGCCAGCGTCATGGATATGCTCCTGCGTCATCAGTCCGATCTGCTGGGGGTGCCGGTGCGCCGTCCGGTGATCACCGAGACGACCTCGTTGGGGGCGGCCTTGCTCGCCGGGCTGGCGACCGGTTTCTGGAACAGCCTGGAAGAGGTGGAAGAGCGGTGGAAACTGGACCGGGAAGCCCTGCCCGACCCGGCGGCAGCGGAACGCGTACGTGTAATGCGCAGGGATTGGAAGCGGGCCGTGGAGCGCAGCCTGGATTGGGCGCGTGAGGACCAGGGCGGCGAGGGGGGGTAATCGCGCTCGTCGTGGCTTTGCCGGTGAGCGAATGAATAAGAAATCCTTTTTGAGCTCGAGATCGTCGCGAAGAAGTAATATTCTGCACATGCCTCAGGAGGAAGGAGGGAAAAATGGTTGAGGAAGTCTGGGAAGACGCACAACCGTTCTCGTTCGAGGGGGGAAAGACGGGCGTGCTGGTGGTGCACGGCTTCACCGGCTGCACTCAGAGCATGCTCCCCCTGGCCGAGGGGCTGGCAGCCGCGGGCCTCACCGTGATCGGGCCTCGACTGCCCGGCCACGGCACCTCGGTGAAGGATATGAGCGCGCGCAAATGGGATGAGTGGACCGGCGAGGCCGAAAAAGGGCTCGCAGACCTCCTGGACCGCTGCGACAAGGTCTTCATCACCGGCCTTTCCATGGGCGGGACCATCACCTGCTATCTCGGCGAGCGTTACGCCGACAAGCTGGCCGGCATCATGCCTATCAACGCAGCCGTCTCCAAACTCAATCCCCTCCTGCCGCTGACCCCGGTGGCCAAGTACGTGCTCAAGACCATCCCCGGGGTGGGCAGCGACATCAAGGATCCCGACATCAAGGAATCCTGCTACGACAAGGTCCCTGTTCCCGCCGCCGCCGAGCTGTACGCGCTGATGAAAACGACCAAACGCGACCTGCCGAAGGTAACCGAACCCATCCTCGTCTTCACATCTCGAGACGACCACGTGGTGTCGCCCTCCAACGGGCCATATATCATGGACAACGTGAGTTCCACGGACAAGGAGCTGGTGTGGCTGGAGAACTCCTATCACGTGGCCACCCTGGACTTCGATAAGGACGAGATAATCAAGCGTTGCGTGGAGTTCATCAAGCGCCTGGCGTGAGGGTGCCGGCGCTGATATCCGCGTGGCGATGCGCGGTCCTCCGCGGCGTTCGCGCGCGGTGACGCGCCGTACGGCGGGTCCTGGCGGGCTTGAATCCGCATGACGTAACGTCTCCCCGGAGAACGGGCTTTCTACTCTCCCTTGCCCAGCAGCTCCTTGCCCGCCTCCCAGGCGTCGGCAAAGCGCGCTCCCAGCCCCCAGTGACCCTTGCCGTCCATGGCGAAGAGGATGGGCCCCACCGTCTTGACTTTCACGAGCTGCGCAGGGTACCCGCGAAGACCTGCCACGCCAGGGCCGACTTGGCCAGCAGGCTCAGGATGATATAGACCCTCTCGCCGTAGAGGTAGTCGCTCCACTTCCCCACCTTCTTGTACTGCAGGACCATGTTAATGGCGAAGATATTAAAGAACACGAAGAGGATGGGGAGGATGAAATAGACGAAGGTGGGCACCTGCGCGCCGGGTTCGGCTACGGCGGAGAAGAAGTAGAGCGCGATCACCACCCAGGGGACGATGCCCGCCAGGCACCCGAAGTAGAAGGCGGTCCAGTTGGTCTTCTGCGTGGTCTGGTTGTGCAGCTCCATCATCCAGCCGAAGAGGATCATCGTCATATTGAGGAAGAAAAGGAGTATGAGGCTGCTGGCGTCGAACATGCCCGAGAGCATGGCGATGACCACGATCATCAGCGAGGAAGTAATAGAGTATTCGATCCAGCGCGCATAGTTGGCTCCCTTCTTGAGGTTCTTCACGTACCACGCGTTTATGCGGGGTAAGGTGAGCAGGAGAAGGGCCAGCCCGCTGAGGAGCAGGAAGGCCGCGACCAGGGGGCCCAATCTCAGGTTGCCCACCACCCGCGGCAGGCTGGGCTCGTTCATCACGACCGGGTCTGAAGTGAGGTAGTTGGTGGTCACGGGCAGGGTGTTGTCGTTGCTCAGGATCAGCATGAGCAGGCCCTCCAGCAGCAGGATGGCGCTGACTGCGCCGTTGAATATGCGCAGCCGCCTGAACGCCCCTTCCCTTTCCGTTCCCGCGGTTTCCTCGACCATGATTTCCCTCCTTGCTCTGTCCCCTTAATCGGGCATTATCATCTCCTGCGCGTTCCCACACCTTCCGATAAACATTTTTGCCCGTATGCGGGGAGGATAAACACGGCGTCAGCCCCGCGGGTAACGCGCCCGCAACGGCGATCGCCTTGGGTGGACTCGTGTGGCGGGGCGGCGAACACCGGAACGCCGGGCAATACGATGACCGCATGCAACGGGGGGGAGTCTCCCCGCTGGACGCCGGCGTGCAGGCCGCCTACACGCTGGGGGGAGTGATGACCATAAGCAGGCTGCCCTCTTCTCCGGAGAGGTTTTCCCAGCTGTGGGACTGCTGTCCCTGGAAATAGACGCAGTCGCCCTCCCTCAGATGATGGGCGGTATCTCCGAGCTCGAAACGGAACTCACCCTTGAGCACCATGGCGAACTCCTCTCCACCGTGCTCGATGGGGTCCATATACCTCGCGTGGGCCTTGAAGGTGCCGAGCAGGGGCTCCATCTCGACATCGCTCTCATCCACGAGCAGCTCCAGGGTAACCGATTCCGGGCTGTCAACCTTCTTCCTCTCCTCCTTGGGGAAGGCGATCTTGCGTACGACCTCTCCCGAGAAGATATCCGCGAGCGTGACCCCATAGAAGTTGAGGAGTTTTATCAGGTTCTTAATGGTTATGCTGCTCTTGCCGTTCTCGAGCTTGCTCAGAAACGAGATGGAAAAACCGGATGCCTCCGAGACCTTGCGCATGGAGAGCTTCCTGCTCTGCCTGAGTTCCTTGAGCCTCTGTCCTATATCCTCCAACGCCTACCCCCTCCTGCCGCTGAGATCATCATTGCTTCATAATATAGCGTAAGCTGTCAGAATACTTCAACTCTGCTTCTTGAACAGTGCTATACTGTTTCTGTTTTGAGATACATCTATTTCGTGTCTGCTTTACTCATGCAGCAGGGTTCAAGGTCTCTTATGGTCGACATCCACCCTTTGCCTCCACCGACTAACCATCAACAACATTGTAACCCCTGTAAAAATAGGGTTTCTCCGCCCCTGGACAGCCTTGATCGCGCGACTTCATCTACGGCGGTCGCAGAAGGCGGGTTGACATTTATGTTTCTCTATTATACTCTTATATAGGCATAAAGTTCTATAATAAAGAAACGAGGCGATGAAGATGTATAGCGATCATGAGATAGAATGCCTCTACCTGGGCAGGCCTTTCGAGGATAAGAAGATCCACGGCGAAGACAATGAACCTCCAGGGTACAGGGTAACCGCACGGGATATCGAGAGGGTACGCGCGGCGCTGCCGGTTATAAACCTGCTGGTCAATACGGCTTGTATGGCTGTTAAGTGAACGGGTGCAGGATAATCAAGTAACGTAATTAGCTTGATAGAACGATATGTTTCATATCAATCGCCATATATTGGCACATTGATTAGATAATATTACTATAATAATTGTTATATAGGTACTAATGAGAAACGTATGGTTGAGATGTTTAGCGACGAGGAAGCAGACCGCCTTTATCTGGGTAAGCCTTTCGATGACGGATCTACCCGCCTCTATGGTGGTCTTGCAGATCTGATAACCTTCAGTGATGAGGAGATAAAGCGGTTCTTCCTGGATCTCCCCGTGATTTCAAGATTGATGAATATCCCCTGTAAGGTAGGAGATTGAGGTGATGGTGGAAGCGCTGGCTTCGCAGATACGTATGCGCGACTTCGACGCGAGCCACGGGACGAGGCGCCTGCGGGAGCGTCGCGACGTAACGCACGTACACATGGCCTATTTCCTCTGCTATCCATCTATGATCAAACGCCCGGCAAACGACGAAAGCCCCGGCCCCTGGGACCAGCGTTACTGATATTTTTCCGGCAGGCTGACGGCTCGGACATGCGACGTGGCAACCTGCTGTGTTAAAGGATCCGCATGATCCCAGGCGGCCGGGTTTACCTTCCTCCGAATCGTATCCTACGCCTCGTGCCTATACGCTGGCCTTTGCATGTTGCGTCTTCCGTGCGCATCGTGTATTATGGCGCAGATTAGAATTATAAATATTAGATATAAATATAATTTATGAACGAATCCAACTGCTATGTCATCCTGTTCGACTCCACCCACCAGGCCTTGAGCGGCGAGAAGGCGCTGAAGGAAGGGGGCATCAAGCATGCGGTCATCAACACACCCCGGGAATTCAGCGTCGACTGCGGAATCTCCCTGCGGGTCGAGCCACACTTGAAGGACGATGCCGTCTCCGCCCTTGACGCGGGGGGAGTCATGCATGCAGGTGTGGAACCCTACCGCTCCCGCTGGAAGTGAAGGCAGTGAAAAGCAAAGGAGGAGCTATGGCGGATTATCACGACATGTGGAGGGGAATGGGGCTGGATCTGGACGCCCACGACGGCCTGCTGGAGGTACTCCCTCCTCTCTACGAGGAGACGATGCTCAGACAGGAGGGACGCCCCGAGGGGATGTCCTACTTCGATTTCGTCTTCTCGGAGATCCACGGCCTGCGCGTAAGGGAACTGGTCGACCACCGCGAGGCCGGTGGCATCGTTGTCGGCACCTTCTGTACCTACGTGCCGGAGGAGCTGGTCATCGCGGCGGGGGGGATCTGCGTCGGCCTCTGCGCCGGAGCGCAGGTCGCCGCCGAGGAGGCCGAGAAATTCCTCCCCCGCAATATCTGCGCGCTCATCAAATCCTCGTTGGGCTTCTGCGCGATTACGCTATCGACGCCGCCGTCTATTACGCACTCCAGTTCTGCGCCCCCTATACCGTAGAGGCCTACAAGGTAAAGAAGGTGGTGGAGGACATGGGAACGCCCTTCCTCTACCTGGAGACCGACTACAGCACGGAGGACATCGGGCAGCTCTCCACCCGCGTACAGGCAATGATCGAGATGGCGGGCGCCAGGGAACAGGCTTGAAAACGCGCCCGGGCGGTTCCATGCAGCGAAACCGTTTGTAGCCGCAGCGCATTGAGAATATGATACATTAATCGTGTACTCCCCCGGAGTCCGTTCCGGGGGAGGCACGTTTGCTCAGGCGTTTGACGGCGAGAGGAGCTGACGCGGATGACCATAGCCGGCCTGGATATCGGCTCGCGCACCATCGCCCTGGTGGAGATGGAAGACGGTCATATCGTCAGCAGCGACGTGGTGGAGACCACCTTCGATCCGCTGGAGCAATGCCGCCTCCTCCTCTCCGGTCGCAGCTTCGACCTCCTGGTGGCCACCGGATACGGCCGGCACCTGGCCCAGGCCAATTTCGCCGACCGTACCATCACCGAGATCAAGGCCTTCGCCCTGGGCTGCTACAGCATCTTTCCCCAGTGCCGCACCATCCTGGATATCGGGGGCCAGGACACCAAGGCGATATCCCTAGGCCCGCAGGGCAAGGTGGCCGACTTCCAGATGAACGATCGCTGCGCCGCGGGTACGGGCAAGTTCCTGGAGGTGATGGCCGTGGCCATGAGCCTGTCGCTGCAGGAGATGGGAAGTATTGCCATGCAGGCGGAGAGCGAGGTCAAGATCTCCAGCATGTGCACGGTCTTCGCCGAATCGGAGGTCACGGGCCTTATTGCGCGGGGGGTCCCGCGACCGGAGATCGCGCGGGGCCTGCACGAGGCCATCTGCGACCGGGCCGCATCCCTCCTCAAGCGGGTTGGGGTGGAGAGAGAGGTGGTCTTCGCGGGCGGAGTCGCCCGCAATCCCTGCCTGCGCTCCCTGCTGGAGGGTCGCCTGGGGCTGCCCCTCCTCATCCCGGATGATCCCCAGATCGTGGGTGCCCTGGGCGCCGTCCTCTCGGGCCAGGCTGTGACCTGATCCCCTCCCCGCCAACCCCGGCCTGCTAGAATAATGGCATGTGCAAGGGTACGACCCTGGTTGTCCGTTGGCCCATGGATTCAATTGCGCAAGACGAAAGGGATATGAATGCTATATCGAACCGTACCCAAGAACGGGGACCGGCTCTCCGCCCTCGGCTTCGGCTGTATGCGGCTTGCCGGGAAGAACGAGAGGATAGACGAGGAGCGCGCGAGGAAGCAGATACTCCATGCCATTGACCGGGGAGTGAACTATCTGGACAACGCCTTCCCCTATCACCTGGGTGCCAGTGAGCCCTTCCTGGGCCGCGCCCTCGAGGACGGATACCGGGATAAGGTCAGGCTGGCCACCAAGCTGCCGCCCTGGTCGGTCAGGAAGCCGGAGGACATGGACCGCATCCTCAACTCCCAATTGGAGAGGCTGCACACGGACCGCATAGACTACTATCTCATCCACGCCCTGGAGAGAGACAACTGGCCCAGGATGAAGGACCTGGGGGTCCTGGACTTCCTGGAGATGGCGAAGAAAGACGGGCGCATCGCCGCCGTGGGATTCTCCTTCCACGGGGACAAGGATACCTTCAAGGAGATCATAGACGCCTACGACTGGGAGATATGCCAGATCCAGTACAATTTCCTGGACGGGAAGAACCAGGCCGGCACCGAGGGCCTGGAATACGCCGCCTCGAAAGGCCTGGGCGTGATCGTCATGGAGCCCCTGCGGGGCGGAAACCTCGCCGGCAGGACCCCTAAGGAAGTGGAGGCTATCTGGGACGAAGCCGAGGTGAAAAGAACCCCCGCCGAGTGGGCGCTGCGCTGGGTATGGAACCGTCCCGAGGTCACCTGCGTGCTCTCCGGCATGAACGAGGAGGAACACATCGAGGAGAACCTGCGTATCGCCGGGGAGGCTTATCCGGAGTCCCTCACCCCCGTGGAGCTGCAGCTCGTAGAAAGGGTGGAGGAGACATACAGGAAAGTCATGCGGATCGGCTGCACCGGATGCCGCTACTGCATGCCCTGCCCGGAGGGAGTGGACATCCCTTATTGCTTCCAGATCTTCAACGACAAACATACGTTCGGTGACCGCAGGGCCGGTTTCACCTACATCACCATGCTGGCAGGAACGCTGCACGGCACCGGTTACGCCTCCCTGTGCAGGGACTGCGGCAGATGCGTGAAGAAATGCCCCCAGCACCTGCCGATACCTGAGCTCCTCAAAGACGTGGCCGGCGAGTTCGAGGGGATCACCATGAAGCCCACGGCCTGGATCATGAGGCGCGTGGTGGCCTTCATGACCTGGAGAGATAAGCGCCGGGGCCGGAGGGCTCAATAGACGCCGAGTTCGCGCAGGCGTTCCTCGCCGAGGCCCGCGCGGTGGCCCAGCTCGTGCAGGACTACCCTGCGTACTTTTTCACGTATATCCACACGGCTACCCGCCTCGGCCAGGATGGGCAGGCGGTAGATCTTTATCACGTCGGGGGGGCGGGAAAAATCCCTGCCCCATTGCGTGAAGGGCACCCCCACGTACAGGCCGAGGAGGTGCATGGGATCGCGGATCCCTATACGGGCGGCCTCGGCCGGCGAGGCGACATCCTCCACGACCACTGCCAGGTTGGCGAAGACGAGCTCCTGGAACTCCTCGGGGAACCCTTCCAGGGCTTCCTCCACCAGGTCGCGGAAGCCATCGAGGTCAGGCGGGCTTCCTTCCCATGCCAATGATCCATCAGCTCCTTCCCATGGCCGACTGCAGGCGTGCCAGAAACCGTTCCGGGTCATCCCTCTGCCAGACGTTGCGCCCCATGGCCACGCCGGAGGCTCCGTCACGCATGGCTTGGGAGACCATCTCCAGCACCATATCGTCGGCCGCCTTCTCCCCGCCCAGGACCAGGACGGGCACCGGGCATCCCCTGGCTACTTCCGCCAGGTTACCCGTCTTGGAGGGATACTTTATCTTCACCAGGTCCGCCCCCAGTTCCGCCGCCGACCGCGCGGCCACCGCCAGGGCTTCGTCCTCGGCCAGCCCGGAAGTCCCGCGCAGGGCCACCATGGCCTCGAGGAGCAGCGGCACCTCCCAGCGGTCGCAGGCATCCGCCACGGTGGAGGCCGCCTTGATGAACTCGCCCTCCAGTTCGTGGCCGAACTTCACCGTGACCGCCACGCCGTCCGCCCCCCAGCGCAGGGCGTCCTCCACCGTGGAGATAACGCGGTCGCGGAATTCCTGGGCTCCCTCCAGGATGGTGAAGCCGCCGCTGATGCGCATGACTATGCCGGCGCGCGCGGCCAGTGCCTGCCAGCCGTGGCGCAGCATGCCGCGGGTGAGCAGGAGGGAATCGGGCGAACCCTTCATCACCGCCGCGATGGCACGGCTTGGATCCTCCAGGTAGTGCATGGGGCCGCCAATAGCGGCATGATCCATGGCCACCATGAGTATCTTGCCGTCATCCCCGCGGATGCGGCTCATCCTCACCTCTTTTCCCACAGACATCCCTCAAACACCTCCGAGGTCCTCGTATTCCTTCATCACCGTATCGTCCATGGCCACTACGACGCGATATAGAGCGGGGTCCAGGGATGCCTCCAGGGCCCTCTGGGCATCCTCGATGGGGAACACGGCCGATACCAGTTTCTCCAGGCGCAGGTCGCCCGCGTTCTGCATGGAGACGGCCTGGTGGAAATCCTTCTCCGTACGGCTCTCACTCCCGGTTATGGTTATCTCCTTATAGTGTATCGAGTTCGGGTCCAGCTCTATGATTATCCCCTCGGGATTCGCGGAGAAGAGCACGATGGTGCCCAGGGTTCCCACGATATCCAGGGCCTCCTCGACCGCTTCCTTGCCGGGGGCGGTGACGATGACCACGTCCATTCCCTGCGCACCCACGAGCTCGCGCAGCGCCTCCCGGGACCCATCCGCCGCCATGTCGATGGTGACATCGGCGCCGAGGTCCACGGCCATGTCCAGCTTGGACGCGTACATGTCGCTAACGGCGCAGAACATACCATAGTGCTTCACGATGGCCAGGTGAAGCAGCCCCATGGTCCCGGCCCCGATGACCAGGACCCTCATATGTGGGGAGAGATGCGTGCGCATGAGGCTGTGTACGCAATCCGAGAGCGGCTCGCTGAGGGCCGCCCGCAGGAAGCCGACCCTTGCGTCGATGCGGAAGACCTGGCGGGACGGCCGCGCTATGTACTGCGCCATGCCTCCCAGCACCGGCAGGCCCGGATCGAACTTGTTCACGCACTGGTTGGAGCGGCCGGTGCGGCAGAAGGGGCATTCTCCACAGCGGTTGAGCAGGTCCAGTACCACCGGCTCACCCGTCCTGAAATCCGAAAATGCGCCGCCGCCTGTTTCCACGACCTCACCTGAGACCTCATGCCCGAATACCAGGGGGTAGCCTATTCTCTGCTCGCCCGCGAACAGCCTCCGTTCCAGGGTGCAGATGGCGCAGGCCTTTATCTTCACCAGGACTTCGCCCCGCCCGGGCCGGGGGATCTCCACCTGGCGCACCTCGAGTTCGCGCGGGGCGACCAGCTCCGCGAGTTTCATCTCGCCCATGGGAAGCCCTCCCCCATCATACTCCGCCAGTATTCCCGGCTCTTCTTCACTAACTGCGTGCTGACCTCACTCTACTCCAGCCTGCAAGGATTTTAACATAAGGTTCCTGGCTGAGAGGTGTGGGTGGCGAGAAAAAAGGGTATTGTTGCGGGTGCGGGTCGGATCTCATGTTGTTCATGCCAAAGAAGGTCCCGCGAAATGAGCTTTCAGGTACTCAGGTATGCAAAATGGAAGACCTGACCCCCATCTACCCTCCGGTGTAGCCCTCGGCGAAGAAGCGGTGCTGGGATGCGCCCTCCAGGGCGGGGCAGTTGGTGCCTCCCGAGTAGCCCTTGTAATAGAAGTACATGGAGCGCTCCATGAACAGCGGCAGCTCGCATTCCACGGTGGTCGAGAAGGCGCAGTCCTGCAAGCCCTGGATTTCGTCGGCCAGCAGGCTGAAGCGCGAGAGCGCCGGTATGCCGACATCGAGGACGACCTCGCTTGCATCCTCCCGGGCGAAGGTCAACCTGGCGACAGCGGCCTCGGGGTTGGGGTTAGCCAGGAGGATCCAGGTGTCGAAGCCGCTCCCGGTGTAGCCCTCGGCCAGGCACATGTTCTGCCGGGGCTCCGCGACCGCCGCCGAGCAATGGCCGCCGCGCATACCCCCTCCGTAATCGAAGTACATGGCCCGTTCCGCCACGATATCCACGCTGTTAAGAGAGGTTATAGTGACCCCGAAGGAGTGGTCGGGCAGCGTCTCCTCCGCGTTGATGGTCAGGCGGGACAGGGGTGGGATGGTCCTTCTTTCGCTGACGCTTCCCCCGCCCTGCACGAGGTAGGAGACCTCCACTTCCGCGGCAGCCTGGTTGGGGTTGGCCAGGAGGATCCAGGTGTCGAAGCCGCTCCCGGTGTAGCCCTCGGCCATGTAGAGCTTCTGCGAGGTCTCTTCTATCGCCTGGGAACAGTGGCCGTCCCGGATGCCGTGGTAATCGAAATAGACGGCGCGCTCGGCTGCCACCTCGACCCCGTTGAGGGAGCGATAGCTCAAGCCCACGCTCCCCGGCTGCAGTCCCGCCACGTCGTTCACCAGGATGGTAAAACGGCTGGAGGGGGCCAGGTCGTAGACCTTCACGATAGGCGTGGCCGCATCGCCTCCCTCCCGCAGGTAGGTCACCTCCACCTGGGCGGTTTCGTCCTCGGGGTTGGCGAAGAGGAGCCAGGTCTCGAATCCTTCTCCGGTATATCCCTCCGCGAAGTACCCCCGCAGGTTGGTCTCGGGCGTACCCACTGAGGCGGTCCCGCCGTCGGCCCAGCCCTTGTAGTCGAAATACATGGCCCTCTCGGCCACCACTCCCGGGGCAGGTGCGCTTACCTCCATGGATACTTCATCCCAGGGATAGAGGTCGTCTACCGGAACGGTAAAACGGCTGTGCGGGGACAGGGTGTAGGTCTGCGTCTGCGGGCCGTCCTGGGGCCGCAGGTAGGTCACGTCCACCGGCAGTTCCTCCCGGGATGGGTTGTAGAGCAGCAGCCAGGTATCGAACCTGTCGTTGTAGGGTCCGCCCACCACCCTTCTGCCCCAGGCGAAATGGGTGCCCCAGTAGTCGTTGTTGTCCAGGCAGTCTATGCTCACGCCGCCGTTGGAGCCGGTGGAGTGGATGAAGAGGCCGTTGCCCACGTACATACCGGCGTGGCCGATATAGCTGGAGGGATTGCCGCCGGCGTCCTCGTAGAAGCCGATCATATCTCCGGGCTCCAGGGCGCCCCGGGTGACGTAGAGGTAGCGGCTGTCCCGCGACTGGTCGTCGGCCACACGCATCATGGGATAGCCCATGCGTATGCTCAAGGTGTTGTACACGAAGCCCGAACAATCGAAGCCACCCTCCGACTCCCTCTCGCCCCCGTATACGTAGGGACACCCCAGACGCTCGAAAGCGAAGCTCACCGCCTGGAACTGCCCCGAGGTGGCGGCGGGCAGGACGCAGGTCACGGCGTTGAAGGACTCCCGCACGTACCAGGGGCGCCAGCTCTCGACATTATCGATACGGTAGAGGGTGAAGGCCATCTCTCCCCTGGGATAGGTCTGCCCGGGCCATACCTTGCTGTAGCGGTACTTGAGGTGAAGGTCCATGAACACCGCCATCGCCCCGCCGTAGTAGGGAGCGCCTCCGATGAGGGTATTGACGTTCTGCGCCGCCTCGTTCAAGTCCATCCCCGCCGCCGCCCCCTGGGCGACCCGCTCGAAGAGCACCCCCTGGTTCGGGGCGAAAGATCCGTCCGCAGGCCTGTCAATGAGCCCGTATTTTACCGCCAGGTTCGCCCAGATGAAATTGGGATCCGAGGACGGCAGGTCCGTGAAGTTTATGGAGGGGTCGGCCGCTTCTCCCGCGTGGTCGAATATGGTGACCATCGCTCTCGCATAGTCCAGCCTGGTGGTGGCCTCTTGGGGGTGGAAACCGCCGTCGCCGTAACCCTGCATGTACCCCGCCGCGCAGGAATACGCGATGGCCTGCTGTATCTCCGCGGGCTGGTCGGCGATGTCGTTGAAAGAGCCCTGGGCAAGCGCCGTCCCGGCGGCAGGAAACGCGCAGGCGAAAGAGGCGGCCGCGAGAATGGCCGCCGCCAGCACGACTGAGCTCGTCATTCGTTGTGACTTGTAACCCATGCAATTCCCTCGTATCCTTTGATCCTCTTAGTCATCGTCCTTATTATTTCCTTCCTTTACTCCACAAGCCGTGCAGCAGCTCTTTCATGCTCCCGGCGATGCCCGGTGCAGAGGCGGCATGTTATCATCAGCGGATGGAGGTTCTTTCTCGACAGACATACCTGGATAATGCGGCTACCACCTATCCGAAGCCCGAGGCTGTCTACCGGGCCATGGACCACTTCGCCCGTGAGGTGGGAGGAAGCCCCGGGCGCAGTGGCCATCACCGTTCCCTGGAGGCCGGCCGGGAGGTGCTGCGCGCCCGCGACGCGGTAGCACGGCTGTTCGGGATCGATGACCCGTCGCGCATCGTCTTCACCAAGAACGCCACGGAAGCGTTGAACCTGGTCATCCAGGGCGTACTCACATCGGGCGGGCACGCCGTGATAACCTCGCTCGAGCACAACTCGGTATGGCGCCCCCTGGAGGCCATGGCTCGCGCCGGGACTTCTTCCTACTCCATCGTCGAGGGTGGGCCCGACGGCTTGCTGGATCCGTCGCTCATCGAGGAGGCTCTTCTTCCTTCCACACGCCTCGTCGTCTGTACGCATGCCTCCAACGTAACCGGGAGCCTGCTCCCCATCTGCGACATAGCCGAGCTTTGCGCGAGGCGCGGTATCCCCCTGCTGGTGGACGCCGCCCAGACCGCGGGCAGGTACGTACTCGATCCGGTGGGCACGGGTATCCAATACCTCGCCTTCACGGGACACAAGGAGCTCTTCGGCCCCCAGGGAACCGGGGGGTTGTATGTGGCGCCCGGCTGGGAAGTAGAGCCCTTGCTGTATGGGGGGACGGGAAGCCGCTCCGAGAGCTCCCTGCAGCCGGATTTCCTTCCCGACCGCTGCGAGAGCGGGACCCTCAACGCCATGGGCCTGGCCGGACTGCGCGCCGGGGTGGGGTTCGTGACCGCAACCGGGGTGGACGAGATCCGCCGGCACGAGGGGGAGCTGTTCGAGCGCCTCTCGAGCGGGCTTCTCTCTCTGCGTGGCGTGACGATGTACGGACCGCCGGATTGGGAAAGCAGGGTGGGACTGGTGTTATTCAACATCAAGGGACTCACCTCTTCGGAAGTGGCGTCCCGCCTCGACGCGGCCTACGGTATCTGCGTGCGCTCCGGCCTGCACTGCTCTCCCCTTGCCCACCGCACCATCGGCACCCTGGAGAATGGCGCCGTGCGCGCGAGCTTCAGCTACCAGAATACCGGCGAGGATGTCGACTGCCTGCTGGACGCCCTCTCGGACATATGCCGTTCCCGGTAAGAGGCATGTGCGATCACCCCTTGAAGATCCGGCCCAGCAGAGGGCGTCTGACGCTTATGGCCTTGGACTCGCAGAGCTCGTCGCAGCAGAAACATCTTATGCATCTGCGCAGGTCAACCTCGGCGGCCCTGCTGCCCAGGGATATCGCCCCGCGCGGACAGATGTCCACGCACTTCGCGCACATCGTGCAGACCCCGGGAAGAGGGTATGGTGTCGCCGCGAAATAGCGGCTCATCCGCCCCGATATCTTCGCCAGCGTATGCTCGCTGAAGAGGTTCTCGGAGGGAAGCCGGAAGCCGCCGAAACGCAGGGCATCCTCGCTGTCCCCCAGTATCTCGAACCAATCGGCGCCTCCCGGGCATAGACCGCGGCGTATCGCCGCCTGCAGGGGCTTGCTGTCCGAAGGCTCCAGGCCGGCCAATCGGAGCACCAGCGATTCCAACGCGAAGGCATTCGCCCCCGCGGCGATAACCCCCATTTTTCTTACCGATCCCCTGCGCGAACCGTCGCCGTCGATTACGTCCACCGCGTCCAGCACGTGGAAATCGGGCTCGGCGGCGAGATGGATATCCACGACGAGGTCCGCAAACTCCCGCTCGCCGTCGAAGCGTGAATGGTATGCCAGCTTGGTGGTGCCCGGCACGGTTCCATAGAGGTTCTTGATCGGCCCGGTCACGTTCATGAAGCGATGGGATTTGAATTTCGCCACGGAGACCAGGCATTCCGCCTCGATCATGGCGCGGCACAGCTTCAGCCTCTTGATGACCTCTCCCCCCGGGAAGGAGAGGTCCACGGTGCGGGTATCGAAAGCGAGTTCGGCTCCCGTGTCGCGGGCGACATCCTCCAGCCCTGTCCTTTCGTACACCCGCTTGAGCATGGCCTTGTTGAACGGCCCCCCGGGACTGTCCCCGATGGTTACATGTTCGGCGACCTTCTGGAACTCCATCACGACCGCCCGCACGACCTCGGGGTTGGTCACTATCCCCGAGTCCGGCAACGCCGCGAACACGGCATTCGACTTGATGAATACGCTTCGCGCGTCTCCCACCATGCCTTCAACGCCACCCAGGAGCTCGCATGCCCTCCCGACCGCGCTCTCCACCGCCTCGCGTCCGTATCCCCCGCATGCGACCAGGGAAACCTTTCCGTCCAAAATGCCTCGCTTCTCCATTCCCGTTTCTCTATCCGCCCAGTCTACTATACGTGGGTGCACAGACGAAGCGGTCATGCGGCGGGGGTGAATGCGCAGACGAAGCGCGCCTGTCGAACGGTTTCGCGCAGACGGAGGGGTTGGTCCGAAGCGGAGGAACGTGCATCGATAATGCTATCTAACCAGGGCCGGGTGTCGTTTCTATTACACCCCCGTGCCGGAATCGACCTGGTGTTCGGCCAAATCCTCCGTGCCCCTTGCCCGGGAACCGGGGGTCGGTCCGAAGCGACCGAAACGTGCATGGAGACCTTTATCGGTGATCTAACCAGGCCCGGGTGTCGTTTCTATTACACCCCCCGTGCCGGAGACGATGTTGTTGCGGGCGGAGAGTATGTATGCTGACACCTGCCCGGCGAGCAAGGTGCTCGGAGGAGCCTGCGACGACGACCAGCCTTGTCGCCGGGCTAGATCACCAACTCAGCCCGAACAACACCTTACTCCGGCAAGAAATACTGCATGTCCTGCAGGGAGCCGGTGCGCTCCTCCGCCCATTTCACCTTGACGCGCATCCCGACGTGCACATCCTCCGGCTTCACGCCCTCCAGCACCCCCATGATCCAGGAATCGCAGCCGTCCAGCTTGACCACGGGGGCAATTCGGGGTTCATCCAGGGGATTGCCGCGCACATCGGCGTAGCCGATGGTGAAGGTCATTATCTCGCCGTGGTCGCTGACCTCGGCCTCGTCGTCGATCCTGATGAAGCACTTGCGGCAGTAAAAGGGCCCTGGCATATAGACCATGCCGCACTGCGGACACTTGAAGCCGACGAGCTTCTTGTCCTTCATGTTCTTGAGCATGGTCTTCAGGCCCCTGCCCTCGATAGGGAAGTGAAAGGTGGAGAGCTCCCACGCACCGTTGACGATCTTGGTCTCTTCCATCTTCTTCCTCCTTATGCCTTCTTGGGTTTATCGCCCAGGATGGTTATGGTCACGTACTGCATGAGGCCACCCCAGCCGTGGGCCAGGGCCGTATGGACATCCTTCTCCACCTGGTGCTCGCCCGCCTGGCCCAGGACCTGCAGGGCGGCCTCGGTAACCCGGTTGAGGGCCGAGGTGCCGATGGAGTTGGTGCTCACTACGCCTCCCGAAGCATTGACCGGGCAGCGACCGTTCATCTCCAGTTCGCCGGCCTCCTGCAGCTTGTGGGCCTCTCCCACCTCGCACATACCGATCTTCTCCAGGTACATGAGGGTCTGGTGGGCGAATCCGTTGTAGATCTCCACGTAGTCGATCTCTTTCTTTGGATCCACTATCCCCGCCCGCTCGTAGGCCTGCTTGGAGGCGATAATGGCGGGCAGATGCTCCGCGGGGTCGGTGATCTGGCTCTCTATGAGGTTGGCGGTGGTGGCGTCGGAGGCGCAGTTGGCCACCGATAACACCCAGGCGACCTTGTCCGCCAGCTTGGCCGCCTTCTCCTCCGAAGCCAGGATGCAGACCGTTGCCCCGTCGGTGGTGGGGCAGATATGGCCGAAGCGGATGGGCCATGAGACCAGCGGTGTCTGCGCTATCTTCTCCGCTGTGGCCTCGGGGTCCTTGAGGTGGGCGTAGGGGTTCTTGGCGGCGTTGCGCCGTTCCAGGGCCGCCTGTTCATCGATATGCTCGATGCCCGCGCCGGAGTGGTAGAGGTATGAAGATGCCTGGAAGGAGATCCCTCCCGCGCTTCCTCCTCCGATGGCACCCATACCGCTGCCCCCGGTCACGTCGATCCCTGCCGCCAGCATGGTCATGACCTCGGGGGTAATGATACCCATGAGTCCCACCTGGGCGTCACCCTCGGAGTGCTTCTCGTAGGTGACCACCATGACGACGTCCGCCATCCCGGAGGCCACGTGATAGTAGCCGGCGTGGAAGGCGGCCATGCCCGTCGTCCCGCCGGTGGCGATACGCATCACCGGCTTACCGAGGGAGCGGATGTGTTCCGCCGCCCAGAGGTGGGGCAGGTTAACGCCCTCGAAGGTATGCATGTTCCCGAAGACCATGGCGTCGATGTCCGCGGGAGTGAGGCCGGTGTTCTGGAAGCCGGCGTCGACCGCCTCCGAGATCATCTCGGGGATGTTGACTTCCTTCCTCTTGCTCACGAAAACGGGAGTATATCCTATGCCGATTATCCCGACGTTACGCATCTCCATCACCTCCTAGGTCCCCAGGACTACGACGACGCTCTGCTGGGCACATACGCCATCCTGGCCGTGCGCCAGGGCAACATCGGCCTTCTCGACCTGATTCTTGCCCGCCTCGCCCCGGAGCTGGAGCACCGCTTCCGCGGCGCGCATGAGACCCGAGGAGCAAATGGGGTGCCCTCCCAGGGGGCCACCCGAGGGATTGATGGGGAGCTTACCGTCTATGGCGGTATCCCCAGACTTGTAGGCCTCGGCCGCCTTGCCCGGCTCCAGCAGCCCCATGGCCTCGGCGAGCAGGGGCTCCTGGTGGGCGAAGAGTGAGGATATCTCGGCGAAGTCGAGCTCCTTGCGGGGATCCTTTATTCCCGCCATCCCCATCGCCCTTTCGGCTGCCTGTGAGGCCGAGATGGAGCCTGAGAGGTCGCGGTCGCCGAGGTAGTAATTGTCCGTACTGCGGCCGATGCCTTTGATCCAGACCGGCTTGTCGCAAAGTTCCTTGGCTCTCTTTTCGGAGGCCAGCAGCATCATGCAGCCACCATCCGTGGCGGGATAGCAGTGCAGCTCGCGCAGGGGTTCGTAGAGGTAGGCGGAGCCGGCAATCTGGTCTTTGGAGACACCTTCCAGGCGGCGCGCCTGGTTGGGGTTGCGAGCGGCGTTGGCCAGGTCCTGCAACGCGATATCATCGAGGAGCTCCTCGGAGTAGCCGTACTTTGCGAGATAGCTCCGCGCCTCCAGGGCCGCCGCCGAGAGCTCGTTGAGCAGTTTTATCGGGCGGTCATAGCTGGCATCCAGGGTGTAACCTATGTGCAGGTAGGGGCTGACCTGGGTGCCGGTGAGGGCCAGGGTGGCCACCAGCGCCGTCTCATACTGCCCCGAGAGGATGCGCATGCAGGCGTAGGTGAGGGCGTTAAGGCCGTCCATCTCCACCTTGCTCTCGTCTTTCATGTAGGCGCCCACCGAGGGGTCGAGGAAGACGTTGGAGATCGTCCTCCCGTCCAGAAAATCGTTGGTGCAGATGATAAAGGTCCCGACGTCGTCCCGTTCGATGCCCAGGTCGTCGAAGAGCCCCCGGGTGAGATCGAACGAGAGACGCTCGCGAGTGGTCTCGAGATCGAGGGCGCTGGCCATATTGAAACCAACGATAGCTACTTTGTTATCCAAGCCTCTCACCTCCTTATACCGGCTCGAAATGGTCGAGGTCGGAGTATTCCCCCTCGGTCTGGTCCTTCCAGACGGCCTTGAGGCGCATACCCGTCTTCACCTCTTGCGGGGATACGCCCGCCACCTTTCCCACCAGCAGGTTGTCGGCCCCGCCGAGTTTTATCATCCCCACGATATAGGGGCTCTCGGCCTGGTTTACCTGGCCCTTTTCGAGAGTGATGTGCCCGACGGTGTAGTTCTCCAGCGTGCCTTCCTGAGAGAGCTCCACGTACTCCTCACGTACCTTGTTGCAGGCGCCGCAGTACTTACGCGGAGGCACCACTACCTTGCCGCACTGCGGGCACTTGGCCCCAAGGATCTTCTTGTCTTTCAGGGCGTCGATGTAACGCTGGAGATAGGTGCCCACCCGGTAGTTGTAGCCGAAATCGAGGGGCGCCACGGTGTGGTAAAAGGTCTCTTTGATATCCTCCATCTTTCCCTCCTTTGCCGATGTGATCCTCGAAACCGGCGAAGCCGTACAGGCTGCCGGGATAACCCCACCCGCTAATCCTATAATTAATTCGCCGGGTTGTAAATGCCTTAACTGCCGCTTAATACTTTTTGGTAAGCGCCTCTCGCTGTCTTGCGAAGGTCGTATCCTGCGGCAGCTCGCACCGCGTGATGACCGGCCATGAATAACAGTACGAAACGTCCCATCGCGATCCTGCCTCCGTTTCCTTTTGCGATCGACCACCCATGCCGTCCCTCAGCGTCCTCTGCATCCACACCTTAAGTAAGGCAGGCTGATAAACGATATACAGAACGGGATAATGACAGGAGGTCACCATGGCGGAAATAGCGCTCGTCCGCGAGTTCTTCGGGAAACAGGGCTACGTCAAGGTGAAGTTCCTTAAGATCAACGATCCCGAGACGGGGAAGGAAGTCATCCGCATTAAGGGCCGCAAACGCGGTTACCGCTTCCGGGGGGAGATATTCGGGGACCTCTATGCCGCACAACGTTACGTAGCGGACCGTATCGCCGAGATCGACGAGGGGGTCAGCCCTCCACGTTCCACCTGATTAGGAAAGGGCCGCTATCTCCAATTATTCCGCTTCATGAATACGGTGACGTATCGAGAGCGCTGCTGCGGGGCGCAAGGCGCGCGATCGAGGCGTACTCTGCGAGTGCGCCGCAGGGAGCGGAACTAGGCGAGTCGCTCGGCGACGAGACGTATTGCGAGAAGCGCAGCGACGCGGTAACGGGCTAGCCCAGGACATGGGATATACCCTAGTAGATGTTATTGCGAGGGGCGCAGCGACGCGGTAACGGTCGGCGTCATTGCGAGGAGGCGTCTTCGGCGACGCGGCAATCTCCCCCGGAGGTCGACCTTGGTCCGGATGAGATCGCTTCGCTTGCGGTCGCGATGACGTTACTCCGAGGGGGCGCTTCGCGATGACGTTTTAGCCATGGAGGATGTCCCATGTCCGGGGCTGGAATGATAAAGACCGGACACCTCCGAACAATTAGGTGACCAAACCATCCGCCGGCTATGGAGCCGGCCAACCGAAGGGAGGCGTCCGATGAGTACAGTGTATATCGGAATCGACCTGGCGGCAAAGGAGTGCACGGCTGCGGTGATGGACCAGGGGGGAAAGCTCGTATCCGTATGCGAGTTCCCCACCAGCGAGAAGCATCTCGCGTCCTTCATGCAGGACTACGAGGGGAGGGCGGTGGTGCTCCTGGAGGAGTGCGACCTGGCCTTCTGGGCTGCAAGGGTCATCCTGCCCTACGCGCAGAAGGTGGAGGTGGCCGACCCAGTGCGCAACGCCTGGATACACAAGGACCCGGTGAAGAACGACCGGATCGATGCGAGGAAGCTGGCGGAGATAGCCAGGGCGGGCAGATACCACCCCGTCTATCACACCCCGGACGAGAGGATCTACGCCCTCCATATGGCGGTGAAAGCCTACGACCAGCTGAGCGGGGATGCGGTGGCCGCAAAGAACCGCATCAAGGCCAAGCTCCGGGCCCAGGGCGTGATCGGCGAGGGCTCCAGGGTCTACGGGGCGCGGGGCAGGCAGGAAGCGCTCGCCCGGGTGGGGAACCCCGAGGTGCGCGGGATAATCGCGGCAGACTACGAACGCCTGGACTTCCTGCTGGCGGAGAGGGCCAAGGCCAAGGGGCGCTTTTTGGCCCTCGCGGCGGGGATACCCGTGGTGAGGGCCTGGCAGGCCATCCCGGGGGTGGGCCCCTACGTGGCGGCGGTCTTCTGCGCCTACATAACATGCCCGCAGCGTTTCTCCGATAAGCGCAAGCTGTGGCGCTACTGCCGCCTGGGGATAACCCAGTGCGTGAGCGGGGGCAAGGAGCTCCGCCGGCAGCGCCTCGACCGCAGGGGGTGCGGGCAGCTCAAGCACGCCAGCATGACCGCCTTTCTGGGTGCCATGCACGCGGGCGGGGACAATCGCTTCAAGCGGGCCTACGCGCACACCCTGGCGGGCACGGGCTCCGAGGTGCATGCCCGCCTCACGGTACAGCGCAAGATACTCGCGGTGATGTGGGCCATGTGGCTCCACGGCACCCCTTACGACGATACAAACAAGCCACATAAGTGGGCTTGACGGTTCGCTTGCGGGGAGACCGCGGCAGATGACGCATCCGCCCGCGGAGGTTCGCCCCTCGTCCCTCAAAGAAGCGGACCGGGCTGCCGGGAGAGCCTCCATGCGGGGTCTTATCCGGGCCGCGGCTGCGGCCGAGGATCCAGGGGCTGATTAGGCCCCGGCACTCAAGCCCCATCATTCCATAGTCGGGCCGCGCGAGCGGCCGAGGCTCATAAAGGTGACTGGGTGAAAAGACCTCTTAGGCGAGCCAGAGATTTGGAAGAGGTCCGTGCGATTGCAAGCCAGGGGCTTCGCTCCGCGGGAAAGGACGTATGTATCTGTCGGAGGTGTCCTCCCAAGCCAATAGAACCTCGCGAACCCCTTCCGAAAGGGGCTTAGATGAGTTTACCCTTGACTTGGGTCTTTAAAGGTGATCCCCTATCTCTTCTTCGCCAAAGCAACCACGGAGGAACCCCGGTGCAGGTCCCAGCGGGAAACGATCCTGGCCTCCAGGTCCTGTGCCCATTTCAGGACCCGGTTCGATGATGGTATCACCGTCTGCATGCCCTGGGTATATCCGTTGCGGCCGCTGCTGATGCTGCCCCTCCACATGTAATAGCGGATGAGGGGATGCACCAGCGTCGTATAGCAGGTAAGCCTGATCGGCTCGAATCCGCTCTCCGCCAGCAGCATCTTTATCTCCTCCCTGGTATAGCGGCGCAGGTGGCCGGCCAGGCAGTCGAAATCGTTGTACAGGTGGGGTCCAGAGGGCAGGGTCGCCAGGAGGTAGCTCCCCTTCTTCACTACCCGGTTCAGCTCCCGGAATGCCGGGAGATCGAAGCGGAGGTGCTCGATGACGTCCAGGCATGTAACCAGGTCGAAGGATGCGTCCTCGTAGGGTAGATCGTAGATGCTTGCCTCCCTTACGGTATGGGTCCCCCTCAGGAGGCAGAAACGGATGGCTTCCTCGGAATAGTCGCAGCCCTCGACCCGGCCGTAGGCATCCAGAAAGGAGAAGTTCCCGCCCGTCCCGCACCCCACATCCAGGACCCGCCAATCGCCGGGAGGATCCAGGTTCGCGAGCAGCGCCGCGAGTACCCTGCGCCGCCCCAGGAACCACCAGTGCTCGTCCTCTCTCTCGTAGATGGACGAGTAGGCCGTCTTATCCAGTTTCATGGCGGTAAACCTCGGATTCCATGGTGATCATCCCGTTTGCGGCATCGCTTCCGCGGTTCAGCGTCGGCTCAGTCCGGATGCTATCCTGTCGTACCCCTCAATCAACTCGGCCACTATGTCCTTCACGTCCTGCACTTCCGCGATTATCCCGGCCACCTGACCGCACATGAAAGATCCTTCATCCAGATCCCCCTCGAGACAGGCTTTCACGGAGCGGCCGGATCCGATCATCTCCTGTATCTCCTGCGGGGACTTTCCCTCCCGCTCGGCCTGGAGGATCGTCTCCGCAAGCTTGCTGCGCAGGACGCGCACCGGCCCGAAGGCCCTGCCGGTGATGACGGTATCCCGGTCGCTCGCGCCGATGATGAGTTCCTTGTAGTTGCGGTGGGCGGGGCTCTGCGGCGACGCCAGGAAGCGGGTCCCCAGCTGCACCCCCTCGGCGCCCAGGGCGAAGGCCGCAACCATGCCCCGCGCGTCGGCGATCCCGCCAGCGGCGACCACCGGCACGTCGACGGCATCCACCACCTGTGGCACCAGGACCATGGTGGTGATCTCGTCGAAACCGTTATGGCCGCCCGCCTCGTAACCCTCGGCCACGATCACGTCGACCCCGGACTCCTGGGCCTTTTCCGCCATGCGCACGTTGGACACAACGTGAACGATCTTCATGCCCGCTTCTTTGGCCCGGGCGGTGAAGGTGAGAGGGTTTCCCGCGGAGGTGGTGAGGACCGGAACCTCCATCCTCACCGCGGTCTCAAAGATGCCTTCGGCAAACGGGCTCAGAATGGGTATGTTAACCCCGAACGGCTTGGAGGTGAGTTCCCTGGCCTTTATTATCTCCTCCTCCACGGTCTCGGCGGGCATTCCCCCCCCCCCCAT
>QZKE01000093.1 GCA_003598015.1 Actinomycetota bacterium | reverse complement strand
CAGCCCGCGGGATAGGAGGAAGAGACCGCATCTTCACCTGCGCGCACCGCTGCGACCGACCTGGTAGATCCCCGGGCTGGTGGGTGCTTTTGTGGCCCGGCGACAAGGCTGGTCGTCGTCGCAAGCTCCTCCGGGTACCTTGCTCGCCGGACAGGTTGTTGCTAGGACGAAGGGGTGCTCGATGCCGTTATCCCCGGTTCTCGGGAAGTGTATTCTAAGCTTGACGACACCCGCACGATGCCACTCTTTTCCGGCTTCTGTGAATGCACGTATGCTCCCCATGTCGCTTCGGACCAACTCCCGGTTCCCGGGCTATAAATTAACCGCCGAGGGCTTCCTCGAGTTCGGGCAGGCCCCGCGTAAGGGGAAAGCAGAGCAACGCCAGGAAGAACCCGATGACGCTCAACCATATACCCAGGGATGTGATGCTGGTCCGATCCGCGAACCAGCCCACGACCAGGTAGCCGAGGGGCATGGGCAGGAGGACCACCGCGTCCATGACCGCGAATACCCGGCCGCGGTAGGCGGAGGGCACGATGCGCTGTCTCAGGTATTCGTAAGTGGTAAAGCCGAAGCCGTCCACTATGCCCAGGAGAAAGCATACGAGTATGGCCAGTACGAGCACCGGGGTTCCCGTCAGCAGCAGCATGCCCGCGGCATAGCCCAGGAAGCTCGCGAAGACCAGGTTCAGAGGCCTGACGCGGCCGAGGAGGCGATAGGTCAGGAGGCTTCCCAGGGCCAGTCCCGCTCCAACGGCGGAACTCACCAGGGTATAGTAGTCGACCTGGCCCAGCTTATCGCCGCAGAAGAGGGGCAGGAAGACCTCGAAAGCCCCGAAGATGGGCATGAACATCAGGTGCATGAGGGTAAGCCCCCGGATATGGCGATCGGTGCGGATTATCCTTAGAGCCTCCTTCAATCCCGCTACCTCGGAAGCGGCTCCCGCTCTAAGGCCCCCGGCCGCAGCGGCGCGCGGCAGGTCTCTGCGCAGCGCCAGGCAGGAAATGCCGCCGGCAACCAGGAGGGCGGAACAGAGGAAGAAGATGTCGGCCTTGCCCATGGCCTTGATGAGGAAGAAGGCGGCCGCGGTGCTGAGCAGGAAGGAGGCGGAGCGGAGGAAGGTATAGAGGGAGTTGGCCTTGGCCAGGCTGGTCACGTCGACCAGTTCCGGCAGCAGCGCGGACATGCTGTTGGCGAGGATGACCCCGAAAATGGAGGCGGTGAAGGCGATCACGTAGATAAGCCACACGGCATGGGCAAAGGGCAGGATGAAGAGCGTGATACCGTAGAGGAGGTTGGTGATGACCAGAAGATCCCTGCGGGAGAAGCGATCGACGATGGATCCGGCGAAAGGCCCGGCCAGGGTGAAGGGGGCGAAGCCCAGGAAGAGCGAGATGCTCATGGAGAAGGCGGACCCCGTGCGCTCCAGCACGAAGAGGGGCAACCCCACGAAATAGATGGCGCGGGCTACCAGGCCGATGGATTGCGTGGAGAGCAGGATCATCAGCTGGCGGTTTGCCCGCAGGGGCGGGATGCTCGCGGAGGAGGCGCCCATCGCCTTTTACCGGGGGAAGACAAGGCCGGCGAAGGTCACCGCCGAGCCCTCGTTCGGGTCGAACCAGTGGCAGTGATCGATGAGCTCGCCCCGGCGCCCGTCCAGGGTCTTGCCCAGGGCGTAGATAGGTGGCAGCCCGCAGACGTGCCGCGCATCCTTCTCCGCGGCGATGTAGGAAAAGAAGCCCTCCGCGTCCCCTTCCTCCACCTTCTGCAGCATCTCCCTGTCCTTGGCGATGGTCGAGGAGAGGAGGACCGCGTCCAGCGGTACGAGGCTGCCGAAGCGGCGGCCCACATGGGCAAGGTCGGCGGAAGCTATAAAGAAGGCCTTGTCCTCCATGGCCGAGAGCAGGCCTTGCAGGGCCGTGATGAACGATGCGATCTCCGGCACCTCCGAGGGGGAGCGACCGTCCTCAATACAGGGGTGGAAGGAATTACAGGTTATGGGCAGCAGCCGGAAACGGTCCACTCCGCCGAAGGCTACGCCGAGCAGGGGGAGCTGTACCTCGATGGAGTGCTCGGAGCGGTGGGAGAGCTCATCTCCCAACCCGTCCATGCCCGCCGCGCGCGCGAGGCCCTCGGCCAGCCCGACGTCGGTTTCCACCAGGCCTAGAGGGGTGAGATAGTTCTTGCGCGTGAGCGCGAACGGACCCTCCATCTCGCCGTGACAGGTTCCCAGCACTACGACCAGCGGCTGGTAGTCCGCGGAAAAGGACGCGGCCAGTGCGGAATACAGCTTGCCGTAGCACTCCCGCCCGCGCTCCAGGTCGATATGGGGAGCGACGACGCCTACCGGCATGCCGTCCAGCCGGCGCGGCTCCCCGGCCTCCTCCATCATCGTCCTTATCTGCTGCACGAGCTCGCGCGGGTCGGCGGCATAGCCGCTCCCCGCACTGGTCATGGGGCGGTTGGGCAGGGAGAGGTATTCCTCGTCCAGGCGCCTCTTGTAGGCGCGGAAGTTTTCATTGTCCAGCAGGAGCTTGCCGTCCAGCTCGCTGATGATGGCGGCTACCTGGTCGCTGGTTATGATATCGCCGAAGCGCCTCACGTAGGCCGCCTGCAGGTCCCGCAGCGAGCGGGTGCCGTCGCAGAGAGACGCGATATAGTAGATAGGAGGCGGCAGCGCCACCAGGCCCCGGGTATAGCCCTCGGGGTCTCGCAGGGCGATCACGTCGCGGCCCTGCTGCTTTGCCGGGATGGCTTCCAGCCGCCGCAGTTTAGGGTTTTCTGGTTCTTCCATGATACAAGGGTCTGCCTATTTCCAGTCGGTACGCTTCTTCGATTCGCGTTCTATCCCTACGTCCAGGGCCAGCCAGGCCTTGGCGCGAATTAGGTCGCTGGTGGACAAGTCCGCGACTAGCGTCATTAGGGCTTCGATACCCCGGGGATCGCCGATGCGCGTGAGAGCCTCGATGGCCTCGAAGACCACCTTGTCATCCTCGTCGTAGAGGAGTTCGATGATGGTATCGATGTCTCGGTCCCTCTCCAGTTTCCTGATGTCTCGCTTGCCCAATCCAAATCTCGGCATACTTATCACCGCAACCAATTGTAACCAGTTTCCCAGCGCATCGCTACCGGCCCGATCGCTTCCCGCTCCGGCGTTGTCCCGTGGCATCAACCCTCAGCCCAGGTTGGCAAGGCGGTACAGATCCACCAGTGCCTTACCCGTCTTCTCGGGGGAACTCCAGGCGACTACCCCCTCCTTCTGGGCATCGGCGATATCCTGGGCCAGGGCGCAAGGCGTTATAAGGCAGATGAACACGGGCTTACCGTGCCTGCGCCCGATCTCGGCGTAATCCCGGGACGGGAACGCGGGACCTGCCCCCCCGCCGGTCACGAAGACGGCGACCGCGCAGTGGATGTCGTCCTGCGCCAGGGCCAGATCGGTAGCCCTCAGGTAGAGCGATGTGTCCGTCCAGGCGAAGGCGAACATATCAAGGGGATTGGCCGCCACGGCATGCTCGGGAACGAACTCCGCGATTGCCCGGGATACCTCCGCCTTCAGGGGAGGAAAGCGCAGCCCACCCCTCTCGCAGATGTCGCAGATAGCCACCACCGGCCCGGCGGAATGGGTGGATATGAAGACGCCGTCGCCCCCGAGCCGCGCCCCTATGGATATGGCCTTGGCGGCACTCGCCATCTCCGAACTGGAATGGACCTGCAGTAGACCCGCCTGGCGGAAGGCGCCGTGGTAAACGGCCTCGGAGCTGGCGACGGAACCGGTGTGGGAGAGGGCGGTCTTGGAGGAGCTCTCGGTATAGCCGCGCGTATAGACCAGTATGGGTTTACGGCGTGAGGCCCGCCGCGCTTTATCCAGGAAGGTGGCGCCATCATCGAGCCCCTCAATGAACAGGCAGATCACGCCGGTGTCGGGGTCCTCGGAGAGATACTCCACCATGTCCGCGAACTCCACGTTGGCACGGTTGCCGATGCTCACGAACTTGGAGATCCCCACCTGTTCGTCCATGATCTCGTTGAGGATGCTGTTGCCCATGCCGCCGCTCTGGCTGACCACGGAGACGTTCCCTTCCGGAAACCATGCCAGGGGGCTCGCGAAGGTGGCGTTCAACTTGGCCTGCTTGTTCACGATCCCGATGCAATTGGGGCCGATGAGTTTCATCCCTCCCGCGTCCGCGATGCCGATCAGCTCCTCCTGCAGCCGCTTCCCCTCCGGACCCGTCTCCCTGAAGCCGCCTGCGAATATCACCCCGGCCTTGCCGCCCATCTCCACGGCCTCGCGGACGGAGGGCACGACCTGCCTCTCGGGGATAGCGTAGACGAAGAGATCCACGCCCCGGGGCAGCTCGGATATGGAGCGGTAGGCCGGCAGCCCCTGAATGCGCTCACCCGCCCTGGGATTGACCGGGTATACCTCGCCGCCGTAGCCGGAGGAGGTCACCGCGGTAAGGGAATGGTAACCAAGCTTGAAGACATTGTCCGTCGCTCCCACAACCGCGATACTGCCGGGGTTGAAGAGCGGGCGATAGCGGTCCAAGATCTGCGAAGACATCACCGTCACCTGTCCCTAAAAACATGGTCCTCCCGGCTTTCGGCAGCGCCAGCCGGGGGATGCGGATACGGCCTCTAAATAGTAACACCTTGGGGTCACCCCCGGACATGGGACAGAATCTGAATAAGGTGTAAGCGTACGTCTGGATTTTGTCCCATGTCCGGGGCTGACCCCATATATGTGTGTGGGCCCCAGGTATATGAACCTGGGGCCCAAAAGCCGATCGCCGAGACCTCATTTTCTTTTTCTATTTATACCACACCCTGTCCTGTTTGAAACCCCAGCGGGGTAAATATGACAGGCCCCGCAGGGATCAGCCTTAATGTACTCTGGAGGGGAGCAATGGGTGTCGAACCCATCCCGGCTTGTTCAGGGCCGGCCAGCGGGTTTGCAACCCGCGGGAGACGCCGGTCTCATGCTCCCCATAAAGAAATTATATAATAATCATTAGAGATAATTATAAGACAATGAAGACACAATCGATACCGGATGCGGAAAACTGGCCTCTCCCTGCTGGACGTCTCGCAGGCGCTACGGGAGGCGGAAACGTGAACATGGTATCAAGGTGAAACCAGCGTGCCTGCGCAGGAGAGGTAATTCACGCACGCTACTGGTGTCGATCCCGATGGATGAGCGGGCGTTGCGTATCTAAGCGTCCTCCGTGACCGTGAGGCCGGGACGGTACGTGGCCTTGCGCATCTTGTTGAAGACCACGTTTACCGAACGCGAGAAGACATTGGGATCGGTGTTCTCGATGAGCTGGGTGACGAAGCGCTGGTTCTTGTTCATGGCTTTGGCGATGGCCGCCGCATCGAGGCTTCTCATCATCTTGGCCATGAAGTCGGGATTGCTGTTGATGATGCCGGCAAGTATCTCGGGATCGAGATAAGACATGGTGCCTATGAGGAGGTCCTTGTTGTCATTGACCGCCTCGGCCACGACCTTTGGATCGATTGCCGACATCATGCCGGAGATAAGGGCCTTGTTGTTGGCCATCTTCCCGGCGATGGCTCCCAGTCTGCGTTGCAGCTCGCTCATTGTTACCCCCTTGGTAATCATATCTGACTGTACGGTTAATAATGCTATCGCAAGTTCTCCTAAAAATTGTACTACGAAATGGGCATAGTTTAAAACCCCTAATTTGCAGGTAAACCTTATATTAGTAAGCTAATAGTACTAATAGGTCATAATAACTAACCTTTATCATTAGCCGTTTATGCCCTGGAGGGATTGCTCGCGCAATCCATGCAGATACGGCCGGTTCATTACATGACCGCGGTACGAGCGATGCGGGAATCAAGCGCTGCCGGCGATGAGAACAGCGATGGAATGGGGGGGCAGGGACAGCTCCAAGCGGGAACCGGAGACCGGAAGCTCGCTTCTTTCACGCCGCACATCGCGGTCCTCCGCAGAGGCTGTGGTCAGCGAGATCGCCTCGGCCTTTGACACCGGCAAGCCTGACCATTCCACTTCCACCACCATCTCCTCGTGCAGGTGGCGGTTGACCAGGAAGACCGCCAGGCGGTCCCTTCCCGTCGAGAGGGTGGCGGAGACGTCCAGGTAAGGCACCTTGTCCAGGGCGCGGATCAGGCCCAGGGGGGGCGTGCAGTAGGTCTCCACCTCCACCCGGGCAGGCACCAGGAACCTACCCGCCTCCCGGGCAAAGAGAAAGAAAGGGTGGTAGATGGGATTGAGCCGCGTGGTTTTTCCTTTGACGATGACAAGGCCGAGGAAGTTGACCAGCTCGGAGATGTTGGCCATTTCCACGATGTGGGCGTTGCGATGCAGGGCGTTCAGGATGCCCGCGACGGCCATGGCCTCCCGCATGGAGAAGAACGCCCGGTACATCTGAGACGGCTTCCACCATATATTCCATTCGTCCAGCGCCAGCCGCAGCCGGGAACCGGGTCCGAGGGAACCGCGCAGGCTGTCCTCGGCCCAGGATATGCGCCGCTCGACCTCCGCCCCCGCCCCCACCATGGCGTAATAGACGCCCGTGGGATCCCTGCGCTTTCGCTGCAGGTATGAGAGGATGTGCTCGAAGCCGGGCAGGTAAACGTGGATGGATAGGAGATCCGCCTCCTCCCCTATGGCGTCGAGCACGATGCGGTTCCATTCCGGCACGAAGCCGCCGTCGGTTCCCACCACGACGGTGCGGATCTCCGGGTCCGCATCCAGCATGGCGCGCCGGAATTCGAGGTAACGCCGCGCGTATGCGTCCGGGGAGCAGTGCCCCAATGCCCAGACGCCGTATTGCTCGTTCCCCACTCCCCACCAGGGTACGCGCCCCCGGCAGTAGCGCACCCATTCCGCCGCCTCACCGGGCGTTCCCGTGGCCAGGTTCACGTTGATGTAGGGCTCCGCCCCGACTTCACGGCAGAGCGCCACGAACTCGTCGGTCCCGAAGCTGTTGGGATCCCGGGGACCAATGAGCGGTCCCAGGCGTCTCCAATAGCGGTTGGGCCTGACCGGCCGCGCGCCGGGAGGGCCGACTCCATCCCTCCAGTGATAGCCGTCGGCGAATAGCCCGCCGGGCCAGCGGATAACCGGGGGACGCAATGCCGCCAGGGCCTCTTTGACCTCGGGATTGACCTCCCAACCATCTCCCGCGCGGCGCAGCAGGCCCCCGTAGATGCCCTTGCCCAGGTTCTCGATGAAATGGCCGTAGAGCAGCGGGCTTATTGCCTGCCGCGCCTCGGCGATCTCCAGAACGACCCCAGCCCGCATGTCTCCCCCAACGGATCATGCCCGCCCGATCGCGCATTCCCAGGCGATCCACGGCACGCGAACAACGATATGCAAGGTATCCGATATTCCCCGTACTCATCTTAGAACGCCTCTATTCTACCGGCCTGCCTGGACGGTTTGGAATACGATGTTTACACCCCCCGGGGGCGGGAATAATGAGCAGCAAAGGCATGGGGGATGAGGAAAAGGAGATAGAGATGTACGAGGAGCACCTGGAGATCGTGGAAGGAGAAGATGGCGGTCACGAGTTGACCCTTTACGCGCTCTCGACATGCGGATGGTGCCGCAAGGCGAGGACTTTTCTGGACGAGAACAAGCTGAAGTACCGCTACGTATATGTGGACCTCCTCGAGGGAGACGCGCAGAAGGAGGTCTTCGAAGAGGTCAAGACGCGCAATCCGCGCAAGACTTTCCCCACCCTCATCGTAGACGGCGATGAGGTCATCGCGGGCTTCAACGAGGATAAGTACAAGGAGACCCTTCTTTGAGCCCGGAGGAATATGCCCGGGAGGTCCTGGACCTCTACGAGCGGCTCGCTGAGGATGCCGAGGCGGGCGGATATCACCTCAACCCGGACCGCGGGTTCGTGCTGGTGCTGGCCGAAGGCCTCCATACCAACCAACAGAGGTATGGATATATGCTCTGCCCCTGCCGCATGGGTGAGGGGGAGAGGGAAAAGGACCTGGATATCATCTGCCCCTGCGATTACCGCGATGCCGACCTGGAGGAGTACGAACAGTGCTACTGAGCGCTCTACGTGACCCAGGAGGTCCTGGAAGGTAAGAGAGAGATAGAGGGGCAGATACCGGAGAGAAGGCCGGAGCCCGAGGAGCTGGAGAAGCTGAAGGCCGCGGAGGAAGACGCGGCGCAGACACCTGCCGTAGAGCGAAAACGGGGTCTCCCCGTCTGGCGCTGCAAGGTATGCGGCTACCTGGCCGCGCGGGAGGCCGCCCCCAAGGTCTGCCCCATCTGCAAGGCGAGCCAGGATCGCTTCGAGGAATTCCCCCCACGTTCCGGACCGGCGCTCCCCGTCTGGCGCTGCAAGGTATGCGGCTACCTGGCCGCGCGGGAGGCCGCCCCCAAGGTCTGCCCCATCTGCAAGGCGAGCCAGGACCGCTTCGAGGAATTCCCTCTCTAGGCCTATTCCTCCAGGAGGAGGGTTATGTCGCCGCTCGAGACGTCCACGTCGATCTGCAGGGTGATCACGGAGCGCCGGAATTCACCGTTCACGTAGACAGTGCCCTCCCCATCCTCGGAGTCCACCTTCATGCCGGGAGCGTTGATTTCGCCCGAGCGGGTCCTGGCCCTTACGCGCACTCCCACGTCCGCGGGAACGCGTATGGTGATGTCTCCGGAGCTGGTGTGGATGTTGGCCCCCAGGGTGCTCTCCCATTGCCCGAGGAGGTCGACGTTGACATCGCCGCTGGAGTTTTCTATGTCCAGCTGGATGTAGGTCTGGTACCTCCCCTTCATGTCGAGGTCCACGTTCCCACTGCTCCCGTCTATGCTGACGCGCCGCAGGTCGGGCAGGTCCCCCGAGAGGTCGGCAGATATGTCCCCCGAGCTGGCGTCCACGCTGAAGGTGCGCAGGGACAGCGTATCGAGGTCGAACTCGCCGCCTGCGCTGGAAAGCATGGCCGACAGGTCCAGGGGGACGCTGTCCTTGAAGGAGATATCCCAGTCGTTGCGGATGAACCAGAAGGTGGGCAGCCACCAGTCCCCGCCCTGCCTGACGGTGAGCTCTCCCAGGCCCTGCCTGACGCCGTAGTCTATCTCCGGCTCCCAGTTCTTGATGTTGTAGGTGAAAGTGCCCCTGAACATATCGCTGGCACCGCCGCCGACGTGCAGTTTTCCGGAGTCGATCTCGAGGGTCGCGTTGACGCTGTCCGCCCCTTGCGTGGCCACCGTTCTCGTCACCGTCCGGGTGTTTCCGATATTGATGATGGTCCACGGCACCAGGACGGCGGCGAAGACGAGCAGGATGGCGAGGTTGACTATGCCCAGCACGATACCAGCCGTGGCCAGCCCCGAACCGCCGAGCTCCTCCTTGGAACGCTTGATGCCTCCCTTGGCGATGACGCCGAAGACGATGGCCACTACTGCGGCGATGAAGGGCAGACATAAGAAGGAGAGGATCCCTAAAACGAGCGAGGCCACCGCCCAGCCGCTGGTCTTCATGGCCTTGGGTGGGGCGGCGGGCGATGGGGGGTAGGGCCGCGGAGGGGTAACGGGAGGCAGGGGAGGAACCAGGGCCGCCGCCGGCTCTCCCGCTTTGGCCCCCGCCTCCTCTGGCGCGGGCGCAGCCCCTTCCGGCGCTTGCGGCACTTCTCCTGACGGGGTTTCGGCCTGTTCTCCAGCGGGCGCAGCCTCTTCCCCGGGCGGCGACCCGGCCTGCCCGGCCCCCGCGGCGGACACCACCTCCGGCGCTTCCGCGGCGGGGGCTTCCTCGCCCTCGAGCCTGGAACCGCACTGGCGGCAGAAGACGTCGCCTGGTTTTCCCTCTTTTCCGCAATTCTCACAACGCATATCTCTTACCCTTTCGTGGCTGGATTCCGGCGCATCGCCGCGCCCCACAACCTGAAATTCGCACGACTACTCGTATGGCGGCGCTCCGCCACCCGGCCGGCAACGCTATTCCCCCGTCCCTTCCCCGGTCTGTTTCGGCTCCTCCACGGCGTCCTCCTTGCGCTGCATCTTCTCCATCTCCCTCTGGATCATGAGCTGCCTTCTACCCTCGCCATGGATGGTCATGAAGTAATGCATGACGTGGAAGGCGATTCCTATGCCCCACCCCACCATCACCCACACGAACCAGGGGTAGCCGGCTCCGGTTATGGCCCAGACGATGATGAGGAAGACGTTGACGATGACGTAGGAACCGAGATGCCACCACAACTCCAGTCTCTGTTTGACCCTGCGCTCGGCGATCTCCTCCGGGGTCTCACCCACTGCCTGGGCGGGATACCCCGGTGCAGCCAACGCGGACATGGGGGCCGCTGTTTGTGCCGTCTGCGCTACGGGTGGAACGGGAAGCCGGCTGCCCGCCTGGGGCGGGCCGGAGGCCGCCGCCTCGCCCGGCTTGACGGCGGCGGCGCCGCAGGCGTGACAGAAGCCGTCCCCCTCATCCAGCTCTTTTCCGCATTTATTGCAATACGCCATGCTCTACCCCCTTGTCTCTTCCGCGATTCTCATCCATGGCCCGAATGCGGACCGGCAAACCGGCCCCCACCGGCGTCACACGGCGGCAGTGGTACGTTTCGATGCAGAAGGCTTGTCCGTCTCGCTTCATGCTTACCCGTCTCTCTTCAGCTTCTTGTACAGTTTGTGGACCCCGTTGAGATAGATGAGGGAGGTTATGACCAGCGCGATGACGAAACCCACCTTGCTCTTCTCCCGGAGGGTCGCGAAATTGATGGTCCACCCGGCGCCGAATACGCGCGGCGTTACTATGCGCGGGTCATCGGGATTCCACATACGCTCCCTTATCCTGGCCGGCGTGGGCAGCCTGAGGTCGTAGGGCACGCCCAGTATCTTCCCGTATTTCTCCATGCGTATACCTCCTTAACCATTATGATACACCGGGACCCATGAACCCCTCGATGAGCTCGACCACCTGGTCCGGGTACTCGTAGTTGGGGCAGTGGCCGCAGTCCCGCACCACGTGCAGGCGGGCGTCGCCGAACATGCCCAGCAGGCGGGAAGCCTCGGCGGGTTTCACCGAGGGGTCGCGGTCCCCCTGGATCAGCAGCACGGGGGCCTCGATCGCCGCCACCCGGCGGTCCAGGTCCAGGGACCGCACCAGGCGCGTGGTCTCCACCAGGGCCTCCTTCTTGATCAGGCAGGCCTGGGCGACCGCCGCGTCCAGGAAATCGGGGGGGAGGCTGCCGGGGTGGCGCACCGACGACTTGATCAAGGTGGTGACGATGCCCGGCCCCCATAAGGGATAGACGAGGCCGAGCAGCCTCTCCAGGAAGGGCAGCCTCGACTGCCGGTTCAGCGCCTTGGTGCTGGCGGGAGAGTCTATGAGCACCAGGCGGCCTACCCGTTGCGGAAATACACTGGCGTAGTAGATGGCGATGCTCCCGCCCATGGAGTGCCCTACCAGGTTCAGGATGGAAAGCCCCAGCGAGGCCCTCACATCCTCGATGAAGCGGGAGAAACCATCCAGGTCGAAGGCGAATCCGGCCGGGATGCTGGAATCGCCGTGCCCGGGCAGGTCCGGCACGATGACCCGGAAGCGCTCGGACAGCCAGGGCGCCACCAGGCTCCACAACGCCCCCGAGCCGATCCAGCCGTGCAGGAGCAGAAGGGGCTGTCCGTCGCCGCTGTCGGTATAGCTTATGCGCGCTCCGTTCAGGCTCAGCTCCGGCATGGTACGTCTCCCTCGTCCTGGATGCCTACAGCTCGATGCGGTAGTTGCCGCGGATGGTGCCGCGATAGGCGATGATCTCCCGCACAGCCCTCTTCCCGCTTTCCACGCAGACATCGTAACCCGGGAGCGATCTCCCCTATACCAAGTTATCCGAGCCGGAGCGGGAATTCAAATGCCCGCATGCCGGCGCGGAATCGCGGGCCCATGTCCCGGCGGCTTTTCTCCTGTAGATATCGGTGGCATATACCGATTTAATCTATGTGCCGGCGAATGGTGGGGCGAGCGAAGAAAGGTATCCATTGTCAGGCGAGACACGAGACGAAACCTACGTCCAGGAAGAGTTGCGGGAACTGCGCAGGCACGTATGCGAACTCGAGGAGCGCGAGGCCAGGCAGGCGCTGGTGGAGAAGGCGCTGCGTTTGAGCGAGAGGTACTTCCATTCCCTCATAGAGCACAGCACGGACCTCATCACCATCATGGATCCGGATGGAAGAGTTACCTACGAGAGCCCCGCGATCGAAGACATCCTGGGTTACGACGAAGAGGAGTTGCTGGGGATGAACGCCCTGGTTCTGGTCCATCCGGATGACCTGGAGGAGGCCGGGAAAGCGATAGCCGGCGTGCTGGCGGACCCCGAGGCCGTGGTGCCGTTTAAATGCCGCCTGCGCCACAAGGACGGCTCCTGGCGCGTGCTGGACGGCAGTGGCAAGGCCATCCATGACGGACAGGACCTGCAGGGCATCATCGTCAACTCCCGGGACGTCACGGCGGGTGAATCCATGAGGGAGGAACTCGCCGCGCACCGCGACCGCCTGGAGGAACTGGTGGCCGGGCGCACGCGCGAGCTGGAGGAGGCCAACCGGCGGCTGCGGAGCGAGATAGAGCGGCGCATCCGGGTGGAGGAGGAGTTGAGGGAGCGCGAGGAGAGGTACCGCCTGCTCGCCGAGAACGTCGGGGACGTCATCTGGACCTGCGATCTGGACTTCAACTGGATATATATCAGCCCTTCCGTCGAGGCGCAGAGCGGTTTCAGCGTGGAGGAGACCATGTCCATGTCCATTAAGGAAATGGTCACGCCGCCATCCCTGGAGAAGGCTATGGAGATGATGCACGAGGCCGGGAAGGCCTTCCTGGCCGGGGAGCTGGACCTGGATAAGACGTGGAGGCTGGAGCTGGAGCAGTACCGCAAGGACGGCTCCACGACGTGGGTGGAGCTCATGGCACGCATCCTCAAGGGCCCCGGCGGCGTCCCCGCCGGGTTGCTCGGGGTGTCGCGGGACATCGGAGAGCGCAAGCGGGCCGAGCTGGAACTGCGGCATAGCGAGCGTTACTACCGCTCCCTCATCGAGCATTCCTATAGCGTGATATCCGTCATGGATCCCGACGGGACCATGAGCTTCGTAAGCCCTAACGTGAAAGCCGTCTTCGGCTACGAGCCGGAGGAACTGCTGGGCAGGAGCGCCTTCGATTTCACGCACCCCGACGACCTTCCCGGCGTGCTGAAGGAGATAGCCGGGGGAGTGGACCAACCCGGGAAGGTAGCCTTTCTCGAATACCGCTGGAGGCACAAGGACGGTTCCTGGCGCGTATGCGAGGCCGTGGGCAAGAACCTGCTGCACGACCCGGCGGTGCGCGGGGCGGTGGTGCATTCCCGCGACGTCACCATGCAGAGGGCGATGGAACGAGCCCTGCGGGAGAGCGAGGAGAAGCATCGTTCCCTGGTCGAGAACCTCAACGACGTGGTCTTCAACCTCGACACCCAGGGGAACCTGCTCTATATCAGCCCGGTGGTCGAGAAGCTGGCGGGATACAGGCCCGAGGACGTAATGGGGCGGTCCTTCGCCGAGTTTATCCATCCCGACGACATAGAGGAAGTGACCAGAAGTTTCCAGGAAACGCTCAACGGTGTGTTGAATCCCGCCGAGTTCAGGACCATCGGCAAGGACGGCGGCATCCTGCATGTCCGGACCTTCAGCAAACCGCTGTACAAGGACGGCGAGCTCGCCGGTACCACCGGTATTCTCAACGATATAACGGCGCAGAAGAAGGCGGAGCTGGCCCTGCGGGAGAGCGAGGAGAAGTTCCGGGTCCTCTCCGACCAGTCCATGCTCGCCATCTTCATCATCCAGGAGGGCGGCATCAGGTACGCCAACCAGGCTGCCTCCGGGATTTTCGAATACACGGCGGAGGAAATCCTGGCCTGGGAAATGGAGGATATATCCCGGACCGTGCACCCGGAGGACGCTCCCTTCGTCCTTGATCAGATGCGCAGGAAACTGCGCGGGGAGGGCGGCTACGTGGCCAACTATTGCATGCGCGCAATCACCAGGTCCGGCGAAGAGAAGTGGGTGGAGATCTTCTCCAAGACCGTGCCCTTCGGGGGAAGGCCGGCGGACATGGTCACCATGGTCGACATCTCCGACCGCAAGCGCATGGAGGAGGAGCTGAAAGAGAGCGAGGAACGCTTCCGCTTCCTCATCGAAAAGGCTGCGGACGTCATACTCGTGGTGGACGGCCGGGGCATGGTCACCTATGTCAGCCCCTCGGTGGAGAGGGTCCTGGGCTACGCGGTGGAGGAGGTGGTGGGCAAGGCGGGTTTCGCTTTCATAGATGAAATGGAGGTCGAGGCCACGCAGCAGGCATTGGCAAGCCTTGCCACCAGCCCCGGCGAGCCCATGGGGGCGGAGCTGCACGTACGGCACAAGGACGGATCGTGGCGGGAAGTGGAGGTCACGGCGAGCAATTACCTGGACCATCCCTCCGTGAGGGGCGTCATCGTCAACTACCGCGACATCACCGACCGCAAGGCCATGCTGCGGAGGCTGGAGACCATAAACCACCTCTTCCTCTCCCTGGGGGCGGACCTCTTCGAGAACATGGAGAAGATCGTGGACACCTGCCGCGAGGTCCTCGAGGGGCAGCTGGCCGCCTACTGCCGCCTGGAGAAGGGGATGTACACCGTGCTCTCGACCGCGCCGGGGGAGGAGGGGTTCTTCGTGGCCAACGACCCCGAGACCCTCATCGCGCACCGCGTCGTCTCCCTGGGCATGTCCGGCCCGTTGATCGTGGAGGACCTCGAGGTTTCCCCCTACCGGGAGAGCGATCCCCTCATCGTGCGCCACGGCCCGCGTTCCTTCGTGGGGTATCCCGTGTGGCAGAAGAAACAGGCCATCGGCTGCCTGTGCCTCTTCTTCCCCGAGCCCAGGGAGTTCTCCCATTACGAGGTGGAGTTCATGGGCATGCTGGCGAGGGCTCTCTCGGTGGAGGAGGAAAGGCTCGCCTACGAACAGAGCCTGAAAGACTTCATCGACGTCGCCAGCCACGAGCTCAGGCACCCCATCACCCTCATGAAGGGCTACGCCACCACCCTGAGCAGGTACGGGGACCGCCTGGATGATGACGAGAAGCGGGAATACCTGGGCATCATCAACGGGGGAGCGGACCGGCTGGACATGCTCATCAAGGAACTGCTGGACGCGTCCCGCATCGAGAGGGGCCGTTTCAAGATGCAGCGCGGCATGCAGGACCTGCGGCCCCTGCTGGAACAGGCGGTGAAGGAGATAAAGGACAAGGGCTGCCCGCAGGAGTTGACCCTGGACGCGGACGGCGGCCTGTCACCGCGGGACGTGGACGGAGAGAAGCTGGAGAGGGTGCTGGTCATCCTCCTCGATAACGCCGTGGCCCATTCCCCCGCCCATTTCGCCATAGAGATAACGGCCGCTGAGAGTGACGGCAGGGCCCTCATCTCCGTCATCGACCGCGGGGTGGGCATCCCCGACAGGGACCGGGAGCTCATCTTCGAGCGCTTCTACCAGGTGGAGGACGCCCTGCACCACACCACCCGCGGCATGGGCCTGGGCCTGTATATCGCCCGGGAGATAGTGGAGGCCCACGGGGGGCGCATCTGGTACGAGCCCAACCCCGGGGGCGGCTCCATCTTCCGCTTCACCATCCCCTGAGAGCGCGGAAGGCGGACCGGGGAAGCGGCACTCGATTTGCGGCGTCGCCATGCCTCGCGGCACGATGCGTGCCATTCTCGCTCCGCCGGTGTTATTATTACTGCACGCTCTGCTTGACCCCCGGTAGATATTATCTAAACTAATATAACTTCACTATATTGACATACATATAATATTTATGTATTATGTTCGCGCCTGCTCCATCCCGGGGCGGGAGCCGGTGAACGGATAGGGGGCATATGGGCGCGGAGATAATCGCCGAGAAGTTCGCCTTACTCAAAACGCGGGGCAGCAACGGCGTGGCCTACACCCACATCGTCGAGGACATACTGCTGGGGCAGAGAGCCGTGGTCAAGGTGAGCGACAAACTGGAGGACCTCGGCCTGGACTACCTCAAGACCATCAACCTCGCGCGGGAGGCGGACATCGCCGGTTTGCTCATGCCCCTCGAGGGAGGCCTCCTGGAGGAGGAGGCGGCATATTACCTGGCCTTTCCGGAACTGGGGGAGCCGTCACTCGATAACTACCTGCGCATGGGAGCGCCGCTTACCTGCCGGGAGATCCTCGATATATGCGAGCACGTGCTGACGATACTCGAGGGACTGCACGAAGCGGGTTTCCTCCACCTCTTCATCGACGCCCGCAACGTCTTCTACCGTCCCGGGCGCGGGATCACCCTGAAGGACCCGGCGCTGAGGCAGGAGTTCTTCCATCCCCTGCTGGAGTTGATCTCCAGTCCGGACTTCTTTTATCTCAGCCCCGCGGTGATGGATGGGATCCTGCCGGGGGAAGCGGACGACCTCTATGCCGTGGGAAAGCTCGCCCAGCGCCTGGCGGAGAAGGCCGCGGATGCGCGCACTTCTACCCATGGGCCGGCGGTGCTTTGGCTGGCGGAGAGGTGCTGTGGGGCCGGGACCGGAGCGGATTGTACGCGGGTTGCCGCCGTAAGGCGCGAGCTCGTGGAGGAGAGAGAGGCGGCCGGGGGATGCCCGGGCATGCAAGCCGCCTCCCTGGCGGGCTTACGCGCGGGGAAAGAAGGCGATGGCCCTACGCTGCCTGCAGCGGCCGGTTCTCTTTCCGCGAGAGGCGGGGGGAAGGGGAGGAAGCGGGGGGTATGGACAGCCCTTGCACTGGCATTGCTCCTGGTCCTCGCCGGCGGCGTCACCCTCGCCCTGTTCATCGCGGGTGAGGTGGAGAAGGCACCCGCCCTGGGACGGGGAGGGCGCTCCGTCGCGGGCGACGACGCAGCCCTGGAGGGTGCGCTGCAGGCGAGGGACAGGCCGCCCCACACCGGTGTGTCCGCGGCGGATCTCTCGCCGCAGGGAGAGGTCATGGAGGCCTCGCATGTAGACGTTACCGGAGACCGTGACGGTGCGGAGGCCGACCGTTCCGCCGTGGATGGAGGGGAGGAAAGCGCGACAGGGACCGCACCCCCAGCCGCTCCGCCCGCCGATCCCAGCCCGGCAGCACCCGTCGCCTCTTTCTCCGTGTCTCCGGGAGAGGGGCAGTCTCCCCTGCGCGTCTACCTGGATGCTTCCGCCAGTTACGACCCCGACGGCTGCATCGTCTCCTATGCCTGGAGCTGCGGGGGAAGCGGGATGAGCCGGTACCATGTCTGCGAGAGCAACGTCATCCCCGCCACCATCCCCATCACCCTCACGGTGAGCGACGATGGCGGGCACACCTCGTCTACGACGCGTTACGTGACCCTCTATTAGAGATATTCAGGCGGTTTATCTGGCTAGATGGCAAAACCTGGGAATAATCGGGAAAGGAGAGGAAGATGAAAGTGGTCGTGCTGAATCCATGGAAGGTCTTCGCCGCCGGCGTTATATCCTGCCTGCTCGTAGCGGGCAGCGTCCTGGGGGGCCTGGCCCTGTGGGGCGTATTCGACAGCGACACCGCCGAGGCCTACGGTGCCGCGGGTGTGGGCGCGAAGACGTGGTACTTCGCTGAGGGGTATACCGGCCCGGGGTTCGAGGAATGGATACTTCTGTACAATCCCCCTGAAAATCAAGGAGGGAGCGGAATAGTGGTCCAGCCTGGAATAACAATGTATTCAAACGGAGGGCTTATAGGAGAGGCATACTCGCCTCCTCTTCTACCTGGCCAGCGAGCATCCATAAACATAAACGATGCAGCCGCCTACTATGGCTACTCGGGAGACGTATCGATAGTCGTATATAGCAATACCTACCCCTTCCTCTGCGAGCGCGCCCTTTACTTCAACTACAAGGGCCAGATAACCGGAGGCAGCCAGTCCTGGGGCTACCAGGAGGGCGCGACCGAGTAAGAGGTGATTCTAATGACCGCGAAAAGAAGGCTGACCATCTATCTTCTCTTCATCCTGGCCCTGGCGCTGGCGCTGCCCCTGGTGGGCGTGCAGCCCGCCGCCTCCTATCCCCCGGCGGGGACGGGATTCGAGGGCTGGACCGCCGAGTCCATCCCCCCCAACGCCTACTACGGCTACCACGCCCAGATGGCCAGGGGGGACTCCTACCTCTACCTGGCCGCCGAGGCCCCCGGCAACGGCAACGTGAACTTCTGGAAGTGCTCCGACACCGGCACCCTGGCCTGGGCGGAGGCCGGCAACCTGGACGCCTGGGGGCCCAACGCCGCCTGCGACCCCTACATCGACGCCGAGGGCACCTATGTCGCCGTCTCCTGGAAGGAGGTCATGGGCATCGGGAAGTGGGCCACGGTGGTGGCCGTCTCCCCCGACTGGGGCACCAACTGGACCAAGTGGTGGGACTACAACGAGGGCTGGAACAACTACGAGGCCCACGTGGACATCTCCGGGGGCAAGATCCACTGCGCTTACGTCTCCGACTACGGGGGCCGCAACGAGGTCTACTACCGCCGCTTCGACCTGGGCCTGAACATGGAGCACCTCTCCTGCGTCTCCAACAGCTCCGACGGCATCGCCGCCTCCCTGCCCTGCATCGAGTCGGCGGGGGCGCAGTTCGCCAACGTCTACTACCAGTACGGCAACTCCAGCCCCCACCCCATCTACGAGGCCTGGACGAACAACGGGGGGACCAACTGGAATATCACTCCGAATCTCGTTCCTGAAGGTCCGTCTCCGGGAACGGACATGTCCTGGCCCGAGGTGGCCGTCTTCTGGGAGGGGGGCGACCGTAGGAAGATGGTGGTGGCGGATGGGCTCAACACAGGTTCCTCAACACACACAATCTATTATTCTAGATTCTATGACAACAACTGGACTGAAAAGGGCAAACAGCTTTGCCCACAAGCTGCAGAACATACCTATCCACAGATTACATCTCATGGGAACGACCTCCTGGTCGTCTACCGCCAGTCGGCGGGAGGCCTGGGCAACGAGGGAGCTGCGCATATTAATACCGAATCAGGTGTGGAGGGTTCGTGGAGGCATATCGACAACCTCTTCTACGACCAGATGCCTTTAGATGCCTGCGGCTGCATTGACTGCTGCTCCGACGGCGCGCGCTTCTACGCCGTCGAGTGCAGCTGGGGGTCAAACATCAACGTACACACCAAGCGCGAGGACACTACCGATCCTAACGTCACCATAAACGACCCGGGCACCTACCACAGCACGGACTTCAACCTCACGGCCACCGCGTCGGACGATTTCAACCGCACCGATGGCTTCATCCTGGGGCCCTACGCGGACCAGAGGTACGACGGCGGCATCCACTACGCCGAGTTCTACTACAAGCCGTCCGGCTCCGGCACCTGGATAGGGTGGCCTGCGGGCCAGGGTGGGACCGGGTGCGCGGACGCCCCCTGGAGCAGGACCTTCCCCGCAAGTACCATAGCGGAGGGGTCCTACGACTTCAGGGTGGTGGTGAGGGACACCGCCGAGAGGGTGTCGGAGAACATCCTCACCGGGGTGGTCGTGGACCGCACCGCGCCCGTCAATGTGGACCTGCAGATCTCCGCCCCCGACGGGGACAACGGCTGGTATATCAACCAGCCCAGCGTGGGGCCGTCCGTGGTGGCCCAGGACCAGGTCTCCGGCGTCAAGGCCACCTACTACAAGTACGACGGCGCGGCGGACTGGACCGTCTACTCCATGCCCTTCGCCCTCCTCGAGGGGACACACGACATCCACTACTACGCCGAGGACAACGCCGGCAATACCTCGGCGCCGCAAACCTTCTCCTACCAGGCGGACTTCACGGACCCGGCGGGGGAGGTAACCACACCCGCTGCGGATGATTATCACCAGAGGAGCATGCAGGTTGAGGCCAGCTGCTCTGACGGGGGCTCGGGAGTCGCCTCGCTGACCTGGCTGGTGGACGGAATGCCTGTTGCGAGTGGACCGGAACCGCAGGCCGTGCTGGACATAGCGGGGCTGGTGGACGGGCAGCATCCCCTGCAGGCGGAGATAAGGGACGCGGCGGGGAGGTCATACATCACGCCCGCGGTGCTCTTCTACAAGGACGTCACCCCGCCCGGCGTGACCGTGGTCGAGCCCACCGGCGAGCACTGGCTGCGCGGCATGGCCACCCTCAAGGCGGACATCCGGGACAACCTCAAGGTAGGCAGGGCGGCTTTCTACGTGGACGGGGTTCTGGTGGACGAGAGGACCTCCGCCCCCTGGATGGCGTCCTGGGACACCTCCACCATGAAGAACGGCTATCATGCCATCCGCGTCGAGGCCTGGGACGCGGCGGGCAACCAGGCGGAGGTGAACGCGTCCGGCGAGGTGACCGTATACGTGGGCAACAACATATCCGAGACCAACAACTTCGCCGAGGGCTGCACCCGCTCCGGCTTCGATACCTGGCTGTGCCTGCAGAATCCCGGGGACGAGGCGGCGTCCGTAACCGTCAATTACTACCTGGGCCAGGGCCAGGGGTCGGCCTCCACGCGCACCTATGCCCTGCCGCCCCACTCCCGCAATACCATCTACGTCAACAACGACGTGGGGGCGGACAAGGACGTCTCCATCCAGGTCACCTCCTCCAGGCCCATCGTCTCGGAGCGCCCCATGTACTTCGACTACCAGGGGACGGCCGCCCATCACTGGCAGGGATGCCATACCGCCCAGGGCGCGCACTTCCCGCGCACCGGCTGGTATTTCGCCGAGGGCTGCACCCGCTCCGGCTTCGAGACCTGGCTCTGCCTGCAGAATCCGGAAGGGCGTGAGGCCACGGTGAAGGTTGAATACATGCTGGAGAACGGGGCGTCCCTGGAGCGCAGCTACCGCGTGTCCGCGTGGAGCAGGGGGACGGTGCTGGTCAACGGCGAGGTGGGGCCGGACCGCGACGTCTCCATGCGCGTTACCTCCGATGTGCCCATCGTGGCCGAGCGTCCCGTGTACTTCCTCTACCAGGGCATGTGGGACGGCGGCCACAACGTCATGGGAGCGGCACAACCGGAGACGGAGTGGTACTTCGCGGAGGGTTGCACCCGCACCGGGTTCAACCAGTGGATATGCCTGCAGAACCCCAACGACGAGGCCACGGCCGCCAGGATCGTCTACGTCATGGAGGACGGTGGGCGCATCGAACGCGAGTATGGCCTGGCGCCGCGCTCCCGCTTCACGGTGAACGTCAACAACGACGTGGCGAGGCAGCACGACGTCTCCGCCTACATATCCTCGCATCTGCCCATAGTGGTCGAGAGGCCCATGTACTTCCTTTACAACTCGACCATCGACGAAGGCTCCAACGCCATGGGGGTGTGCAGGCCGGGCTCCTCGTGGTACCTGGCGGAAGGCTGCACCCGGGAGGGTTTCGAGGAGTGGATCTGCCTCATGAACCCGGGGGAGGAAGCGGCGCAGGTGGAGCTGCGCTTCATGCTCGAGGACGCCTCGCAGCGCGCGCACGCCGTGTGCGTTCCGCCGGGAACGCGGGTCACGGTGAGGGTGAACGACGTGGTGGGGCCGGGGCACGACGTCTCCTGCGAGGTGATGAGCGACCGGCCGGTGGTGGTGGAGCGCCCCATGTATTCTGTCTACCGCGGCTCCTGCCCGTCGGGCGACACACTCTCCGGGTATACGTTCAACCCTTAGATCCATTTTGCGGCGCATGACGGGGCGGAGGGCATCCACCTCCGCCCTTTATCCTCCCGCCAATGGTTCGAGGGAGAGGTGTTTTCTTGCATGTCGATGTAATACAAATAGGGTAGGTTAATAGCCGGGAGGAGTATCCTGAAACGTGGCGGGCGTGTAGCGGAGCAGAGATGAGCGGGGGTGACGTGGTGGGAAAAAGCAGCGGAAAGGTGGCTGACCGCAGCGGGGAGCTCTTTGCCTCCGGTTATGGGTGAGCGGAGGCTATCCTGCTCGCCGTGTGCGAGGACAGGGGGATCGCGTGCGACCTCGTGCCCCGCATCGCCACGGGATTCTGCGGCGGCCTGGCGCGCTCGGGCGGCATGTGCGGGGCGGTGAGCGGGGCCGTGATGGCCCTGAACGTGGTCCTGGGCAGGGACGCCCCCGATGCGCCCCGCGACGCGGACTACGCGGCGGTGAGGAAGTTGCTGTCCGCCTTCACGGAGCGTTTCGGCACCGTCAACTGCGGGGAGCTCCTGGGATGCGATCTTGATACCCCCGAGGGGCAGGCCTTCTACAAGGAGAACGAGCTCTCACAGCGATGCCGGCGTTACACCGAGGAGGCCGCGAGGATGGCGGCGGATCTCTTGGGCGCGGCGGATTGAGGTGTCGCGCGCCACGGGTAATGATGGATTGATGGAATTTAATGAAACCCCGGCGGGTGCACAAACGGCGAAGCGCGACCGCCTCTGCTTCACCGCCATGGTCCTGGGCATCGTAGCGGTGGCCGTACCCTTCGCGGAGCTCCTGCTCACCGTCCCCGCCATCGTCCTTGCCGTGGCCGGCCTGGGCAGGATCAGAAGGCATCCGCAGCTCCGTGACAGCAGAAGGATGGCCGTGGCGGGCCTGGTTCTGGGAATCATCGCGCTGGCCATGTGCGTGCCCTCGCTTCTCATCCTGAATGCCATATGGTAACGCCGGTGCGGCCTTCCCGTGCGACCGGATACGTGATATATCCGCGAGAGCAACCGTTTAATCCTATGGCACCGGTCCCTCGCCGGAAGGGGGGCCGGCGAAAGCGGTGATCGAGCTGTGCTCAAACCCTCCCACGTCTTTGTGTAAGTAGTGATATCTACTGTAGATGGCGGCGCATACATGGTCGTTGTAGGTGATGGAGAAAACGTGGGCAGGCTGTAACCCGGACCGGATGCGATGCCGTGGCCGCCGTGGAGCGGCATGAAGGAGCGGTTTGGCGGGGGTAGAAATAAAGGGTAGAAGGCCGTGTCGCGGCGGCGCACGGAACGAGAGTGCTTCTCCGCCGCCTTCGAGTGGATATATCGGGCTGTGCAGACAGGATTTCGGGAGGTGGATTCGTGATGTTGCGGAGGAAAACCCTTGCATGTGTATTGGCCCTGACCGCCGGGCTGGTCGTCGCCATCCTCGCGGCGGCCGGCCCGGCGCTCGCCCTGGGGACCTGGAGACAGGAGGCCACGGGGGGTTTGGGGAACCCCAACAATACACAGGCCTGGTCCCAGGCAGTGTACCAGTCCAAGCTCTTCATCGGGACGGTGAACATATTCAACGGCCTCGAGATCTACGCTTTCGACGGCGATGCCTGGAACCTGGAGGTGGGCCTGGGAGGGCCGGTGGCCGCGGGGTTCGGGAACGCCGCCAACGTCGCCGCGGCCTGCATGGCCGTGTACGGCGACTGTCTCTACGTGGGCACGGGTACCCTGGGAGGATTGTGCGAGGTCTGGCGCTACGACGGCAACGCCTGGACCCCGGTGGTGGGGGGCGCCTCCCCCGTGCCCGCGGGCTTCGGCAATCCCAACATAGACGCCATGAACATGTGCGTGTACGGCCTCGAGCTCTACGTGGGCACGCGCAACAATCCCAACGGCTGCGAGTTATGGCGCTATGACGGCACCAACTGGGCCCCGGTGGTGGGAGGCACCTCCCCCATGCCCGCCGGATTCGGCAGCGCCAATAACAACACCACACGCAGCCTGGTGGGGTACGGGCCTTTCATGTACGCGGGAACGGAGAACGGCGTCACCGGTTGCGAGGTGTGGCGCTTCGACGGCACCACATGGATCCCCGTGGTGGGGGGCGCGGCGCCCGTGGGGCCGGGCTTCGGCAATGCCGCGAACACGGCGGCCATGGGCATGGCGGCATATGCGGGCATGCTCTTCGCGGGGACGCAGAACGGGGGAGGGTGCGAGGTCTGGGCCTACGACGGCACCGCCTGGGTCCAGGTGGTGGGGGCACTGCCCTCAGCCGTTATTGGACCCGGCTTCGGAAATCCCGCCAACTTCGCTATCAGGCCCATGCACGCCTACGACTCCAAGCTCTTCGCGGGTACGGCCAACATGGGGGGCTGCGAGTTGTGGAGCCTCGACGCCAACGGTTGGAAGCGGGAAGTGGGCGGGGGAGCGGCCGGTACCCCCACCGGCCCCGGTTTCGGGGATGCGAACAACACCGTCAATATCAGCCTTGCCACTTTCAGCAACCGCCTCTACGCGGGGACCACCAATCAGATCGCAGGCTGCCAGCTGTATTCCTTCGACTCCTCCACCACCTGGTACCTGGCGGAGGGCGCCACGGCGGGCGGCTTCGAGACCTGGGTGCTGGTGCAGAATCCCAACCCCACGCCGGTCAACGTAACCCTCTCCTTCCAGACGGGTGCGGGCCTCATGCCGGGGCCGGTGGACACCATCCCCGGCAATTCCCGCCGTTCCTATCTCGTGGACACCTACGTGGATACCTTCGACGTCTCCACCATGGTGGCGGCGGACAGCGACGTCGTCTGCGAGCGCGCCATGTACTGGACCCCGGAGGGGTCCACGGTGCGCAGCGTCGGCCACGACTCCATCGGCGTGGTCAATCCCGCCTCCACCTGGTACATGGCGGAGGGCGCCACGAAGGGCGGCTTCGAGACCTGGGTGCTGGTGCAGAACCCCAACCCCGGTCCGGTGAACGTGGATGTGAAGTTTCAGACGGATACGGGCGAGGTGCAGGGGCCCCAGGAAACGCTTCCGGGCTTCACGAGGAAGTCGTGGCTGGTCGATGCCTACGTCGATACCTTCGACGTCTCCACCCGCGTCGACTCCTACATGGGGGACGTGGTGTGCGAACGGGCGGTCTACTTCACCCCCGACGGCTATACCACCCGGCAGGTGGGCCACGACTCCATCGGCGTGGTCAGCCCCGCCTACACCTGGTACCTGGCGGAGGGCGCCACGGCCGGCGGCTTCGAGACCTGGGTGCTGGTGCAGAATCCCAACGACACGGCGGTGAACATCGACATGAAATTCCAGACGAATGCGGGCGAGGTGCAGGGTCCGGTGGACGGCATCCCCGCACGGTCGCGTAAATCCTACCTGGTGGATGCCTGGACCGACACCTACGACGTGTCCACCCGGGTCAGCTCCACGGGGGGAGCGGTCATCTGCGAGCGGGCCATGTACGAGTCGCCTACTTCCCCCGGCCTGCGCCTGCTGGGCCACGACTCCATCGGGACTACGGTGGGAGGGCTGGAATGGTTCCTGGCGGAGGGGGCCACGGCGAGCGGCTTCGAAACCTGGGTGCTGGTGCAGAATCCCAACTCGGTCCCCGTAACCATCGACATGAAGTTCCAGACCGGCGGCGGAGAGGTGCAGGGTCCGGTGGACACCATACCCGCGTTCTCCCGCAAGTCCTACCTGGTGGACAGCTGGGTCGACACCGACGATGTCTCGACCAAGGTGACCTCCACGGCCGGCGGCAACATCATCTGCGAGCGGGCGGTGTACTGGAGACCGCACCCGGACGCCGTCCGATACCTGGGCACCGACTCCATCGGCTATAAACCTTGAAACGGGATTGAAGGAAGCCTGGCGGGGGCGGGGGCCGCGGCCCCCGCCCTTCGGCGTATGCGCGCGCGCCGCGGCGCCGCATTGGTCCCGTGCCCGGACCCGTCAGTTGCATCTACGATGCATCTGCAAATTAGTCGTAAAGCATACGGGAGGATTTCCGATATTTATAATGTATCCGGGTGGGATTTTTTTGATGCTCGAAGAACGGTGCTTATGGACGCCCAAAGAACCGACGCACAGATATTGCAGGAGCTGGAGGAGCTGCGCCAGCGCATAGCGGAGTTGGAGTCCGTCGAGGCACACCACGCGAAGGACGATCAACCGCCGAATGAGAGCGATTACTTCCGCATGCTGGTGGAGAACGCCCACGATCTCATCCTCGTCCTCAACGCCGATGGCTCCATGCGCTACGTGAGCCCGGCCGCGCAGCGCATGACCGGATACGAGGCGGAGGAGCTGGCGAGCAGGAACCCCTTCGAATTCGTTCACCCCGACGACCTTTCCGAGATCGTGGAGAAGTTCAGCGCGGGGCTTTCAAAACCCGGCCACATCGAACACGTCGAATACCGCTCCAAGCGTAAGGACGGCACGTGGTTCATAGCGGAAGCGGTCGCCACGAACCTCCTCGAAAACCCGGCGATACGGGGCATCGTCATCAATATCCGGGACATCACCCAGTTCCGCGAGATCGAGGACGAGTTGAGGAAGTCGGAGGAGAGATACCGCTTCCTGGTGGAGAACCTGAACGACGTCGTCTTCACCGTCGACACCCAGGGCACAGTGCTCTATATCAGCCCGACCATAGAGAGGATCACGCAATACGAGGCTGGGGAACTCGTGGGCCAGCCGTTCATGAGGTTCATCCACCCCGATGACCTGCCCGGGTTGCTGGAGAGCTTCCAGAGAACGCTGAACGGTATCTTGGAGCCCCACGAATTCAGGGTTATAGACAAGGACGGGAGCCTGCTCTACGTACAGACGTCCAGCCGCCCCTTCGAGGAGGACGGGCGGGCGGCGGGGCTCATCGGCATCATGACCGAGATAACCGAGCGCAAGCATGCGGATGAGGCGCGCAAGCGTTCCGAGGAGAGCTTCCGCGCCATGATCCGCAAGAACATCCACTACTATCGCGGCTCTTGAGACCCCGGGGGATCCGGCCGCGGACCGGTATGGGGGTCAGGTCTTTCATTTTGCATACCCGAGTACCTGATAACTCCTGAAACAACAGACATACTGCGGAATGCAAAATGAAAGACCTGACCCCTACTCTGCCCGAGTACCTGATAACTCCTGAAACAACAGACATACTGCGGAATGCAAAATGAAAGACCTGACCCCTACTCTGAGCGGTGAGATAATGGATAATAAGAATTGACCTCGCTCGGGCGTTTAGGCCGCACGGCTCAAGGGTATGTAAGTGCATGACAGCGTCGCCGGGGATGAAGGATGCCTCAAAGGGGGTGAAGGGGATTGTACTGTGAGGACTGCGGTGTCCCGCACGGGATAACCAGGGGGAACATCTGGTATGCGGACGGTACCATCACCGGGAGGCATCCGCCCTACATCAAGGGCACCTTCTTCGACGTGGACGAGCTGAACTGCCTCTTCCGCTCCCTGTCGGAGTACCTTGACTACGATATCAGCGATATCGTCGCGAGCGGTAAATACCACGATGCAAAGGAGTATATGGGCGCGATGATAGGCAAGATGCATGAGGCCTCGGGAGGGAAAATCCCTCCTGACGAAGAGCTCTACCGCATGATGCTCTATCCCATAAGCATCTGGGGTGTCGCTATCGTGGAGTTCAAGAGTATCCGCCCCGAGGGCATGGTCATCCATGTAAAGTACCCTTACTCCGTGCCCCTGCTCTGCGGCGACGTCGCCGGGGTGGCGGACGCGGTGACGGGACGCGAGCATCGCGCCGTTTGGGAAGGGGATGGGGAGGAGGGTATCATGACCGTAACCCCCGACCACGGATACGCGGCGACGAGCGGGCGCATAGACGAGGGGATAGGCTACGGTGTCGAGCCCGGTGCGGAGGAGCTGGCGTGCGAGCGCTGCGAGGCCTGCGGGGCTCCCCGCGGGGTCTCGGAGCTGTTCGCCTGGGACAGGGAGCGGTGCAGGATAGAGGAGAGGTCTTCCGGCAGGCGCTATTGTTTCAACAACACCCGGGGTATCACCGCGGTGCTCGGGATGCTCGTAGGAGAGCTGGGAGAGGATATCGAGGAGAAGATGGTGGACATCGCCCGGGAGTATTCCCGGACCCTGTACGGGGAACGGGCCGGAGGACCGCGGCTGGAGGATGAGCTGGAGGGCTTCCCCTTCCGCGGATGGGGGAAGGTCGTGGGGGTCCCGGCAGGGGATAGAGGAAGCTCGTTCAACGTGGAGAACCCGTACAACGAGGTTCTCGTGGCGGGCAGGGTATGGGGGATGCTGGAGGCGGCGGCGGAGGGATCCCTGCGTATCACGAGCAGGGCAGGTTCGGGCGACACCCTGCGCCTGGCCTTCGAGCCGTCCTGAAGCCCGTATAGAAGCGCAAAGGCTCCACGGCCACCGGTACTTCTCGCGTGTGAATCCATCATTGGGAGGAGTAAGACTTTTGCGCGTGGCCCTGGTCAATCCCAACCGCTATCTCGAGCCCCCCGTCATACCCCTGGGCATAGAGTATATCGCGCATTACCTGGATCGCGAGAAGCACGAGGTGGAGGTCATCGACCTCGCCTTTGCCGCGGATCCCGCGGCCGCCCTCGGCGAGGCGCTGGAGTCCTTCGGGCCCGAGGTGGTGGGATTCTCCCTGCGCAACGTCGACTCCTCCCTCTATCATGACAACGTCTTCTTCCTGGAGGAGGCCGCCGAACTCATATCGGTTTGCCGGCGGGCGTGCGGCGCGCGGGTGGTTGCGGGAGGCAGCGCCTTCCTGGCGGGGCCGCGCGAGGTGGCCGAATTCACGGGTTGCGATTTCGCCGTATATGGCCCCGGCGAGAGGGCATTCCCCGCCCTTCTCCGCTACCTCGAGCGGGGTGCCGCCCCACCTCGCCTGCTCGATGGGTGGAGTTATTCCTTCGACCGTGCCGAGGTACCGGCAAGGGGGCACTGGATAGACTACGGGCCTTACATGCGCAAGAGGGGGATCGCCGGTTTCGCCACCCAGACGGGGTGCCGGGCATCCTGCGCTTTCTGCGTGGAGGCCGGCCTGCCCTGGAGGAGCCGGGAACCGCGCGCCGTGGTGGAGGAACTCGCCGGCCTGCGGGTAAAGGGCTGCAGCGAGCTCCACCTCTGCGACTGCGAGTTCAACCAGGACCTGGACACGGCGAAGGAGCTGCTCAAGCACATGGCCGGGGCGGAGCTGGGCATCTCCTGGTCCCTGTACATGAAACCCCTGCCCCACGATGAGAAGCTGTTCCACCTCCTGGCCGAGACGGGGGCCGCATCGGTGACCCTGTCCGTCGATTCCCGATCCCTCTACGCGGGGGCATACGGGCTCATGGACCTCCAGAGCGCCGTGGTCCTGGCGCAGCGGGAGGGCATAAGGGTCGCCGTAGATCTGCTGGTGGGATTCCCGGGCGAGAGCCGGGAAGAGCTGCGCGACATATTCGACTTCTTCCGGGCGGTGAGGCCGGAGACGGTGGGGGTGACCGCCTGGTTGAGGGTCTTCAAGTATACGGAACTGGGCGTGGATATGCGTTCCCGCAGCCCCGCCGCGGGTATAATAGAGGGAGACGACGCCGACTACGTACGGCCGGTCTACTACAGCTGGCTTACCGTGGAGGATTGCAGGGAACTGGCGTGCGGAGATCCGCTCTTTCGCATCGAAGGGCTGGAACGCCGCAGCAACTACGAGCGTCTTTCCTGAAGGGGCCGCGTAATGCATGGGCCCGTGTCGCGTTGAATGTAATGGCTGCATACATGCATATATAATGAGAATCTGACAATAGGGGGGAAGCAAAGGGGAAAGGATGAGAACGCGCCGCAGGATGGCAAAGGGCGCACTGGCAAGCACAACGGGTGCGTTCCTGCTGGTTATATTGCTCGTTTTCTCCGGGACGTTCGCCGCGGCGGATACGCCGTGGCCTCAGCCTCCGTCCGGACAGGACCCTTACGAGTACGAGGACTACTGCTTCAGCTCTCAGACTCCCGACGACTATGATCCCTCCAGCGGCGACTTCTGGAAATACAGCGGTGGGGAGAGCAACTCCCTCTACCAGGCGATGATAGGCCTCTTCAACCCCGAACTCGACCGCCAGGAGCTGGAGGGAGTGATGGGCGCCGGCGTGGATAAGGCCTGGAGCATCACCACGGGCAGGCCCGACGTGGTCATCGCCGAGCTCGACTCCGGTATCGCGTGGCAGGATGCGGCGGCCATGCACGAACTGGCGCGCAAGTGCCGTCTCAATGCCGGGGAGATCCCACCGCCCGAGGGCGCCGACCGCTGGGACAAGAACCAGGATGGGGTGTTCAACGTCGACGACTACCAGGGTGATCCCCGCGCCTCCGATCTGAACGGAAACGGCGTACTGGATCCCCAGGACCTCATCTGGTATTTCTCCAACGGGGAGGACGGCGACGGCAACGGCTACGTCGACGATATCTGCGGATGGGATTTCCACGAGGACGACAACGACCCCTGGGACGAGCTCGATGACGGCCATGGCACCGCCGGCGGTGTGTGGTCGGCGGGGGAGGCCGATAACGGGAGCGGCATCCCCGGGACGGCCCCCAATGCCATGCTCCTGCCGGTGAGGGTGGGGGATTCCTTCGTGGTGGATATCAACGATTTCGCCCAGGGAGTGGTATTTGCGGTCGACTCGGGCGCCTGGTTGGTACAGGGAGCCCTGGTCAGCGTCAACAACACCCCCCTCGCCCAGGCTGCCGTGGATTACGCCTACTCCAGGGGCGTAGCGGTGATCGCTTCCGCCGGGGACAGCACATCCGCTCACCAGGATTACCCGGCCGCCCTCGAGCACACCATACAGGTGAACGCCGTACAGAAATACAACGAGACGGGCTCGGACGCCATGGACCAGTTCCCGTCCTCCTATCTCTACCTGGGAGGCAACACGGATTACGGCGCACATACCGTCGTATCGGCACCCTCAGACGGACACTCCTCCGGGGCCGCGGGGAGGCTGGCCGGCATCGCCGCGCTCATCTATGCGGCGGCCGAGAACGACGTACGGAGAGGCGAGATATGGCGCTACCCTGGCCTGGAGACGCCGTTATCGGCGAACGAGGTCAAACAGCTCATCTCCATGACCGCGGATGATATCGACTTCTCGCCCGGGCCCGGCAACATATCCGCCGGGTTTCTCGACCTGTTTGTCGGCCCTTCGCAGCGTTTTCCCTCTCATTCCGGTTGGGATCCTTACTTCGGATACGGTCGCGTGAACGCCTACGAGGCCTTGCTGGCCGTTGACCAGGGACGCATTCCCCCCGAGGCCGAGATCAGCTCGCCGGGGTGGTTCGAGCTGCTGAACCCGGGCCAGGTGTCCCTGGATATCACCGGGAGAGTGGCCGCGGTCCGTGCCGACGGCTATAAATACGTGGTGGAATGGGGACCGGGCTGGGACCCACGCGAGGGGGAATGGATCACGCTGAGCGAGACCGATTACCGCTACGAGCCCGAGCGGGGGGTCCTGGCGACACTCGATCTCGGCCAGGTATATCGCAAGGTCCTGGATAGCGTGGATGAGCGGGGAGGGGCGGAAGACCCCAACCGCTATGCGTTCACCGTCAGGATCAGGGTGCGGGATAACGCGGGCAACTGGGGAGAGGACCGCAAGACCATGTTCTGCTTCGACGACCCCGATGCGTATGCCGGCGCTCCCCTGCAGGTGGGATCGGACATCTCGGCGTCACCGCGCTTCGCGGACCTGGACGACGACGGAGTGAGCGAGCTCATCGTGGCCACCGGCGAAGGCCTGGTCCATGCCTACGGCGCGGACCTGAACGAGTTGCCCGGTTGGCCGGTGCATGCGACGCCCCTCCCCCTGCACGAGGGATCCGAGGGTTACGCGTCCGGGGCGGTCAACTCGAAGGCCTACGCCTCCATCAACGGGACGCCCGCCGTAGGCGATCTGGACCACGACGGCACCCTGGAGGTAGTGGCGGGGGATATGCAGGGACGCATCTACGCCTGGGACGGGGAGGGTAACCTCCTGCCGGGTTATCCCGTGCGCTCCAACCCGCTCTACTCCGTGCCGGATGGCGCGGACTGGTGGACGGAGGGTGTCCTGCCGGCCGATTGGTACGCGTCCCGCTTCGTGCCGGATAGAGTGCACAGCCTCGACAGGTGGAACTGCCTGGACAAGGCATTTGCGCGGGGGCCCGTGCTCTGCAACCTGGATGGATCTCCGGATGGGAGCCTGGAGATAATCGCCGCCTGTATGGACCAGCACGTCTATGCGTGGCATGCGGACGGCGGCCCGGTGGAGGGGTGGCCGGTCAAACTGGTCGATCCCGCGAGGGTGGCCTCGTTCGATCCCCTCACCCATACCTGCGTTTTCAATGATAAGGAAAATATTCCCAGAGGCGGCAACATCGCCGCCGCCCCCTCCGTGGCCGACCTGGACGGCGACGGAGACCTCGAGGTCATCTGCGGCAGCAACGAGATATACTCAGGCGAGACCATGCACGTATCCACGCGGACCTTCAGCGCCGGCGCCTTTCTGTCTTTCATTGAGGCGCTCGCGGGAGGCGCTGCCGCAAGGCCGAACGGCGCCGGCAACACCCGCGCCTATGTTCTGCATCACGATGGGGTCGCGCACGGCCTCGAGGCGGGGGCGCAACCTCCAGGCGACCGGGTCCCCTCCCAGGCTTACCTGGCGGGCTGGCCCGTGCGTATGGCCATGGCGGCTCCGGGTGTAACGCCCGTGGTCATGGAGGGAGCGGGCGGCCCCGCCGCCATAGCCGATGTGGACGGGGACGGCGGGATGGAGATCGCTGTCTCCGCGGCGGCCGGATCCGGCTATCTGCTCAGGCTGGATGGCACCTCCTTCCTGGGAAGCGATGAGAACGGGCTTCCCCTCGGACTGGACGGCGTCACGGCAGGCGCCGCGGCCGGGTCCGCGGACGTTCCTCTCATGTGTGCGGCGGCGGGTGGATGCTTCGCCGACCTGGGGACGGGAAGCCTCGCCTATATCGCGCCGACCATGGGGCTGGGCAGGGTAGTGGATATGATGCTACCGGCCAGCCAGACGAGGTCCGACGATCAGCTCTCGGCCTGGAACTCCATGGACGGACGGCAGCTGGCGCCCTTCCCCGTCGCGTTGAACGATACGGCGTCGTTCGTAACGCCCGGTGCGGCGGATGTAGACGGCGACGGCTCCCAGGAGGTGCTGGCCGGTAGTTCCGGTTACGACCTCCACGCCGTGAACGGAACCGGGGGAGAGCCGCAGGGTTGGCCCAAGTTCACCGGGGGCTGGAGCGCGGTGACACCCGCGGTGGGCGATCTCGACGGTGACGGCGGCCGCGAGGTGGTTGCGGGCACCCGCGAAGGTTGGTTGTTCGTCTGGAAGACGGCGTCATCCGTGGGCGATATGGCGGATTGGCCGGAGTATGGGCGCGACTCCCGGGGCACGGGATGCCTGGATACGGACGCCGTGAGGCCGGGACGGGTCATCGACCTCTCCGCGGAGAGGTTGATGGATGGGGAAGACCCGGCGGGCGTTAAGCTCACCTGGACCACCCCGGGAGATGACGGTTACCGGGGATTCGCGCTCACCTACGAGATACGCTTCCTGGACCGCCCCATCGACGGGGGGAACTGGAAAGACGCCATCCCCCTGGAGAAGGGCAAGCCCTTACCCGGGGAACCGGGAGGCGTCCAGGAATATATCTTCACGGGTTTCCCCTTCGGCGCGGGCCTGGACGGCAAGGACATCTATTTCGTCCTGCAGACACGGGATGAGGCGGGGAACCTCTCCGCCCTTTCGCCCCCGGCCCACGTCTCCCTGGCGTCACGGTCCGAGACGGGAGCAGGACCCCAGCAGGTAGATACGTCACCCTGATCCCCTGCCCGTACGGACCGCCGCAAGGGAAAATCCTCTCAACACGCTTGACTATTACGGCATTGCCATATACTATAACATATATAACTTTAGAGGGTTAGAAAAGGAGCGAGCATGGCGGTCAGGATCATCAGCACGACGGAGTTGCGGTCCAAGGCTGCGGATATGGTCCTCGGGTTGCGCCGGGGAGACCGTTTCCTCATCCAACACTACAACGACATAGTCGGCTACATCACCCCGGAGATACCCTCTGATCTGCTCAAGAAACTGGGCGGTAAGGGGAGCAAGCGCGAGGAGACCTTCAAGGCTATCGATTAGCCCCCTGGACTCCTCCGGCAGCCCCTCCCGGCGGCACTTCCCCTCGCTTACCGTACCGTCTTAAAGGAGTTACTTTGCCGTTCCCCTCCCCATTCCACGTCAAGCGCCTGAGAGGCGCTGAAGAAGCTCAAGCCACGGCGGAGTTCGCCCTGGTGCTGCCGCTGCTCCTGCTGGTTTTTCTGCTCTTCGCCCAGGCGGTAACGGTGATGAGGGCACAGATAGCCGTGACCGCTGCGGCGCGGGAAGGGGCGAGGAAAGGCGTGGAGACGGGCAACCCGGTTCTCATCGAGGGAGCGACGGTGAGGTCCGCCGCGGGACTCGACCGTACGAGGCTGAAGGTGGTGGTGGAGAGCGGGCCGCGGCAGCGCGGGGAATGGGTGCGCGTGGAGGTCGAATACGAGGTGCCCGTGGCCATTCCCGCAATAGACAGGTTCTTCCCGGCCATAACCGTGCGCGGAAGCGCGGAGATGCGTATAGAAAACGACAGAGAGGGCATATGAGGGTGGGCATGATCGCCGACGAGCGCGCGGGGACTACCGTGGTAGCGGCGGCGCTCATGGTGGTGATGCTGCTGGTGGGCGTGGTGTTGCATGACGTTGCCGCCCTCTACGGCGCCCGTGGCGCGGCACAGACCGCCGCGGATGCCGCCGCCAAGGCGGCGGGCCTGGAGTTGACCCCCTACCTGGGGGTGGGAAACGATCCCCGGGGCGCGGCGGTCGAGTATGCCGACCGCAACGGCGCCGACGTGGTGGAATGTTCCTTCGGTGTGGGGGAACGCTATCTCTGGGTTACGGTCCGCGTCCACAAGAGCGTGGACTTGCTGGTGATGGGGGGCAGGAAAGCCGCGGTAACGGCGACCGCCCGCTGCTATCTCGACCTCTCACCGTCCGGGCGATAACGTCCTTCCGGCCCGGTCTAGCCGAGCCGCCCGAGGCGAGGCGTATTACGAGTAGTACGCGACGAAGCATCCCTGAAAAAGGTGGACTTGTCAAAGCTCTGTTCTTGTCCACCTCCTTGTCCATCGCTTGAGTATCACGTTTCGCTGCATAAGAGAACGGCCGAACCTGATCAATATATAAAGAACGGGAAGACGTCGACGAACCAGTTCTTGCCTTCCTGCACCAGGACGACGCGGGTAGTCTCCGATTCCAGGTTTCCCCTGGTGCCGAACTCCACGGTGACATCGACTTCGGCGGTGCCGTCTTCGCTGTCTATGTCTTCGGGCACGAAATCGTACGAGCGGGCCGTACCGAACACGCCCGAGAACTCCGCCGGGGTCCAGGGCTCCTCCAGGCGGTGTTTCTCCTTGTATCCCGGGCTCAGGTGGTCGAATACGTATGCGGTATCGCCGTCGATGCAGGCGATGAGAAAGTCACGCAAGGCCTGTTCGACCTCAACATTCTCCGCATCCTGCACCACCGGCTGTTGCGACCAGTCCATGGCCGTGAAATCGTCCACCATCCACTCCTCGCCCTGGAGGCTGAGCACGAGCGTCTCCTCGCGCACGCCCTTTCCGGCGACTTCGATGTCCACTGTGACCACGGCGCGGCTCCCATCGATGGTGATGTCCTCATCCGGGATGAAGCGGTAGGCGGTCACATATCCCAGGGCGTCAATGAGCTGCTCTCTGGTGATGGGGTCCGGCACATCGTTAGCGGCCAGGTATTCCGCGGACATAAGGGAACGCAACGCCGCGACATCCTGGTTTCCGAGGGCATCGAGGAAGGAGGTGGCCGTATCGGTCGCCGCGGTGATCCCGTCCTGCTGGGTGGATCCCCCACCACACCCGGCCAGGAGGGTGACTACGAGCAGCGACGTCAGCGCCGCTCCTGCAGCGACCCACCGGAATGAACCGGTTCCGACCCTCATATCCCGCTCCTTTCGCCCATCATTTCTCCGCTCGGACCGTTATGCCCTCCCGACATTATATAGAGAGGCGATAACCCGCGGCATGGTTCCAGCCGCGATTCCCGCAAGGCGTAGATTTCTTCTCCTCCCGCACGTTGTAGTCATTGAGGACTCGAGCAGGCCTACGGAAAGGACGGAGCAAGACATGGAGTTTATGGGTTGGAACGCAGGAGTGATCATCAACCCCCGTTTCCGCCGTTCAGCCGTACTCAGGTCTCTTTACGAGAACCTTGCCATGCATCGTGAAGAGGAGGCAACGGGTACGCAGAGATCGCATGAATCCGCCGGCGGTGGAAACGAGGAAAGGCCTCCCGAGGAGGGAGAAGACGATGAGAGCACGGAATCGCTGCGTACCGCGGAATCACAAAGGAATATATAATCCAAGGTGTGTACCTGCGGCCGGCCGGCCAGCCGCTACTGACGGTGCTGCAAGACGGGGGCGCATATACAATGCTGGGATTGCTGGTACTCCTGGCCATCGAGCGCATGGAGCCCAACAGGGAGCGGGAGTTGGTGGAGAGGGCGCGTACCTCTCCCGAAGCCTTCTCCGAGCTCTACGAGCACTACATGCCCCTGATCTATCGTTACCTGCTGCGGCGTACCGGCAATGTGGACACCGCGGAGGATCTCACCGCCACCTGTTTCGAGAAAGCCCTGCGCCACTTGGAGGGATTCCAATGGAAAGACGTATCCTTCTCGGCATGGCTGTACCGCATCGCCACCAATACCCTGGTGGATTACTACCGCCGCGAGGGGAGGCGCCGCGAAACGGCCCTGCAGGACCTGGAGGGCGTGCTGCGCTCGCCCATGGGTGCGGGCGAGGAGGAGACGGAACGGGTGGCGGTGCTCATGGACCTGGTCTGCAAACTGCCCCAGTCCTACCAGCACATACTGGCTCTGAAGTTCTACCAGGGATTGAACCACGACGAGATGTGCGAGGTACTGGGCTTGAGCAAGAAGACGTTGACCATGAAGGTCTACCGCAGCCTGAAAGCCCTGCGCAAACTGGCCGCGGAATCGGGCCTGCTGGAGGAAGGGATGTGAATTCCCTTGAGGAGTGGTCTTAAGGCGGCGCTCCTCTCGGAGCGCCTCGAGGGCAAGGAGCCGAGCGAGGTCGTCAAACTCGACCCCGAGCTGAGTGAGCTGGATTCGCTCGCGACCATGCTCGCGGCCGTTTCCAGCTTCGAGCCCCTGCCCTCTTCCGAGGCCCGGGAACGCATGAAGGACAGGGTCATGGAGGCCCAACGCCGCGTGATGGAGGGAGAGCGGAAGAGGGAGAGGGAACCTGCCAGGCGGATATCGGTCAGCGAGCCGCAGAGGCTGTCCTACGCGACCCTCGCGGTGGCCGCGGTTATCGCGGCTATCCTGGTGGTGTCATCCGTGCTCTTCACCGCGCCCGGGAAAGTGGCCGTGCCTCCCACCCTGGGATTGGCCGAGGAAGAGGCCTGGGTGTTCGCCACGGGCATGGTGGAGGTGCGCGAGCCCGGTGGAGAGTGGTCGGGGGAGGATACCCCCCTGGTCGTTGCCGAGGGCAGCGCGTTGAGAACGCCGCCGGATGTAAGGGCCGAGATAGCATTCGGAGGGGAGAACCTGGCGCGCCTCGATTATGGCAGTGAAGCGGATATCCTGGCCGTGAACGAGCAAGGCATATCCGTCCGCATGCAGGCGGGTGACGGCTACTTCCGGGCCGAAAAAGGTATTCCCATGCGGGTGTTCGGGGGTGGCCTGGAGGTGGAGACCGCAGGGACCGTATTCGACCTCGACCTGGGAGCGGAGGACACCGAGCTCCTGGCCCTGCAGAACGATGTACAAGCGGGGGTCTTCCGGGGGCAGGATGAGCCGGTGCGGCTCGCACAGGGCAAGATGCTGGACCTCCCGGAACAGCTGGGCGAGGGCGGCCTGGCCGCCCAGGTAAGCGATATCCCGCCCGAAAGGCTGCAGGATGAATGGCTGTTGTGGAACCGCACCATAGACGGCTCACGCGGGCTGGATACGGGCGTCATGGCGGGTGTGGAGGCGCAGGCGGCGCAGGCGCCCGGCATAGCGCAGCTGGAGGCGCAGGCCCCCGAAGACAACGGGGACAACGGGGAAGACGGCCAGAACGGTGACGCGGTGAAGCCGGCGATATCCCTGCAGGGCGCCGTGCAGCAGGGAGGCGTGGCGCTCGCCTGGGATGTGAAGGACGGGACCGCCAGCGAATTCGTCATCCTGCGCGCGACCGGCCGGGAGCCCGCATTCCCCCAGGACGAACTGGCCCGGGTGGGCGGAGGCACCCGGGGGTACACGGACCGGGAAGCGAAGGCCGGCATGTCCTATACCTACCGCGTGGCTTGCCCGCATGGGGATGGCATGATCTACAGCAACGCCGTGGTCGTCGCCATACCCCAGGTGAAACCGACCATAACCCTGAGCGGCAGGGCGGTGGACGGAGGCAAGGGAATGCCCGTCATCGATCTCGACTGGCACGTGGAAGGAGAATTGCAGCCCGACTTCTACGCCCTGGTGAGGGCGGAGATGAACCAGCCCCCCGTATTCCCGCCCTCTGGTTCCATGCTCGAGTGGAGGCGCTACCCGCCCGGCCCCGATTTCTACGTACGGGACGAAGACCTCTACATGGGATATACGTACAACTACCGCGTCTTCGCCATCAAGGGCGGGAGCATCATCCTAGAATCCAACATGGTGTCCATCTACGTCGATACCACGGTTATCATGCAACCCCCTCGCTAGTTTGCATCGCGAAAGTATGCCTTTCTTGCGAGAAAGGCATATTGCGAGGAGCGCAGCGTCACGGCAACCTCGATTGAGTATCAGGTTTCGATAGGTGAATCTTTGTTCGCAACGGTGACAGTAGCCTGGACGGAGCGTAGCGAGGTCCAGGCCTGGCACGCACACAACGGGACGTCGATCCCCGGAGCAGGAATCGTATGCAGCGACGTAAGTGGCATAACCTTGCCCGGGAACTGGTGGCCAACCCGAAACAAACAGCCAAGAAAGCCAAGAACAGGGTGTAGCAAGCTGTAGCTGATACGAGCGTGAGGTCCGGGCATAGCCCCTGTATAAAACCCTGCCCGGGGCACTACCAGGTCGGTCGCAGCGAGTGCGCGCAAGTGAAGATGAGGTTTCTTCCTCCTATCCCGCGGGTTGCGCGCCGAGCGAGACCGACCTGGAGGCCCCGGGCAGGAAGGACCGTTACCTGGAGGCCCCGGGCAGGAAGGACCGTTACCTGGAGGCCCCGGGCAGGAAGGACCGTTACCTGGAGG